>NZ_MIFU01000080.1:0-90184 GCF_001855215.1 Pseudomonas sp. 06C 126 | reverse complement strand
CAAGCAGGCAACCGCTGCGACTCAACCCGATCCCGGCCCGCTTGCTTGGCGGCGTACACCGCCGAATCCGCGCGCAACAACAAGCCATCCACACCGTCATCGACCCGCCAACTGGCCACGCCAAAACTGGCGGTCACGGTGCCAACGCCTTCCATCGGTGTACTGCGCAGCACTTCCCATAATTCAACTGCCAGGCTGTAGGCCTGAACGCCATCGGTGTTCGGACAAAGCACCATGAACTCCTCGCCGCCCAGGCGACAGAACACATCGCTGCGGCGCAAACGCTGGCTGATCCGCCGACACAACTCCTGTAGCACCCCATCCCCGGCGGCGTGCCCGTGCTGGTCATTGATGCGCTTGAAATGGTCGATATCCAGCATGATCACGGCCAGCGTACCCGCTGTGCGCCGCACCCGGCTCATCTCGGCCTTCAGCCGGTCCTGGAAGTAGCGGCGATTATGGATACCCGTCAATGAGTCGGTAATCGACAGCGCCCGCAGCTCCTCTTCCACCCGCTTTAGATCGGAGATATCCGACACGTAGCCATGCCATAAGGTACCGCCGCCGGGTAACTCTTCCGGCGTCGCCTCGCCACGGATCCATCGCAGGCCGCGGCCTGGCAGTTGCACCCGATATTCTTCGCGCCAATGGCTCAATTGCAGCGCTGACAAGCGGATAGAAGCGCGGATGCGTTCAGCATCAAGGGGGTGAATACGTTCGAAAACTTGCTTGGCATCCTGTTGCAACAGCCCCGGATCGATTTCATAGATATCGCGCATACCGTCGCTGGCGTAGATAAACCGCCAGTTGTCGTTGGGCTCCAGGGTGAACTGGAAAATCCCGCCCGGCACATGGGCACTGAGTTTTTTCAGCAAGCGATCCCGCGCCGCCAAGGCCTCATAGGCGCGTTTCTGCTCGGTGACATCCAGGCAGATCGCCAGGTGTCCGATCCATAAGCCATGGTCATCAAGCAATGCCGTGGCCAGCATATTCACGGTCAACTGGCTGCCGTCCTGGCGGACCAGCGTCCATTCCCGAGCCTCATGCAGGCTGTCGGCCCCCTCCACCAGCATCGCCTGGCCCGGCATGATCCGTTTGCCCAGCGCTTGGCTCAGCTGCATGGCACGGGTTTCCAGTTCCGACGCCAGGTGCAGGCTTTCGAGGGTCATGTGACCGAGCACCTGCTGCGCCGGATAACCCAGCATCTGCTCGGCACCGGCATTGAAGGTGTTGATCACCCCCCGCAGATCCGTGGCAATGATTGCCACCTGGGTCGCGGCATTGAGCACACTGCGCAACTGGCCGTGGGCGCCGCGCAACTCATACTCACGCTGGTGCAATTGCCCGGTGCGCTGTTGTACCAGCCTCACCGCCCGCTGGCGCTGGCTGACCAGCACGTAGAGCAAGGCACTGAGCAACAGGCTGAGCAAGCAACCCATGACCAGGATACTGGTAACCGCAGAGTGATTGGCCTGGGCAAATACCTGACTGGGGCGCAGGCTCAGGGCATAGACATGATCACCCAGGGTAAGCCGGCGGATCGCCTCCAGGCCGCTATCGGCCACGGCGTTATCCGACTCGTACAACACTCGCTGCTGGGTGTCGGAAGTATCGACAATCTGCATGACCAGGTTGTCCCGCGCGGGCTTGGGCAAGCCGTCGGCCACCAACTGGCGCATGCTGATCACCGCCATGACGAAACCATAGGGTTCGTTGTAGGTCATTTGCGCGGTGTGCGGCCGGGTGACGGGCGCTACCAGCAACACCCCCATGGCATACGCCGGCTCCACACCCACCAGCAACATGGGTTGGGACACGGCGATGCTTCCGGACCGGTACGCCCGCTCGACGGTTGAGCGGCGCAGTGGTTGGGCCAGCAAGTCAAACCCCAGGGGCGAGCCGATCAGGCTTTGGGTCTGGCTATACAACACCGGCACATATTCGTCGCGCTCGCCTGCCGGCAGCAGGGTCCCGTTGTCGTTCAGTTCGCGAATGGAGAAAGGCGCGCCACGCTGGAGTGACACTTGTTGTTCGAAAGCCTGGCGCTGATCGCGAAATATCCGTGGCGCCCAGGCATAGGCCCGCGCGCGCATGAGCAACGGCTGGGCGAACCCATCGAACTCTTCACGGGAAACCGTATTGGAATTGACGAAAAAACGCCGCAGGCTGCCCAGACGCTGTTCCTGGTCTTCAAAACGCTCTTCCAGGCGGCTATAGCGTTCGTTGACCAACAACTGAAAACGATGGCGGACTTCCTGCTGATGCAAATCGGCCGTGGCCAGCGCCAGCACGACGGTGAGCACCACACCCACCAGCAATACTACCGACGCTACCAGCCAAGCCGACGCCTGTTCGCTGATAAATCCCAGTATTTTCGGGCGGACGTCTTGCAACGGCATAGGCAAAACTCGAAACACCAGCGTGCAGGGGCGCCACTTTGGCTAAGAGATTAGTTATAGCCATCGAGCCCACTTTTGACCAGCGTAAAAAAGCCGCGAACCCGGAAAAATCCGGGCCCGCGGCTTCAAGGTCGATCAGCGTGCGGTGATTTTCCAGGCCCGGTGGATTTTCGGGTTACGGGCAAAATCCGGATCGATGGTTTTATCGCTGATTTCCTCGACGGCATAGCGCTCGCCCAGGTTGTCCTCCAACTGGAACTTGCGGAAGTTGTTGGAGAAATACAGCACCCCGCCCGGTGCCAGACGGGCCATGGCCAGGTCGAGCAACTGCACGTGGTCGCGCTGGACGTCGAACACGCCTTCCATGCGCTTGGAGTTGGAGAAGGTCGGCGGGTCGATGAAGATCATGTCGAATTCATCACGGCTGGCTTCCAGCCAGGCCATCACATCACCCTGCTCCAGGCGGTTTTTGTCGGAAAAACCATTGAGGGACAGGTTGCGGCGCGCCCAGTCCAGGTAGGTTTTCGACAAGTCGACACTGGTGGTGCTGCGCGCACCGCCCTTGGCCGCATGCACACTGGCCGTGGCGGTGTAGCAATACAGGTTGAGGAAGCGCTTGCCGGCCGCTTCTTTCTGGATGCGCATGCGCATCGGGCGATGGTCGAGGAACAGCCCGGTATCCAGGTAGTCGGTCAGGTTGACCAGCAGCTTCACCCCGCCCTCGCTGACTTCAGTGAACTTGCCCTGGGCGCTCTGGCGCTCGTACTGCTTGGTACCGCTCTGGCGCTCGCGGCGCTTGACCACTACGCGGCTCTTGTCGATGTTCAGCGCCTGGGGAATCGCAGCCAGGGCATCGAACATGCGTGCCGAGGCCTTTTCCGGATCGATGGACTTGGGCGCCACGTATTCCTGGACGTGCACCCAGTCGTGGTACAGGTCGATAGCCATGGAGTATTCCGGCATATCGGCGTCGTACACGCGGTAGCAATCGACACCCTCGCGCTTGGCCCACTTGCCCAGCAACTTGAGGTTCTTTTGCAGGCGGTTGGCAAACATCTGCCCGCCTTCGCTCAAGCGCGCCTGCTCGACCACCGGAGCCGGTGCCGGCGCGGGTTTGATCGGGTTACCGTTCTTGTTGTACTGGCGCTCTTGCGGCTCGGTCGGGGCCTGATCGTAAGCGGCTTGCTCACGTTCGGCCTGGCGCTGTTCCGGGGTACGGCGCTCGCCGGTCACGAACTGGTCCGGGTTGACCTTGATCAGCAGCAGCTTGCACGGCAACGCGCCGTTCCAGAACGAATACTGCTTGTGGCTGCGGATCCCCATGCGCTTGCCCAGGTCAGGTGCGCCAGTGAATACCGCCGCCTCCCAGCCCATGCACGCCTGGCGTAGACGCTCACCGAGGTTCTGGTAGAGATACAACAGGCTGGCTTCGTCACCCAGGCGCTCGCCGTACGGCGGGTTGCAGATGACCAGGCCTTTCTGGTTCTGGTCCGGGCGCGGCTCGAAGGTACCGACTTCGCCCTGGTAGATCTTGATCCAGTGGCTCAGGCCGGCACGCTCGATGTTGTTGCGCGCAGGCTGGATCAAGCGCGGGTCAGCTTCGTAGCCACGGATCCACAGTGGCGGTTTGTTCATGCCGATGGCGGCACGTTCGCTGGCCTCGGTGTGGAGTTTTTTCCACAACGCCGGCACGTGGCCGAGCCAGGCGGTGAAGCCCCACTGCTCGCGATTGAGGTTGGGCGCCATGTCCGCAGCAATCATCGCACCTTCCACCAGGAAGGTACCGACGCCGCACATCGGGTCCGTCAGCGCGCCGTTTTCTGCGGCAATGCGCGGCCAGCCGGCACGAATCAGAATCGCCGCCGCGAGGTTTTCCTTCAACGGTGCGGCGCCCTGCTGCAGGCGGTAACCGCGCTGGTGCAGGCTATGGCCGGACAGGTCGAGGGAGAGGATCGCTTCGCCACGGTCCAGGCGCAGGTGAATGCGCAGGTCGGGGTTGATCTTGTCGATGGACGGGCGTTCGCCGGTCGGGGTGCGCAGTTTGTCGACAATCGCATCCTTGACCTTCAGCGCGCCGAAGTGGGTGTTGTCGATGCCCGAGCCATGGCCGCTGAATTCCACCGCGAGGGTGCCATCGGGGACCATATGGTCTTGCCATTCAATATCCAGTACGCCGTGGTACAGGTCTTCGGCGTCCTTCATCGGGAAGCGCTTGAGCACCAGCAACACACGGTTGGCCAGGCGCGACCAGAGGCACAGGCGGTAGGCGGTTTCCATGTCGGCCATGCCGCGCACGGCCGAGGTGTGCTCGCGGGCGTCTTCAAGGCCAAGCCCGACGGCTTCCTCGATCAGCAGGCCTTCGAGGCCCTTGGGGCAAGTGAGGAAGAGTTCGTAACGGTCCGACATGGGCATTCCAGGCTTTTCAGCAATAAGTGAACGGGCGACGCATCGCGCGTTCGATTTTCAATCAAGCGCTTTTCTTGAAGAGCGCTCGCGTGGCACGAATGTGTGCCGTTCCACCCCGGCGTCCAGGCTTTGTGGGCCTTGATTGCCGGGGCAGAGAGATAATTTTTGCAACAAAAGGAAATATTCCGACCCTTCGTCGAATAATAACCGACTGCAGGCGGCGGGTATTCTCACTAAAGGATTAAACCCATCCTCTATACAGGGCACATCATAGCTGGCTTTGGCCAAAAAAAGGGGCGAAAAGCCATCCCAGCTTATGGCTATAGCATCGTTATCGTTACGTGCTTATGACAAAACGATCATTGAATCCATGTGACCTATTGGTTAGAACTCAACACAGGTTAGCGCCGCAACGACGCTGACACATTGGCTCGCCACGCCGGCAGCGAGCCGCACCAACGGCAGAAAAACTCTGCCCGGCCTCGGATGAGGTCGAAGGATATCAAGACAGTCAACAAGTGAGGGAAACACCCTATGAGAAGACTTAAGCGTGATCCGTTGGAAAGAGCATTTTTACGCGGATATCAGTATGGCGTTCATGGCAAATCCCGTGAGCTTTGCCCATTTACTCTACCGTCGGTACGCCAGGCCTGGATTAACGGGTGGCGCGAAGGACGCGGCGACAACTGGGACGGTATGACCGGCACTGCGGGGATCCACAGACTCAACGAACTTCACGCCGTCGGCTAATCAGGGCACTTAATTCCGACAACCACCTTGAAGAATGTAACGACTTAACCACGCACGCCCCATCCGGGCGGCGGGCTTCGGCCCAGGGGCTCCTTCGAGGAGCCCTTTTTTATGGCCGGACGTTCGCATCAGGGTTTTGGCAAAGCCGCGATGGCGTCCACCGACTGGCGAATCAACGCCGGCCCCTTGTAGATAAACCCGGAGTACAACTGCACCAGGCTGGCGCCCGCGGCGATTTTCTCGGCGGCGTGCTTGCCCTCGGTGATCCCGCCCACGGCGATGATCGGCAAACGCCCGGCCAGCTCGGCCGCCAGCACCTTGACGATATGAGTGCTCTGGTCGCGCACTGGCGCGCCGGAAAGCCCACCGGCCTCGTCACCGTAGGCCAGGCCTTCAACGCCAGCACGGCTGAGGGTGGTGTTGGTGGCAATCACCGCGTCCATCCCCGAATCCACCAGGGCCTGGGCCACCAGCACGGTCTCTTCGTCGCTCATGTCCGGGGCGATCTTGATCGCCAACGGCACACGCTTGCCATGGCGCACCGCCAGGTCTTCCTGGCGCTGGCGCAAGGCCTCGAGCAGTTGCTTGAGGGAGTCGCCAAACTGCAGGCTGCGCAGGCCCGGGGTATTGGGCGAGCTGACGTTGACCGTCACATAGCTGGCATGGGCGTAAACCTTGTCCAGGCAGATCAGGTAGTCATCCACCGCACGTTCCACCGGGGTATCGAAGTTCTTGCCGATATTGATCCCCAGGATGCCCTTGTACTTGGCGGCCTGCACCCGCGACAGCAGATGGTCAACGCCCAGGTTGTTGAAGCCCATGCGATTGATGATCGCCTCGGCTTCCGGCAGGCGGAAAATGCGCGGCTTGGGATTGCCCGGCTGCGGGCGCGGCGTGACCGTGCCAATCTCCACAAAGCCGAACCCCAGTTGCGCAAAGCCGTCGATGGCCGCGCCGTTCTTGTCCAGGCCGGCGGCCAGGCCGACCGGGTTGGGGAAGTCGAGCCCCATCACCGAGACCGGCATTTGCGCCGGCGCCTTGCACACCAGGCCATTGAGCCCCAGGCGGCCGCCCGCGCCGATCAGGTCCAGGGACAGATCGTGGGAAGTTTCCGGGGAGAGTTTGAACAACAGCTGGCGGGCCAGGGTATACATGGGCGGGCTTGACTCGGATGGCGGCGAAAGGTGGCGGCGATTATAGCCGGGGTGGCGGGTGCGCGCGAGGCATGGCACACCGCCGGTCGATCATCCCCTGCGGGAGGCCATCAACTCTTCGTAGCGCGCCCAGATCTTGCGCGCATAGCGCAGGCGCAATTCATCACGTTCGGCCCCGGCTCCCGGCCCGGCGTTATAGGCGCCCACGGCGGTCCAGTTGTAGCCAAACTGCTTGATAAAAGCCGCCAGGATCGATGCCCCCACCTCCACCGACAGGCACGGTTCATCCAATAACCGTTGTTCGGTAATCCCCTGTTTAAGCAGGCGTGGCAGATGAATGCTGTTGATTTGCATCAGGCCAATATCGCGGGTGCCATTTTTGTTGCTGTGGTTCATGGCTTCGGCGCGGTAGCCGGACTCTACTGCGGCAATCGCCTGCAACAGCTCTGGCTCGATATCGTACTGGCGGGCGGCCTCGGCCCAACAATACGCCTGGGCCTGACCGACTCCACCCAGGCTCAATAACATCAGTCCCAGCCGGCAAGCACGCCTCATACCCGCTCACCACACCATCCACAGGCCGGGCACGCAGCGGTGTGTGCCCGCACCGCCTGCACCAGCCCAGGGCACGCGACCACCCGCACCCGGCCATTGAAACGATAACCGCGGCCATACACCGTTGCGATCAACCCACGATCGCCCTCCAGTTGCTTGCGCAATGAGTAGATGCAGCGGGTCAGGGATTCTTCGGCAACGTCGATATCCGGCCAGACATGCTCCAGCAGGCAATCCTTGGTGACCAGCACCCCAGGCGTGGTCAACAACAGGCGCAACACGTGACTCTCTTTGGGCGGTAGCTGAATGTCGCGACCTTCGGTGGTCAGCCTGCCATCCTCCTGCAACGTCCACTGACCAAAGGCGAGGGACGCCGTCATCAAGCCCTCAACTGCAACAACCATTCAAACCTCTGTACCTGTCTGCGGGCATTCACGGCGCCTGAGGATTGCGTCACGCACCGTCTGGGAGAGGCGCGACTATAGAAACCCGTCATCAATTTCACGTTAGGAAAAAGCCCGATGCGTCGAAGTTTTGCAGGAGTTTTGCGTAGGAAATTTCGAAGCCTGGCGCTACTGCTCGCCGACCCGGGCAAACGCGCGCCGTACACGTTCGTACTGATCGGCGCTCAGGGATGTCGAAGCGCCCTGCCCCTGGGCAAAAGAACGCGGGGGCACATCCAGTTCCGCCACCCGTTCCCTGATCATCCTTAGTTGCTGCTCACTGCCACTGATCAACAGGCTGTTGACCTGCGGATACGCAATCACCGTGATGCCGGTGCGCGCCTTGCCACCCAGTTCGGCGAGCTGCTTCTCGAGGAGCGTGGCGAGACCGGGTACGGTGATGGTCTGCGCGCCCCTGTCGTACTGGCGGTCTGCTACATCGGCGTTGAGCACCTGGATGACCCCGACTCTTTGCATGTCCTCGCGCCGCGCCGGGCGCGGGCGGTCCATCAACTGGGCCAGGCGCATGACGTGATCGACATAGTTGGCGGGCCCCGACACGTAAAACAGACGGGGGCCGGCCTTGCGCAGGGGGTAGCGCGCCTCGTCGAGCCCCGTGCGCCCCATGACGTCGCGCAGGCGGTCGACCGTCATGTGTCGCAGGGCCACCCCGGAACTCTTGGCCTCGCCAGCGTCGTAGAGATGCAGCACCTGGCCGTCGCTGTACCAGATCAATTCATGCTGCAACGCCACGGCCTCGAGGACGGCTTGCGCGTTGGCAAAATCAAACTGCCCGCTGATACGTTTGCCCGCCGCCAACTTGCTGACCACGATGGGCTGGCCGAGGGGCACCGCAAGCCGACCGAAGAAGCCTTGCAGACTTTCGTCCCACGCCAGATAGGACTCGCCCATCGCCGGCAAGGCATTGAGCATCAGCAGAGCGGCCAGCAGCCAGCGCTGCAAAAGGCCATGGACGGTCGCTGTGGTAAATCGGGCAAGGAGCACGCTGGGTTTCCTGGACGGTGTTGCCTGAAGGGGCGCCATAGTGAAAGGCCCCCACGGCGCAATCTTGATGAAAGCCTGACGGCCTACCCCATGCCACACGCCGTGGCATGTGCCTTGCTTTACCTTGCCCAGGGCAGCCCGCGCCAATGACGGAACGGGCTCAAGGACAAAGGCGTCGTTACCGCAGGTGGCTTGTAAGACACCCTACGGAACGACGCCTTTTTTCACACAGAAGGTAGGTGTTGATGAGTGATCAGGTCGGCTACAGCCAGGCAACCAATCCCCTGGCCTGGGTCAACGGCAGCGATGCCCCGGAAAAGAGCAGCCTCGACCTGGGCTTCATGGCCTTGAGCGATTGCGCCTCGCTGGTGGTCGCGGCGACGCAGGGGTTTGCCCAACCGTATGGCCTGACCTTGAACCTCAAGCGCCAATCGTCGTGGGCCGGGCTGCGGGACAAGCTGGTCAGCGGCGAACTGGACGCCGCCCACAGCCTGTACGGCCTGATCTATGCGGTCCACCTGGGCATCGGCGGCGTCGCTGCAACCGACATGGCGGTGCTGATGGGCCTGAACCAGAACGGCCAAGGCATCAACCTGTCCCAGGGCCTGCAACAACAGGGCGTGACCAGTCCTGAGGCACTGGAGCGCAAGGTGCACCAAAGTCGGACAAAACTCACCTTCGCCCAGACCTTTCCTACCGGTACCCATGCCATGTGGTTGTATTACTGGCTGGCCAGCCAGGGCATTCACCCGCTGCGGGATGTCGAGAGTGTGGTGGTCCCGCCGCCGCAAATGGTCGCGCACCTGCAAGCCGGACGGATCGACGGCCTGTGCGTCGGCGAACCCTGGTGTGCCAGCGCGGTGCAGCAGAACCAGGGCTTCACCCTTGCCACCAGCCAGGCGATCTGGCCGGACCACCCGGAAAAAGTCCTGGGCTGCACCCAGGCGTTTGTCGAGCAATACCCCAACACCGCACGCGTGCTGGTGATGGCGGTTCTGGAAGCCAGCCGTTTTATCGATGACAGCCTCGAAAACCGGCGCTCCACCGCGCAACTGCTCAGCGCCAGGGATTACCTGGACGCGCCACTCGACTGCATCGAACCGCGGCTGCTGGGCATCTATGACGACGGCCTGGGTAACCACTGGCAAGACGTACACGCGCTGCGCTTTCATGGCGGGGGCGAGGTCAACTTGCCGTACCTGTCCGATGGCATGTGGTTCATGACCCAATTCCGCCGCTGGGGCCTGCTGCGTGAAGACCCCGATTACCACGCCGTTGCCCGTCAGGTGCAGCAACTGGATCTGTATCGCCAAGCCGCAAGCGCCGTGGGCGTGGCGACCAAGGCCGAAGAAATGCGCAGCAGCCAGTTGATCGACGGCAAGGTCTGGGATGGCTCGGACCCGGCCGGCTACGCCCGCAGTTTCCGCCTGCACGCCCTGGCCGACGATGTCGTCCGCCACGCCTTGCGCTGACGGGAGGCCACCCATGTTGCGAATCCTGCTGATCAATGACACCCCGCGCAAAGTCGGGCGTCTCAAGAGCGCGCTGACCGAGGCCGGTTTTGAAGTGATCGATGAATCGGGCCTGACCATCGACCTGCCAGCGCGCGTCGAAACGGTGCGCCCGGATGTGATTCTGATCGATACCGAATCACCCGGCCGCGATGTGATGGAGCAGGTGGTGCTGGTCAGCCGCGACCAGCCCCGGCCCATCGTGATGTTTACCGACGAACATGACCCCGGCGTGATGCGCCAGGCAATCAAGTCCGGGGTCAGTGCCTATATCGTCGAAGGCATCCAGGCCCAGCGCCTGCAACCGATCCTCGATGTCGCCATGGCGCGCTTCGAGAGCGACCAGGCCTTGCGCGCGCAACTCATAGCCCGCGACCAGCAACTGGCAGAACGCAAGCGCATCGAGCTGGCCAAGGGCCTATTGATGAAAATGAAAGACTGCAACGAGGAACAGGCCTACACCCTGATGCGCCGCCAGGCCATGAGCCGCCAGCAAAAGCTGATCCAGGTAGCGGAGCAGATTATTGCCATGAGTGAGTTGTTGGGCTGAGATAGCGGCACCGACACACCTTTCAGACACTGACGCCCCCCTGTGGCGAGCGGGCTTGCCCGCGCTGGGCTGCGAAGCAGCCCCAAAATCAGTCACCTCGGACTATCTGACAAAACATTGTGATCTTGTTGGGGCTGCTTCGCAGCCCAGCGCGGGGCAAGCCCGCTCGCCACAACAGCCGTGTCTGCCTGGATTTATGCGCTGCGGCAAAATTGCGTAGATGGCGGTGTCACGATTGGCGCAAGACTTGCTATGTAAACATCACAGGTAGCCAACGGCGGTTGCCCCTCCACGACAAAGACGTCGCACATCCGGTTTGCATACGCGAACCCGGTGGCGGCGTTTTTTCGTTTTGGTGGGGCGGCCTTCGCGGGTCGTTCCATCACCAGGCCTTCTACAAGATCCCCAATCGTGAGGTGCGTGATGAAATCAAGCTTCTGGAAATCCGGGCACACCCCGACCTTGTTTGCCGCGTTCTTGTATTTCGACCTGAGTTTCATGGTCTGGTACCTATTGGGCCCGCTGGCGGTGCAGATCGCGGCCGACCTGCAACTGACCACTCAGCAACGCGGGCTGATGGTCGCCACGCCAATCCTGGCGGGGGCGATCCTGCGCTTTTTGATGGGCATGCTGGCGGACAAATTGTCGCCCAAGACCGCCGGGCTGATTGGTCAGGTGATCGTGATTGTGGCGCTGTTCTTCGCCTGGAAACTGGGGATCCACAGTTATGAACAGGCGCTGCTCCTGGGGCTTTTCCTCGGTATGGCCGGGGCCTCGTTTGCCGTTGCCCTGCCGCTGGCGTCCCAGTGGTACCCCGCCGAACACCAGGGCAAGGCCATGGGCATCGCCGGGGCCGGCAACTCCGGCACCGTGTTTGCCGCGCTGCTGGCGCCGTTGATTGCCGCCGCATTTGGCTGGAGCAATGTGTTCGGCTTTGCCCTGATCCCATTGATCCTGACCCTGATCGTCTTTGCCTGGCTGGCGCGCAACGCCCCCGAACGGCCAAAAGCCAAATCCATGGCCGACTATTTCAAGGCCTTGGGCGATCGCGACAGTTGGTGGTTCATGTTCTTCTACAGCGTGACCTTCGGTGGCTTTATCGGCCTGGCCAGCGCCCTGCCCGGCTACTTCAACGATCAATATGGCTTGAGCCCAGTCACCGCCGGCTACTACACCGCCGCCTGCGTGTTCGGCGGTAGCCTGATGCGCCCTCTGGGCGGCGCCCTGGCCGACCGTTTCGGCGGGATCCGCACGCTACTGGGCATGTACGCCGTGGCAGCCGTCTGTATCGCCGCCGTGGGTTTCAACCTGCCCAGTTCCTACGCGGCACTG
Organism: Pseudomonas sp. 06C 126; assembly: GCF_001855215.1. Lineage (NCBI taxonomy): Bacteria > Pseudomonadati > Pseudomonadota > Gammaproteobacteria > Pseudomonadales > Pseudomonadaceae > Pseudomonas > Pseudomonas sp. 06C 126. The sequence continues at coordinate 78,079 of NZ_MIFU01000080.1, read as the reverse complement.
GCCCTGTTCGTCTGCACCATGCTGGGCTTGGGCGCCGGTAACGGTGCGGTCTTTCAACTGGTACCGCAGCGCTTTCGCCGGGAGATCGGCGTGATGACCGGGTTGATCGGCATGGCCGGCGGCATCGGCGGCTTCGCCCTGGCAGCGGGCATGGGTGCGATCAAGCAAAGCACCGGCAGCTACCAGTTGGCGCTGTGGCTGTTCGCCAGCCTGGGCGTGCTGGCGTGGTTCGGTCTGTATGGTGTGAAACGGCGCTGGAGGACCACCTGGGGTTCGGCTGCCGTCACCGCAGCGCGGGTCTGATGAGCCTGCAACTGAGTGTTGCCCAGGCCAGCGCCATCGGGCCGCGTGAGGAAAACCAGGACGCCATGCGCCTGGTTACCCCAGCCCCGGACCTGGCCGCCAGCAAAGGCTACCTGTGTGCCATCGCCGACGGCGTCAGCCAGTGTGCCGATGGCGGCCTGGCCGCGCGTTCGACCTTGCAGGCCCTGGCCCTGGACTACTACGCCACGCCACAAACCTGGGGCGTGGCCCAGGCCCTGGACCGGCTGTTGCTGGCGCAGAATCGCTGGCTGCAGGCCAATGGCGGCGGCCAGCCGTTGTTGACCACCCTCAGCGCCGTGGTGTTTCGCGGCCAGCGCTTTACCCTGGCCCATGTCGGCGACTGCCGGGTGTATCGCTGGTTCGACGGCGAGTTGCAGCGCATCAGCCAAGAACATGTCTGGGAGCAACCGGGCATGCAGCACGTGCTCAAGCGCGCCCTGGGCCTGGATCAGCATCTGGTGGTGGACTTTCTCGACGGTGAACTGCGCCAGGGTGAATGTTTCCTGCTGCTCAGCGATGGTGTGTGGTCGACCCTGGCGGATCACAGCATCCGTGCGATCCTGCGCGAACAGGCCGACCTGGACCTGGCCGTGAATACGCTGGTCAACGCCGCACACCTGGCGGGTAGCCAGGACAATGCCAGCGCCCTGCTGGTGCGCATCGACCAGCTCGGCGCCGCCACCCTGGGCGATGCACTGGTGCAGTTGCAGCAGTGGCCATTGCCGCCGCCGTTGAAGGCCGGGCAATCCTTTGAAGGCTGGCAGGTGGAGAGCGTGCTGGCACAAAGTCGGCAGTCGTTGCTGTACCGGGTACGCGATACCCAGCAGCAACCCTGGCTGCTGAAAACCCTGCCCCCTGGCCACGATGATGACCACGACGCCGCCCAGGCCCTGCTCTCAGAAGAATGGTTTCTGCGCCGGGTGGCCGGACGGGCATTTCCTGAAGTCCATCCGGCCGGCGGGCGTCAGCATTTGTACTATGTGATGCGTGAATACAGCGGGCAGACCCTGGCCGCCCTGTTCCAGCAGCAAGGCCCCTTGCCGCTGGCACAATGGCAATCCATCGCCGAGCGCTTGCTGCGCGCGGTGGGCATGTTGCATCGCCGGCAGATCCTGCACCGCGACATCAAGCCGGAAAACCTGCTGCTGGGGGACGACGGTGAATTGCGGGTACTGGACTTTGGCCTGGCCTATTGCCCGGGGTTGTCCGAGGACCGCGCTCACCTGCTGCCGGGCACCCCCAGCTTTATCGCGCCTGAAGCCTTCAGTGGTGAACGTCCGACCCCTCGGCAGGATTTGTACAGCGTCGGCGTGAGCCTGTATTACCTGCTGACCGGGCACTATCCCTACGGTGAAATCGAAGCTTTCCAGCGCCCCCGCTTCAACACGCCGGTCAGCGCCAGCCGCTATCGACCGGATCTGCCCGACTGGTTGCAGCAAAGCCTGGAACGCGCGGTGGCGGCACAACCGGACCAACGCTACGAAACCGCCGAGGAATGGCTGCTGGTACTGGAACAGGCCGACCGCCGCGAGCTGAGCCTGCGCCCTCGGCCACTGCTGGAGCGCGAGCCTCTCAAGGTCTGGCAAACCCTGGCGCTGGTGTCGCTGCTGATCAATCTGCTGTTGCTGTATCTGTTATCCCTGTAGGAGGCAGGCGCGCCAGTTGTGGGCGTCGCGCCTTTAAATGGTGCGAAAAAGCCTTGTGGTATCCACCAGAACCTCAGTAAATCCGGCTTTTCACGACTTGGCACAACCACTGCATTAGCTCTTGCAACACCCCACATACAGCCCACCCCTCAACGACGAAGGTGGGGCTTTCCCGAGAGAACGGGACCAGGACAAAGGCGTCCTCGCTAGGCAACTAGCGGGACGCCTTTTTTTGTTTGCGCGTGATTTGTCGAGCCATTGCGGAGAACGACATGAAAAAACTCAAACTGGTGATGATCGGCAACGGCATGGCCGGGGTTCGCACCCTTGAAGAACTGCTGAAACTGAGCACCGAGCTGTACGACATCACGGTCTTTGGCGCCGAGCCCCACACCAACTACAACCGCATCCTGCTATCACCGGTGCTGGCCGGTGAGCAGACGTTCGAAGAGATCGTGCTCAACGACCTCGACTGGTACCTGCAAAACAACATCAAGTTGCTGCTCAACCGCAAGGTGGTGCAGATCGACCGGGTCAAACGCAAAGTCATCGCCGAAGACGGCACCGAGGCCGAATACGATCGCCTGCTGATCGCCACCGGTTCGACTCCGTTCATCCTGCCGATCCCCGGCAATACCTTGCAGGGCGTGATCGGCTACCGCGACATTGCCGACACCCAAGCCATGATCGACACCGCCAAGACCCACAAGCATGCCGTGGTCATCGGTGGCGGCCTGCTCGGCCTGGAAGCGGCCAATGGCCTGATGCTGCGCGGCATGCACGTCACCGTGGTGCATATCGGCGAATGGCTGCTGGAGCGGCAACTGGACAAGACCAGCGGCCAGTTGCTGCAAACCGAACTGGAAAGCCGTGGCCTGGTGTTTCGCCTGTGCGAACAGACCCAGGCCCTGCATGACGCCGGCAATGGCCGCGTGGGTTCGGTGCAATTCAAAAACGGCGACGTGATTCCCGCCGACCTGGTGGTGATGGCCGCCGGGATCCGCCCCAATACCGAACTGGCGGAAAAGTCCGGCATCCCGTGCAACCGTGGGATCCTGGTCAACGACACGATGCAAACCTACGACCCGCGCATCTATGCCATCGGCGAATGCGCCAGCCATCGCGGGATTGCCTACGGCCTGGTGGCGCCGCTGTTCGAGCAGGCCAAGGTCTGCGCCAACCACCTGGCCCAGTTGGGGTTCGCCACCTATAAAGGCTCGGTGACCTCGACCAAACTGAAAGTCACCGGTATCGACCTGTTTTCCGCTGGCGACTTCATGGGCGGCGAAGGCACCGAAACCATCACCCTTTCCGACCCCATCGGCGGCGTCTACAAGAAGCTGGTGATCAAGGACGACATCTTGGTCGGCGCCTGCCTGTACGGCGACACCGCCGATGGCGGTTGGTATTTCCGGCAGATCCGTGAGAACCATGGCATTGGCGAAATCCGCGACCACCTGATGTTCGGCGAAAACGCCTTGGGCGACGTCGGCCACCAAGGCCAGGACAAAGCCATGAGCATGGCCGACAGCGCCGAAGTCTGCGGCTGCAACGGCGTGTGCAAGGGCACCATCGTCAAGGCGATCCAGGAGCAGGGCCTGTTCAGCGTCGATGAGGTGAAGAAACACACCAAGGCCGCCAGTTCCTGCGGCTCCTGCGCCGGGTTGGTGGAGCAGATCCTGATCAACACCGTGGGCGGTGCGGCTGACGTCAAGCCAAAGAGCGAAAAAGCCATCTGCGGTTGCAGCGACCTGAACCACGGGCAAATCCGCCAGGCGATCCGCGACCAGCACCTGCTGACCATCGCCGACACCATGAGCTACCTGAACTGGCGCACCCCCAACGGCTGCGCCACTTGCCGCCCGGCGTTGAACTACTACCTGATCTCCACCTGGCCGGGAGAAGCCAAGGACGATCCGCAATCGCGCCTGATCAACGAACGGGCCCACGCCAACATTCAGAAAGACGGCACTTACTCGGTAGTCCCGCGGATGTGGGGCGGTGTGACCAATCCTTCCGAACTGCGGCGGATTGCCGATGTGGCCGACAAGTACAACGTGCCGATGGTCAAGGTAACCGGCGGGCAGCGCATCGACTTGCTGGGCATCAAGAAACAGGACCTGCCCGGTGTCTGGAAAGACCTCGATATGCCGTCCGGGCACGCCTACGGCAAATCCATCCGTACCGTGAAGACCTGCGTAGGCAGCGAGTTCTGCCGCTTCGGCACGCAGAACTCCACACAACTGGGCATCGAGTTGGAGCATGACCTGTTCAACATGTGGTCGCCCCACAAGGTCAAGCTGGCGGTCTCCGGTTGCCCGCGCAACTGCTCGGAAGCCGGGATCAAGGACGTGGGAATTATCGGCGTCGACTCGGGCTGGGAGATGTATATCGGCGGCAACGGCGGGATCAAGACCGAGGTCGCAGAGTTCTTCGTCAAGCTCAAGACCGCCGAGGAGGTACGCGAATACAACGGCGCCTTCCTGCAGCTGTACCGCGAAGAAGCCTTCTACCTGGAGCGCACCGTGCATTACATGCAGCGGGTCGGCATGGACCATATCAAGAAGGCCGTGCTGGAAGACCCAGCGCGGCGCCAGGCCCTGAACGAGCGCCTGCAGTTCTCCCTGTCGTTTGAACAAGACCCATGGAAAGAACGCCTGGAGCAGCCGTTGCTGAAGAAGGAATTCGACACCATCGCCGTCAAACAGCTGGAGGTAGTGGTATGAACTGGCTGGATATCTGTGCCCTCGACGAAATCAACGCACTGGGCTCGCGCATCGTCAGCGGCCCGAAAGGTGAAATTGCGATTTTTCGGACCAGTGACGACGAAGTCTTCGCCCTTGACGACCGCTGCCCGCACAAGGGTGGGCCATTGTCCCAGGGGTTGATTTACGGCAAACGCGTAGCATGCCCATTGCACAACTGGCAGATCGACCTGGCGTCCGGCGAAGCCCAGGCCCCGGATATCGGTTGCGCCCACCACCACCACGCCCGGGTTGAAAACGGCCGGGTGATGCTGGCCCTGCGGGACGCTGGTTGATGAACCGCCAGGTCACCGCATCGACCTGCTGCTACTGCGGGGTCGGCTGCGGCGTGCTGATCGAGCATGATGGCGCGCAGATCCTCGGGGTCAGCGGCGACCCGTCGCACCCGGCCAATTTCGGCAAGTTGTGCAGCAAGGGTTCCAGCCTGCACCTGACTGGCGACCTGGCAGCGCGGGCGTTGTACCCCGAATTGCGCCTGGGCAAAGGCCTGGCCCGTGGCCGTACCGATTGGGACAGCGCCCTGGACCACGCGGCCCATGTGTTCGCCGACACCATCGCCGAGCACGGCCCCGACAGTGTGGCGTTCTATATCTCCGGGCAACTGCTGACCGAGGATTACTACAGTTTCAACAAGCTCGCCCGGGCGCTGGTGGGCACCAACAATATCGACAGCAATTCCCGGCTGTGTATGTCCTCGGCGGTGGTCGGCTACAAGCGCAGCCTGGGGGCCGACGCGCCGCCGTGCAGCTATGAGGACCTGGAGGCCAGCGATTGCGTGATGATCGTCGGCAGTAATATGGCCTACGCCCACCCGGTACTGTTTCGCCGGCTGGAAGAGGCCAAGGCGCGCCGTCCGGATATGAAAGTGCTGGTCGTTGATCCACGGCGCACCGATACCTGTGACTTGGCGGATATGCACCTGGCAATCCTGCCGGGTACCGATGTCGCGTTGTTCCATGGGATTTTGCATCTGCTGCTGTGGGAAGACTGGATTGATCGTGACTTTATCCAGGCTCATACCGATGGTTTGGTCGAACTCAAACGCCTGGTCCACGACTACACGCCGCAGATGGTCACGCAATTGTGCGGAATCAGTGTCGAGCAACTGCGCCAGTGTGCGCAGTGGGTCGGTACCTCCACGAGCTTTCTGTCGCTGTGGTGCATGGGGCTCAACCAGTCCACCGCCGGCAGTGCGAAAAACAGCGCCCTGATCAACCTGCACCTGGCCACCGGCACCATTGGCCGCCCAGGTTGCGGGCCGTTTTCCCTGACCGGTCAGCCCAACGCCATGGGCGGCCGGGAAACCGGTAGCCTGTCGAACCTGCTGCCGGGCCATCGTGATGCCAACAACCCCGAGCACCGCGCACAAGTGGCCGCCTACTGGGGGGTTGAGCAACTGCCATCCAGCACCGGCTTGACCGCCATCGAATTGTTCGAGCAGGTACAGGCCGGCAAGATCAAAGCGCTGTGGATTGCCTGCACCAACCCCGCGCAATCGTTGCCGGACCAGAGCAGCGTGCGTCAGGCCCTGGCCGCGTGCCCATTCGTGGTGTTGCAGGAAGCCTTCCGAACCACAGAAACCGCTGCCTTTGCCGACCTGTTGTTGCCAGCCGCCAGTTGGGGTGAGAAAGAAGGCACCGTGACCAATTCCGAGCGGCGCATTTCCCACGTACGCCAGGCCATTGCCCCACCGGGTGAGGCGCGGTCGGACTGGGCGATTACCGTGGATTTCGCACAGCGCCTGGAGCAACGTTTGCGACCGGGCCTACCGAGCCTGTTTGCGTTTGCGCAACCTTCGCAGATTTTTGATGAGTTCAAACTGCTGACACGCGGTCGGGACTTGGACCTGTCAGGCATCAGCCATGCCCTGCTCGACCGGATCGGCCCGCAACAATGGCCGTTTCCCGCCGAGGCTCAGAGCGGCACGCCACGGCTGTACACCGACGGCATCTTCCCGACTGACAGTGGTCGTGCGCACTTTATCGCCGAGCCTTATCGCGCTGCCAAGGAACAACGTGATGCGCGCTTTCCCCTGACCCTGATCACCGGCCGCCTGCGTGACCAGTGGCATGGCATGAGCCGCACCGGTACGGCTGCGCAACTGTTCGGCCACGTCAGCGAAGCATTGCTCAGCCTGCACCCGGACGAACTGCGCCGGCACCGCTTCAAAGAGGGCGATCTGGTGAGCCTGAAAAGCCGCCGTGGCCAGGTGATTGTGGCGGTGACCAGTGATGACAGCGTGCGGCCCGGCCAGGCGTTCCTGCCCATGCATTGGGGCGATCGCTTCCTCAAGGGCGGCGTCAACATGCTGACTCAGCCGGCATTCGATCCCTTGTCGAAACAACCCGAGCTCAAGCACAGCGGTGTGCGCCTGGAAGCCGTGCAATTGCCTTGGCAGCTGTTTGCGTTGATCGAAGGTGACGTGCAGCAACACTTCGAGGCGTTGCGTCCGCTTTGCGAGCGCTTTGCCTACGTCAGCCTCAGCTTGACCGGGCGTGAGCGGCCGGCGCTGCTGCTGCGTGCTGCCCATACCGAGGCGCCGGACCTGCAGTTGCTCAAGAACATCGACCAATTGCTGGGCCTCAATGACGGCCCGGTCATGGCCTATGACGACCCACGGCGCTCCATCGGCAAGCGGGTAAAAATCGAGAAAGGCCGGATTACCGCGATCCGTCTGGCCGGCGAAACCCTGGCCCGTCATTGGCTGCAAAGCCTTTGGCTGGAGGGCCGGACCGATGAACAACTGCGCCGCTGGCTGCTGGCCCCGCTAAGCGCGCCACCCGGCGCGGGTACGAGCAGCAACAAAATTCTCTGCAACTGCAAGAACGTCAGTGAAAACGCGATATGTGCAGGCATCAGTCGCGGCCTGGACCTCGCCGGGCTGAAGCAAGAACTGGGCTGCGGCACGCAATGTGGCTCCTGCGTCCCCGAAATCAAACGGCTTTTGGCGAGCACCTCGCAGCCAATCGCTATCAGTGTGTGAGGGCAATGAATATGAGTGCAAAAGTCTGGCTGGTGGGCGCAGGCCCGGGTGATCCGGAGTTGCTGACCCTCAAGGCGGTGCGGGCCCTGCACGAGGCCGATGTGGTGTTGATTGATGACTTGGTCAACCCGGCGGTGCTTGAACATTGCCCAGGTGCGCGGGTGATTACCGTCGGCAAACGCGGCGGCTGCCGTTCCACGCCCCAGGATTTCATTCATCGTCTGATGCTGCGTTACGCGCGTCAGGGTAAATGTGTGGTGCGCCTCAAAGGCGGTGATCCGTGCATTTTTGGCCGTGGCGGCGAAGAAGCGACCTGGCTCAGGGAACGAGGCGTGAGTGTGGAGCTGGTCAATGGCATCACCGCCGGGCTGGCAGGTGCGACCAATTGCGATATACCGCTGACGCTGCGCGGGATCAGTCGCGGCGTAACGCTGGTCACTGCCCATACCCAGGACGACAGCAGCCTGAATTGGCGGGCACTGGCCGAAGGGGGCACAACACTGGTGATCTACATGGGCGTGGCGAAGCTTTCAGAGATTGCCCGGCAACTGCTGGAAGGTGGCATGGCCGCTGATATGCCAGTGGCGATGATCGAGAACGCCTCGCTGCCCCAACAGCGTGAGTGCCGCAGCTCCCTGGCACGCATGCACGATGATGCCCAGGCATTCGCCTTGAAGAGCCCGGCTATCCTGGTGATCGGTGCGGTGGCGGCAGCGGCGGTTGAAGCAGCACTGGCCGCCAGCGCCTGAGGCAAATCGCAGGCGAAAAAAAGCCCGGCTCAAGAGCCGGGCTTTTTTCTACCACTCAGTAATTACTGAGCTTGAGCTTCAACCGATGCTTCTACGCGACGGTTAACAGCACGACCAGCTTCAGTTGCGTTGTCAGCAACTGGGCGGGATTCGCCGTAACCTACGGAGGTGATACGGCCAGCGTCAACGCCGTCTTTAACCAGGACTTGCTTAACAGCGTCAGCACGACGCTGGGACAGCTTCTGGTTGTAAGCGTCTGGACCGACGGAGTCAGTGTGACCAGCAACTTCTACGTTGGTAGCTGGGTACTGAGCCATGAAGTCGGCCAGGTTTTTGACGTCGCCGTAGCTGTTAGGCTTAACAACGGCCTTGTCGAAGTCGAACTTAACGTCCAGCTCAACACGAACAACCTGAGCAACCGGAGCTTCTGGCTCTGGAACTGGCTCTGGAGCTGGTGCTGGGGTAGGAGCTGGAGCGGCTGCGCCAGCGTTACCGCCGAAGTTTACGCCCAGGCCGACCAGTGCGGAGTAATCCCACTTGCCGTTGTCCAGACCGTAGTCAGCTTCAACACCGGCACGAGCGTACAGGTTGTTGGTGAAGTAGTACTTAACGCCAGTACCAACGGTAGCGAAGGTAGTCTGGTCGCGACCGGTGTGGCCATCAGCACGTACGTTGCCACGGCTCTGGTGACCGAAACCACCTTCTACGTATGGACGCAGGGAGTCGACGCCAGCTTGACCGAAGTGGTATTGGGCAACGAGGCTGCCGGTATCACCTTTGATCTTCTGGTTGCCAGTACCGTCAGTCGAACGGGTGTGGTTGGTCTTGTCGTAGGACAAGTTCAAGGACAGGTCGTCGGTCAGGAAGTAACCGATGCGAGCGCCAGGATTGAAGCCGTCTTCGATGTGCTTGACGCTATCGTTGTACTGCTTCTTGTAGAACAGCTCGCCTTCAACTGCGCCTTGGCCTTGTGCCAGAACGCCGAAAGAAGTAGCGGCAATAAGAGAACCAATGGCCAAGCCCAAGGTGTTTTTCAGTTTCATCCGTTAAATCCCCATCTGGTGATTGTAAAGCAGTCCCACATACCGGGGGACAACTCGGCGACAAGTCTAACAGAACTTGCCTACACGTAAGAGATATTTGCACCGAACTAAGTTTCAGTACTGTCCGCAAATTTCTCACGTAATTTATCAAGAGCACGTTTGTAACGCATTTTTGTAGCACTCAAACCCATATGCATAATGTCAGCGATTTCCTGAAATTCCAGTTCTGCGACAAATCGTAGCACCAGAATTTCCCGGTCAATCGGGTTCACATGCACCAGCCAGCGATCAAGTCCGCCCTTCTCCTCGGGTGCCGGCGCCTTTTCTTCAGACGCTTCCTCAAGGGGGTCCAGACTCAATGCGTCCATCAAGCGACGCTTTCGCCGTTCCTTACGATACTGCGTGATGCACTCGTTGTACGTGATGCTGTAGAGCCAGGTTTTGAACTTCGATTTACCCTCGAAGTTCTTCAGGCCATACAACACCTTGAGCATCACTTCCTGACAGACATCATCCGCATCACGATCGTTCCCTAAATATCTTGAACAAACGTTGAACAGAGTGCGTTGATACCTGCGCATCAATTCTTCGTACGCGCGTGTTACGTGAAACAGCTCCGTGTGCGAGCGCGCGACCAACTCCTCATCAGAGAGCTCACGGGGGTCATAGCGCGTGGACAGCGTTTGGGCTTTATTCAAAACAAGTCGTGCCGACAGTCAGGTCAATGTCCGCCACATCCTGGATAGCCAGGATCGCGGCGGCGTACATTAGCAGGGTTTGCCGGGTTAGCGGCTACTGACCTGCTGTTCCAGCAGAACCCGATTGGACAGCGACACTAATTCGCCATCATCGGTCAGCAGGGTGGTTTTCACCGTGCCGATCTCTTCAATCTGCCCTTCGACCTCGCCAACACGCACGCTTTGCCCCACCTGATACAACTCACGCACATAGATTCCCGCAAGAATCTGCCCGGCAATTCCCCGGCTTCCCAAACCCATGGCCAGCGCAACGGCCAGACCAACGGTAATCAAAACGATCACAATCACATGGTTGAGCAGGTCAGTCTTGACCTCCAACTGGCTGATCGCCACCGAAATACTGATGATGATCACCAGCCCTTGGGCAATTCGCCCCAGGCCACCTGCATAGTCCAGGCCTACGCCTTCAGCGGCGCCGCGCACCAGGCCATTGGCCAGTTGCGCCAGCAGAACGCCGACCAGCAACACCAGCGCGCCGCCGAATACTTTCGGCAAATACAGCGCCAGCATGTCGAGCGTAGCTGAAACTCGCTCAAGTCCAAGGGATTGCGCCGCAGAAACCAGAAAAATCAGCAAAACAAACCAGTAGACGATCTTGCCGATCAGTGTCGAGATCGGCACTTGCAGCCCGGCGCGCCCCAGCAACTTGGTCAATCCGGTGCCGGCCATCAAACGATCGAGGCCCAGCTTGGCGAGCAATTTGGAGAGCAGGGTGTCGAGCAGCTTGGCCACGACAAAACCCAGCAGCACCAGCACCAGCGCACCAAACAGGTTGGGAATGAAATTCGCCACCTTGGTCCACAACGCAGTCATTGCAGTGACCAGACTCTGCGTCCAGAGATCAAGTTCCATATTCAATCAGCCTTATCAGCAGTGCGAGCAATAGGTTTACGACGAGAAACAGGCGATACGTGGGCCGAACCATTGTTCAGCGCCATCATCAGTGCCGGTAGCCAACGGCCGAGCAGACCAAACAGGTCGCCCGCGCCCACCTGGCGGTTGGCGGTTTTCAGTACGCGCCCCAGGCAAGCATCGTCGTCACGGTTGGACGGCGAAGCGTTAAGCATGTCACGCAAAGACTGTTCAAACGGATCGTGCATAGGGACCTCTCGCAAGTGATTTAAAAGACGAGGGCAAAATTCGTCTGGTCACATGACCTCTCCTGCCGTTCAGGTCACGTTCAGGTCAAACCCAGCGTAAACGTCGAAACAGCCACCACTGCCCAAGGGCCACCGAGACCATCAACAAGCAGGCAATCGCGAAGCCATAGGGGCTCTCGGAAAACGGAATCCCCCCTACGTTGATCCCCAGCAAGCCGGTCAGGAAACTCATCGGCAAAAAGATCCCGGTGATGATCCCGAAGCGGTACATCGTGCGGTTCATGCGCACGCTCAAACGCCGATCCTCGGCCTCCAGCACCAGCCCCACGCGCTCCCGGCTCAATTCCAGCTCTTCCAGGTAACGGGTCAGGCTGTTATTCAATTCATTCCAATAGTCAGCATCGTCATCGACGAACCAGGGCAGTTTTATGCGTGTCAGTTGCGCGAAAATATCGCGCTGGGGTGCCAGGAAGCGCTTGAGCGCGGCGGCCCGCCGACGGATCTGCAGGACGCTGCCATGCTCCGGGGTATACCGTTCGTCGGTATCCAGTTTTTCTTCTTCGATATCGACGATTTCAGACAAGTCGCTGACCAGATCCTGCACTTTATTGGTCAGGTACTGCGCCATGTACAGGATCAGCTCGGAAGCAGTCCTGGGGCCTTTCCCATCCGCCAACTGCACCAGCAACTCATCGGTAGCGCGCAAGGGCCGCAGACGCAGGGAAATGACCCGGTCAGCCGCAGCAAAGATACGCACCGACACCATGTCTTCCGGCTCCGCCCCCGGGTTGAGGTTGATCCCACGCAGAAACAGCAGCAACTCGTCGTCCGGTAGCGGCAGTAAACGTGGCCGGGTGTTCTCCTCCAGCAGCAGGTCACAGGCGAACTCGCTCAGGCCACTGGATTTGCGCAACCAGGTCTGGGTCTGGGGATGACTGCGATCCCAATGCAGCCACAGGCTTTCCTGGGGCTGCATTTGCAGGTCGTCAAGCTCAGTCCGGGCAATCGAACGCGCACCGCCTTTACCGTCCAGCACGAGGGCGTGTACCAGCCCCCACTGCGCGTTTTCTTCCTCGAACATCCTCACCCCTGTCGGCTATTGCAGTTATTCAGGCATTTTCAACGGGCTGGGCGAAACAATCACGCCATTGTTATCGGCATAGACATATTCACCGGGACGGAATGTCACGCCCGCAAATGTCACGGCCCCGCCCAGGTCGCCCACGCCTTGGCGATGGCTCTTTTTCGGGTGGCTGGCCAAGGCCTGCACGCCCAGGTCGGTCTGGGCGAGCACGTCCACATCACGCACACAGCCGTAGATCACCAAGCCTTCCCAGCCGTTCTTTGCGGCTCGATCGGCGATCATGTCGCCCAGCAAGGCGCAGCGCAATGAACCACCACCGTCGACCACCAGCACTTTGCCGGTGCCATCGAGTTCGGCCTGTTCCTTGACCCTGGAGTTGTCCTCAAAGCACTTGACGGTCACGATCTGGCCACCGAAGGAGTCCCGCCCCCCAAAGTTGGCGAACATCGGCTCCAGCACCTGTACCAGGTCCGGGTAGGCGTCACACAGGTCGGGGGTAACGTAATGGTTCATCGAAAAACTCCTGTCGGTGAAAGAAGGTGTCGAACATCCACAGCTACATCAAGAAAACGCATCGCAACCGGCATTCTTTAAGACATGCCGCTGCAAGGGCGACAATGATCAGACCCGCCAGGCTGTAACGCAATAGCCACTGCGCGACTGAATATGACCAGAATAGCCCGGTGCGTCATATCTTAGCCGCAAGCCACCTCAAGCGAAACGCCCTCTTTAGAGCCTTTCTTCAGACAGCCGCCGGCACCTGCACCTGTGCACCCGCCAAAGGTGTCAGGGGATCTTTCAGCCAACGCTGCACCAACGGCCATACTTCGGCCTGCGCCGCTTTACTCACCAGCATCTCGACATGCCCGAAATCACCGCTGAACCCTTGCTTGCGCCCCAGGCACAGGTATTGGCGGTGCTCGCTGCCCACTTGGTCAAACAGCTTGCGGCAGGCCCAGTCCGGGTCTTGATGATCGCCAGCGGCACTCACTGCCAGCAGCGGTATATCGACCTCGGCCAGGCCTTTCCACCAGTCGCGCTCGGCATCGCCAAAACGCCCGAACAGGCCGTGCCAGCGCATGCTTTCCAGGGCCAGGCCGATGGGCTCGTCTTCCGGGCCACGCTTGAGTCGCGAACCGGAAAGCTGGGCAAAGCGCTTCAAGATCAAGCGCCCACCCCACTCCACCGGCGGAATTTTCAACGGCCAGTAAGTGCGACTGACCTGGCAGCCAAACAGCGCCACCGACGCCACGGCCGGCGCCCCCAGATACTGGCCGCCCAGCGCTGCCGCCAGGGTCGTGCCGCCCAACGAGTGACCGATCCAGTGCGGGATCTGCGCACTTTGCTCACGCACAAAGGCGGCGATGGCCGGTAAATCGTAACGAGCATAGTCGGCGACACGATTCTTGGCGTAGTCCTGGTTACGTCGGGAAAGCCCGTGACCACGCATTTCCGGGATCCATACATCAAAGCCCTGGCGCGCCAGATACGCCCCCAGGCCAATCCCTTTGGGCGAATACCAGAAACGGCGATTGGAAAAGCTGCCATGTACCAACACCACCGGTACGCCACGACTTTGCGCGACATCGGCCAGCCCCAGGCGTGTCACCGCCAGTTCTACGGTGCTGTCGGGGCTGTTGCCAGGCTTGAGGCGGTAGACATCTTCACTCAGATCGCCACGACGCTCAGCGCTGATCAAGGCGACGGGAAACAGGTTGCTGCTGCTTTGCATAATGTTCTTGCACAAAAAAGGGCGGCGTCCGGAAGGAGTTCCGCCCTGTACAGAATGAGAAATGCCGGCCAGCCATATAGGCCGACCGGCAGATGGCAATTACGCCGAGGCTTGGCCTTCAGCCAGGAAGAACCAGGTTTCCAGCACGGAATCGGGGTTCAGCGAGACACTTTCGATGCCCTGTTCCATCAGCCATTTGGCCAGGTCCGGGTGATCGGAAGGGCCTTGGCCACAGATACCGATGTACTTGCCAGCCTTGTTGCAGGCCTGGATGGCGTTGGCCAACAGTTTCTTGACCGCAGGGTTACGCTCGTCAAACAGGTGGGCGATGATCCCGGAGTCGCGATCCAGGCCCAGGGTCAGTTGGGTCAGGTCATTGGAACCGATGGAGAAGCCATCGAAGAACTCCAGGAACTCCTCGGCGAGGATGGCGTTGGACGGCAGCTCGCACATCATGATCACGCGCAGGCCGTTTTCGCCACGGGTCAGACCGTTCTCAGCCAGCAGGTCGACCACCTGGCTCGCTTCGCCCAAGGTGCGCACGAAGGGCACCATGATCTCGACGTTGGTCAGGCCCATCTCGTTGCGCACACGCTTGAGGGCGCGGCATTCGAGCTCGAAGCAGTCACGAAACGCTTCGCTGATGTAGCGCGAGGCGCCACGGAAACCCAGCATCGGGTTTTCTTCTTCCGGCTCGTAAAGCTTGCCGCCGATCAGGTTCGCGTACTCGTTGGACTTGAAGTCCGACAGGCGCACGATGACTTTCTTCGGCCAGAAGGCCGCCGCCAGGGTGCTGATGCCTTCCACCAGCTTCTCGACGTAGAAGCCAACCGGGTCGTTGTAGCCGGCGATGCGCTTGTCGACGCTGTCCTTGATTTCCACCGGCAGGCCGTCGTAGTTCAACAGGGCCTTGGGGTGCACGCCGATCATGCGGTTGATGATGAACTCCAGGCGGGCCAGGCCCACCCCGGCGTTCGGCAACTGCGCGAAGTCGAAGGCGCGGTCAGGGTTGCCGACGTTCATCATGATCTTGAACGGCAGGTCGGGCATGGCATCGATGGAGTTTTGCTTGATGTCGAAGCCCAGTTCACCTTCAAAGATGAAGCCGGTATCGCCTTCGGCGCAGGATACGGTGACGCCCTGGCCATCCTTGAGCAGTTGGGTCGCGTTGCCGCAACCGACCACGGCCGGGATCCCCAGTTCACGGGCAATGATCGCCGCGTGGCAGGTACGCCCGCCACGGTTGGTGACGATGGCGCTGGCGCGCTTCATCACGGGTTCCCAATCCGGGTCGGTCATGTCGGAGACCAGCACGTCACCCGGCTGGACCTTGTCCATCTCGGACACGTCCTTGATGATCCGCACCTTGCCCGCGCCGATGCGCTGGCCGATGGCACGGCCTTCCACCAGCACGGTGCCGGTTTCCTTCAACAGGTAGCGTTCCATGACATTGGCCGAAGTGCGGCTTTTCACGGTTTCCGGACGTGCCTGGACGATGTACAGCTTGCCGTCATCGCCGTCCTTGGCCCACTCGATGTCCATCGGGCACTTGTAGTGCTTCTCGATGATCATCGCCTGCTTGGCCAATTCACTGACTTCGGCATCGCTGAGGCAGAAGCGCGCACGCTCGGCCTTGTCGACATCAACGGTTTTCACCGAGCGACCGGCCTTGGCCTCGTCGCCGTAGATCATCTTGATAGCCTTGCTGCCCAGGTTGCGGCGCAGGATCGCCGGGCGACCGGCCTCAAGGGTGTGCTTGTGCACGTAGAACTCGTCCGGGTTGACCGCGCCTTGTACGACGGTTTCGCCCAGGCCGTAGGCGCCGGTGATAAACACCACGTCACGGAAGCCCGATTCGGTATCCAGGGTGAACATCACACCGGCGGTACCGGTTTCCGAACGCACCATGCGCTGCACGCCGGCAGACAGGGCAACCAGCTTGTGGTCAAACCCCTGATGCACGCGGTAGGAAATGGCGCGGTCGTTGAACAGCGAGGCGAACACTTCCTTCGCTGCGCGGATGACGTTTTCTACGCCACGGATGTTCAGGAAGGTTTCCTGCTGGCCGGCGAAAGAGGCGTCGGGCAAATCTTCGGCGGTGGCCGAGGAACGCACGGCGACAGCCATGTCCGGGTTGCCCGCCGACAGGGTGGCGAAGGCGGTGCGGATTTCTGCGTTGAGCTTCTCGGGGAACTCGGCTTCCATGATCCACTGGCGGATCTGCGCGCCAGTCTTGGCCAGAGCGTTGACATCATCGACGTCCAACGCGTCCAGGGCAGCGTGGATCTGGTCGTTGAGACCACTCAGTTCGAGGAAGTCGCGATATGCCTGGGCCGTGGTGGCGAAACCACCGGGCACTGAGACACCGGCGCCCGCAAGATTACTGATCATCTCGCCGAGGGATGCGTTCTTGCCCCCCACATGCTCTACATCATGGACGCCGAGCTTATCGAGGGAAACTACGTACTCTACCAAGGTGATCTCTCCACTAACTGTGTTGGAAAAGCTCAGGGCGCCGGGGGCTCAATAGGAGCATTTACCGGCGTTTGTGGCCTGGACCTGGAAAATAAGTGAGAATGCGGCCCACTGTGGGACGGCAAAATCGCGCCTATCATATCCAAGATTCGTCATCAGCTTAAGGCCCAAGGCTCAAATGAAACGATCTGCTTTCTTTATCTCCGATGGCACCGGCATTACCGCCGAAACCCTGGGTCAGAGCCTGCTGGCGCAGTTCGAAAGCATTACCTTCGCCAAATTCACCCGGCCTTATATCGATAACGTGGATAAAGCGCGGGCCATGGTACAACAAATCAATCTGGCCGCCGAAAAAGACGGTGTACGCCCGATCATTTTCGACACCATCGTCAACCAGGACATCCGTGAGATCCTCGCCACTTCCAATGGTTTCATGATCGACATCTTCTCGACCTTCCTTGCGCCCCTGGAACAGGAGCTCAGTGAGCATTCCTCATACTCCGTGGGCAAGTCCCATTCCATTGGCCACAATTCCAACTATATGGAGCGGATCGAGGCGGTGAACTTCGCCCTGGACAACGACGACGGCGCCCGCACCCACTACTACGACAAGGCCGACCTGATCCTGGTCGGCGTGTCGCGCTGCGGCAAGACCCCGACCTGCCTGTACATGGCCATGCAGTTTGGCATCCGCGCGGCCAACTACCCGCTGACCGAAGACGACATGGAACGCCTGCAACTGCCGGCGGTGCTGCGCAAACATCAGCACAAGCTCTTCGGCCTGACCATCGACCCGGACCGACTCACGGCCATCCGTAACGAACGCAAGCCCAACAGCCGCTATTCGAGCTATGCCCAGTGCGAATTCGAAGTGCGGGAAGTGGAAAACCTGTTCCGCCGGGAAAACATTGCGCACATCAACTCCACGCATTTTTCGGTGGAAGAGATTTCGGCGAAAATCCTTGTAGAAAAGGGTGTTGAGCGGCGCTTCAAATAACCCGTAGCCGCTAATGTGGCGAGCCCATTTGCCACATTAGCCCGTGCGCCACAACTGGGTTCACAGGTGAAAACGGTCCCCACCCTGCCCCAGCGCCGTGGCCAGCGCGTCAAATCCCGCCTTCAGCAATTGATCATCCCCCGACGTATTGCAAATGCTCGCCCGGATAAACTGCGGTACCGCCGTCTGCCCCACGGCAAAGGCTTCGGCCGTGGCGATCAGGTAATTATTCTGCTTGAGTTCTGCCTCGATTTCCGACGCTCGCCAAGGCTCAGGGACTTCAATCCAGAAGTGCGGGCTGTTGGGGTGCGTCCGGTATTCCAGGCCGGCCAGCAGGCCTGCGACCAACGCTTTGCGCCGGCTGATTTCATTGATCTGCTGATGCAACAGGTACTCTGCCGTGCCGTTTTCAATCCACTGCGTGGCCAGTTCCAGGGTCACTGGTGTGGCCATCCAGCAGGTTGAACGCAGAGCCGCAGAAATACGGCTGACCAGCGCGGGCGGTGCATGCACATACCCCACCCGCAAGCCCGCCGACACGGCCTTGCTCAGGCTGCTGATCAGAATCGTGCGCTCCGGGGCAAAATGGCTCAGGGGCGGCGGGCGATCTGCCACCAACACCCCATGCGCCTCGTCCTCCAAGATCAGCAGATTGTGCTCACGACAGACCTTCACCAGCGCCTCACGGCGGGCCACCGACAACACCGCGGTCGTCGGATTCTGGATGGTCGGCGTGCAATACAAGGCCGATACCCGGTGATTGCGACAGACCTCCTCCAGAGCTCCCGGCAACACGCCTTCCTCATCCATTTCCAGACCGATCAGGCGGATGCCGAGCATCCGCGCGGCGGTAATCAGGCCCGGATAGGTCAATTGCTCGGTGACTACCGTGTCGCCCGCACGCACCAACGCCATCAATGCGCACAGCAGCCCGTGCTGGCCGCCGTTGACACAGATGACCTGCTCTGGAATCGGATGAAAGTCACGCTGCACCAACCATTGCGCCCCGGCCGCGCGGTAGCGTGGCAGGCCGGCGTCCGGGGTGTAGGCGCTGATGTCCTGCAGGAACTTGGCATTCTTGGCCAGGGTTTCAAAGCCCTGGGCCAGGAACGTGGTCTCCTGCCCCGGGATATGCATATTGCGGCTCATATCGAAGTACTGGCGCGGCTCCTCGCTGACATTGCGAAAGCCTTCGTCACGCTGGCGCTCCATCCCACGCTTACGTACGAACGTTCCGTCACCCACTCGCGCCACCACCAGACCCAGGCGTTCCAGTTCGCCGTAGGCGCGGCTGATAGTGCCGATGGTCACCCCAAGATTGTCAGAAAGCACCCGGTGAGGCGGCAGTTTGCGCCCAGGCTCAATCAGACCTTCGAGGATGCCCCGTTCCATGACGTCAGACAGGCGTTTGTACTTCACGCCCTGCCCGCTGGACAGCCCCTCTCGCATAATTGACACCATGTCAATATTTGTTTTGACAGCCATCATTCGCCCTAATAGTGTGCTTTTACGGGTTCAATCACCGGGTGAAACCTCTAATTACAAGTTCAATATAGAGTTCAATTCCGGCTCAGGGAAGCAATAAACGATGCCAATGTCCGCCGTTCTCGAAAATACCGACAAAACCAAATCCCCCAAACAATGGCTGGCTGGCCTGATCACCAGTGTGATGTTCCTGATTGTCTGCCTGAGCTGGGGCACCACCTGGTTGGGGATCAAGATCGCGGTGGAAAGCGTGCCGCCCCTGACGTCGGCGGGGTTGCGCTTTTTGATCGCCTTCCCACTGTTTCTGTGCTTTGCCTTTCTGCGGCGCGAGCCGATCCTGTTCCCCCGGGAAAGCCGCTGGTTCTTTGTGTTCGTGACCCTTTGCTACTTCAGCGTGCCCTACTACCTGCTCAACTACGGCGAGATGCACGTCTCATCCGGGCTCACCGCGCTGCTGTTCAGCTGCATGCCGGTGTTCATCCTGATCTTCTCGGCACTGTTCCTGCGCGAGCGCATCTACTTTTCCCAGGTCGTCGGTATCGGCATCGGCTTCGGCAGCCTGTACATGATCATCCGCAGCCAGGGACTGCACCTTGACCACGCCGAATTCTTCGGCGTACTGGCAATTCTGACCGCCGCAATCCTGCATGCCTTGTGCTATGTCATTACCAAGCAAAAAGGCAGCGCCATCAGCGTGATCACCTACAACACCCTGCCCATCGGGATTGCCGGGCTGATGCTGTTTGTCGCCGGGCTGTGGTTTGAATCACCGACCTTCGAGGCCATCACCCTGCGGTCCTGGAGCGCCCTGTTCTACCTGGGCCTGGTGGCCTCGGTCGGCGGGTTTATCGTGTATTTCATGCTGCTCAAGCGCCTGAGCCCGATCATCCTGTCGTTCGTCTTCATTATTTTCCCGGTGTTCGCCGTAATCATCGGCGCCTGGTACGAAGGCCTGGAGTTGTCCCGGGACCTGATGCTGTACTCGGCGATCCTGCTGGCCGGCTTTGCCATCACCAAGTTGCCGATCGAAAAGTTGCTGGCAAAAGCCAATTGACCCTTTCCCCACCACGCGAGAGAAACATGGACGTCCTCCGCCAAACCGCCCTGGAACAGATCTACGCCCACGCCAGCAGCACCTACCCCGAAGAGTGCTGCGGCTTTGTCTTTGCAGACGGCAGCGTCTACCTGGGCAGTAATATCCAGAACGAGCTGCATCGCAAGAACCCCGAGGCCTACCCCCGCAGCGCGGCCAACGGCTACACCTTCTCGGTGACCGACACGCTGCTGATGAACAAGGCCTTTCGCACGTATAACCCGGTGGTGGTGATCTACCACTCCCACCCGGATGTCGGTGCGTACTTCAGTGACGAGGATCAGGACAAGGCCCTGTACATGGGCGAACCGATCTACCCCGTCAGCTACCTGGTGGTGGATGTCCGCCAGGGCAAGGCCCTTGGGTCGAAGCTGTTTGCCTGGGATGGCACGCACTTCGCCCTCAACCCCTTCAACGACCTGCAAACGGAGTTGTACATGAACGCTGTCTCTTTCCCCGACATCCTGGTCCGCGTGGCCAAGTTGCCAGAATCGACCCTCGAGGGTGCCGGATCGACATTGCGCGAAGTCATTGAAGACACCTGCACCCGCCACCCCCAACTGCGGGCGCACCTGTTCCACGAAAACAACGGCCAGCTCAAGGAGCATTTCCTGTTCACCGCAGGGGAAGAACTGATCGGCCCCGACGAGCCACTGCCCGCAAAGGCCAGAATCGAAGTGCTGCTGGCCACCTCCGGCGGCATGGACATCGAATCGTTGAGCAACGAGGAAGTGCAGCGCTATGTGCGCCATATCACCCTGCCCGGCGTTGGCCGCGAAGGGCAACTGAACCTGAAGAAGGCCAAGGTGCTGATCATCGGCACTGGTGGCCTGGGCTCGCCCATCAGCCTGTACCTGGCCGCCGCCGGCATTGGCACCCTGGGGCTGGTGGACTTCGACGTGGTGGAAAGCAGCAACCTGCAACGCCAGGTCGTGCACGGCAACAGCACCCTGGGCCTGCCCAAGGTCGAGTCCGCCAAGCACCGGCTGCAGGACCTCAACGCGCATATCCAAATCAACACCTACGACACCGCACTGAACGCCGACAATGCCCTGGAACTGGTCGGTGCCTACGACCTGGTGATCGACGGCACCGACAACTTCGAGACCCGCTACCTGGTCAACGACGCCTGCGTACAGCTGGGCAAGCCGCTGGTGTATGGCGCGATCTACCGTTTCGACGGCCAGATCAGCGTGTTCAATTATCAAGGCGGGCCCTGCTACCGCTGCCTGTACCCCCACGCGCCACCTGCGGAACTGGCGCCCAATTGCAGCGCCGGCGGGGTCATCGGCGTACTGCCCGGCGTGGTCGGGATGATCCAGGCCACCGAAGCAATCAAGTTGTTGATCGGCCTGGGTGACTCCTTGTCCGGACGGTTGATGCGCTTTGACGCGCTGGCCATGAAGTTCAGCGAAATCCGTTTCAAGCGCCGCGCCGACTGCCCGTGCTGCTCCGAACTGCGTGAAGAACAGCAACCCGCAGCAGCCGTGTGTGCCGATACCCTCCGCGCCCCCAGCCTGGCCGCAGAGCACTACATCAAGCCCCAGGTGCTCAAGCAGTTGCTGGAGCAGCGCAGCAGCGCCGATATCCTGCTGGATGTGCGCGACGCCAGCGAGCTGGAGGTATGCCAACTACCGGGCGTGCTGCACATCCCCCTGGCCCAGCTCGACGCGCAACTCGACAGCCTGAGCCGTGCAAACACCCATTACCTGATCTGCTATGCCGGCAGCCGCGCCGAGCAAGCCGCCAGCACCCTGCTGGCTGCGGGCTTTGCCAACACCCGGGTGCTGCAAGGCGGTATGAAACACTGGGTGCGCGACGTCGAACCCGACATGCCTTTGTACTGATCACGGGCCTTGGGGGGACTTATCTGATGCTGCATAACTCCATACTCGACGCCATTGGCCAAACGCCCATCGTGCGCCTGGAACAATTCTCCGAAGACCTCGGCATCGAGGTCTTCGCCAAACTTGAATCCCTGAATCCGGGCGGCAGCCACAAGGCGCGGATCGCCCTGGGGATGATCCTCGACGCCGAGCGCCGGGGCGTCCTGATTCGCGACTCGGGGCAGACCATCATCGAACCCAGCGGCGGCAACACGGGCATCGGCCTGGTCATGGCCGGCAATGTGCTGGGCTACAAGGTGGTGCTGGTGATTCCCGATAACTACAGCCCCGAAAAGCAAAAACTGCTGCGCCTGTATGGGGCCAAGGTGGTGCTCTCGGACAGCCGCCTGGGCAACAACTCCCATGGCGAAAAGTGCATGGAACTGCAGTTGGAAAACCCCAGCTTCGTCATGCTCAACCAGCAGCGCAACGGCGCCAACCCCCAGACCCATCGCGACACCACCGCCCCGGAAATCATCCGCGCCTTTGGCCAGCGCCAGGTCGACTACTTCGTCAGCGGCATCGGCACCGGGGGCCATATCACCGGTATCGGTGAAACCCTCAAGGCCACCTGGCCGCAGATCCGCGTGATGGGTGTCGAGCCCGAGGAGTGCGACCTGCTCAGCGACCGTCATGCGCCGCACCATATCCAGGGCCTGTCCATCGGCCTGATCCCGAGCATTCTCAACCTGAATGTACTGGACGGCATGCTCAAGGTTTCGCGCCTCGATTGCCTGGAAATGATGAAGCGCATCATGCGTACCGATGCCATCAGCCTGGGGCTGTCGTCCGCCGCCAACATGGTGGCCATCGCCAGGCTTGCCCCGGAACTGCCCACCGACACCGTCGTCCTGACCATGGTGTACGACAGCGCCGACAGCTATCTGCCCTGTTTCGAATAACGACAATTGCGGGGGTGCCTTCCATGGGAGGCTTTATCGACATGCAACAGTTGCACGATGAGCTGCTGACGCACCTCATCAAGACCCTCTCGCCGGCACAGATCTCACAACTGCAGCCACACTTGGCGGCATTGATCCAGCCAGCGGCGCAGGAAGTGGCCGAGGACCTGATCGCCTATGCCTGGCGCGACCCGGCGTCCAGGGGCCGGGGCGAATTGATCCTGGAGTCCTACGCCTCGTTCAAGGCCGTGCTGTACTACCGCTTGGCGCATCGGGTATGGAACCTTCCCGACCAGCCCCACGGCCAGTTCTGCGCCATTGCGCTGACTTTGAGCAACCAGGGCAAGATCCTGTCCGGGGCCGAAATCCACCCGGCAGCCCGCATTGGCCGGCGCTTTGTGCTGGATCATGGCTTTGGCACGGTGATCGGCGAAACCTGCGAGATCGGCAATGACTGCTACATCCTGTGCGGCGTGACCCTGGGCGCCCGGGGCATCGCCAACAACCCCGACGGCAAGCGCCACCCACGCCTGGGCAACAACGTCGAAGTCGGCTCGGGCGCGAGGGTGCTCGGGTATGTGCTGATCGGCGACGACGTGTTTATCAGCCCTTCCTGCGTCATCACCCAGGACGTGCCTGCAGGCACCAAGGTCAAGGTGGTCAACCAGATCCAACTGCAAAAGAACGACGAATCAGATGCCAGCAATTACCTCGGGGCGTTTGCCCTCGACGAGCGCCTGCATGTGGTCGGCGAAGTCAGCACCAGCCACCGGGTCACGGTGCTGGATGCCGACTTCCATCCGCTGTCCAGCCTGGTGCTGGAGCCAACGGTCAAGGAACGTCATCACCTGCAATTTCGCCTGCGCACGCTGCAGGCACCCACTTGCTCACCGCGCCTGCCCCTGAACCTGAAAGTGTGTGGGCCGAAGTTCGAGGTCACCCTGCTTTCCCCACCCGGGCTTAGCGCAATGGTGCGGCGCCTGCTGCAAACCAGCCCACTGATCGTTGGAGGTTGAACATGTCCGTACACACCATGGAAACCCTGGCGCTGTTCGACAGCGCGCCTTACCAGAATGCCTTCAGCGCCCGGGTGATCGCCGTCAGCGAACAGGGCGTCGCCCTGGAACACACCCTGTTCTATCCCACCGGAGGCGGCCAGCCGGGCGACACCGGCTACTTCACCCTGCCCGACGCAAGCCAGGTCAACGTGACCGGGACGGTGCGCGACCCCGTGCTGCGCTCGATCATCTGGCATCAAGTGGAGCATTGCCCCGAATCATTGCGAGCAGGCGTGCAGGTAGACGCCGGCCTGGACTGGGAGCGGCGCTACCAGCACATGAAGATGCACACCTGCCTGCATCTGCTGTGCGCGATCATCGACGCACCGGTGACCGGTTGCAGCATCAGCGCCGACAAAGGCCGCCTGGACTTCGACCTGCCGGAAATGACCCTGGACAAGGAGCAAATCACCCGCGACCTGAATGCCCTGATCGAACAGGCCCATGCGGTCAAGTCGCTGTCGATGCCGGCCTCCGAGTATTCCACCCTGCTGCAGATCACCCGCACCCAGGCCGTCGCGCCACCGGTGGTCCAGGGAGCGGTGCGGGTCATCGAGATTGCCGGCATCGATATCCAGCCGTGTGGCGGCACCCATGTGGTCAACACCGAGGAAATCGGCCGGGTGTTCTGCGAGAAAATCGAGAAGAAGAGCAAGCACAACCGTCGGGTGATCCTGCGCTTTGAAACCTGAACCGGCCACCTGTAGGCGCTGGCTTGCCTGCGATATGAGCACCTCGGTATCGCAATCGCATCGCGGTGATGCTATCGCAGGCAAGCCAGTTCCTACAGGGGTCGGGGGCCTCCGGCGTCAGATGACGAGCAGATCTACAAACCGGTTCACCGGCGTTGCTTCAAGCCGTGCCTGATCCTTGCACAGTGTAAAAATCTCGGCGCTACGCTGCGCGGTGAAGCGTGTCGCCAGGTTGGCCTTGAACTTGTCTTCCAGCAAAGGAATGCCATCCGCCCGGCGCCGACGATGGCCAATCGGGTATTCCACCGCAACCTGCTCGGTGCTTGAGCCATCCGTGAAGAACACCTGCACCGCGTTGGCAATGGAACGCTTGTCGGCCTCCAGGTATTCGCGGCTGTAGCGCGGGTCTTCGACAATAACCATCTTCTCGCGCAATTGATCGATGATCGGGTGCGCGGCATGGAACTCATCTTCGTACTGCTCGGCCACCAGGTTGCCAAACGCCAGTGGCACGGCCGTCATGTATTGCAGGCAATGGTCGCGGTCAGCCGCATTGGCCAGTTGGCCGACCTTGGAGATGATACGAATGGCCGACTCGTGGGTGGTGATCACGATCCGCTCGATTTCATGCAGGCGCTGCTTGACCTGCGGGTGCAAGGTGACGGCCGCTTCACACGCGGTCTGGGCGTGGAACTCCGCAGGGAAGCTGATCTTGAACAGCACGTTTTCCATCACATAAGTGCCATAGGGCTGGGGCAGGCTGAATGCGCGCTTGTCCTCAGGCTTGAGGGCCAGATCCTTGTTGGTATGGCTGAACAGTACGTCGTAGAACCCCCACTGCGGCGCGCTCAGCACACCCGGGATGCCCATTTCGCCACGCATGGCGATATCCGCCAGACGCACGCCACGGCTCGACGCATCCCCCGCCGCCCACGACTTGCGCGAACCGGCATTCGGCGCGTGACGGTAAGTGCGCAGGGCCTGCCCATCGACAAACGCCTGGGACAGTGCCGCCAGCAGTTGCTCGCGATTGGCGCCCATCAACTTGGCACAGACCGCTGTGGACGCAATCTTGACCAACAGCACATGGTCAAGGCCGACGCGGTTGAAGGAGTTTTCCAGGGCAATCACCCCCTGGATTTCGTGGGCCATGATCATCGCTTCCAGCACAGCCCGCACGGTCAACGGCGCCTCGCCCTGCGCCACGCGCTTTTGCGACAGGTGATCGGCAACGGCCAGGATGCCCCCGAGGTTGTCTGAAGGATGGCCCCATTCGGCGGCGAGCCAGGTGTCGTTGTAATCGAGCCAACGCACGATACAGCCGATGTCCCACGCCGCCTTGACCGGATCCAGGCGATAGGACGTGCCCGGCACCCGCGCACCAAACGGCACCACCGTGCCTTCGACAATCGGCCCCAAATGCTTGGTGCACTCTGGGAAACGCAGGGCCAGCAGTCCGCAGCCGAGGGTGTCCATCAGGCAGTTGCGGGCGGTGTCCAGGGCGTCCCGGGAATCAACGCGGTAGTTGAGGACGTAATCGGCGATGTCCTGCAAAACCTGGTCGTAGTCGGGGCGGTTGTTCTGGTCGACGTTGGCGCTCATGGCAGTACTCCAAAATAGGTTGGGTGTGTTCCTTCCTCAGGCTCAGGGTTGGTTGTTTGTGGCAGGTCTGAGTGCCTGCTCTCGTACATAAATTCAGAAGCTACCGATAATCCCCAGTGGAAGCGGGTTTGTGTGGGAGCGGGCTTGCCCGCGAAAGCGGTGGATCAGTCAGTACAGATGCTGACTGAAAATACCGCAATCGCGGGCAAGCCCGCTCCCACACAAGCCCGCTCCCACATTGGGGCCGGTGCAAGGTTTAGAACGCGTCGCCGGGGACGCGCACGAAGCCTTCCATCAATACGCGCGCACTGCGGCTCATGATGGCTTTTTTCACCACCCATTCGCCGTTGACCTGGCTGGCTTCGGCACCCACGCGCAGGGTGCCGGACGGATGCCCGAACCGCACCGCATTACGCTCCACGCCGCCGGCCGCGAGGTTGACCAGGGTTCCGGAAATCGCCGCCGCCGTGCCAATCGCCACCGCCGCCGTGCCCATCATCGCGTGATGCAGCTTGCCCATGGACAACGCCCGCACCAGCAGGTCCACATCCCCTGCCTTGATCGCCTTGCCGCTGGAGGCCAGGTAATCCGCAGGCTTGGCCACGAACGCCACCTTCGGCGTGTGCTGGCGCTGGGCGGCTTCGTCCAGGTGTTTGATCAGGCCCATGCGCAACGCGCCATGGGCACGCACGGTCTCGAACATGGCCAGGGCTTTGGGATCGCCATTGATCGCGCCTTGCAGCTCGGTGCCGGTGTAGCCGAGATCTTCGGCGTTGATAAAAATCGTCGGGATCCCCGCGTTGATCAGCGTCGCCTTGAACGTGCCGACACCCGGCACTTCCAGGTCGTCGATCAGGTTGCCGGTGGGGAACATCGAACCACCGCCGCCCTCTTCTTCCGCTGCCGGGTCGAGGAATTCCAGTTGCACTTCGGCCGCCGGGAAGGTCACGCCATCGAGCTCGAAGTCGCCGGTTTCCTGCACCGCACCGTCGGTGATGGGCACATGGGCGATGATGGTCTTGCCGATATTCGCCTGCCAGACCCGCACCACGGCTACGCCGTTATGGGGCACGCGGCTAGGGTCAACCAGCCCGGCGCTGATGGCGAACGAACCGACCGCCGCCGACAGGTTGCCGCAGTTGCCGCTCCAATCGACAAAGGGTTTGTCGATAGACACCTGGCCAAACAAGTAGTCCACGTCATGATCGGCGCGGGTGCTTTTGGCGAGGATCACGGTCTTGCTGGTGCTCGACGTGGCACCGCCCATGCCGTCGATCTGCTTGTCATAGGGGTCGGGGCTGCCGATCACCCGCAACAGCAAGGCATCGCGGGCCGCGCCCGGGACCTGGGCCGATTCGGGCAGGTCCTTGAGGTTGAAAAACACGCCCTTGCTGGTGCCGCCACGCATGTAGGTGGCGGCGATCTTGATTTGCGCTACGTGTGTCATGGTCATCCTCTTCAGGCCGTCGCCGCCGATTCCAGGAAGTCCTGGGCAAAGCGTTGCAATACGCCGCCCGCCTCGTAGATCGACACTTCTTCGGCGGTGTCCAGGCGGCAGGTCACCGGCACTTCGACACGCTCGCCATTCTTGCGGTTGATCACCAGGGTCAACTGCGCGCGCGGGGTGCGTTCACCGATCACGTCATAGGTTTCGCTGCCATCGATCTGCAGGGTCTTGCGATCCGTGCCCGCCAGGAACTCCAGGGGCAACACGCCCATGCCCACCAGGTTGGTGCGGTGGATGCGCTCGAAGCCTTCGGCGGCAATCGCCTCCACTCCGGCCAGGCGTACGCCCTTGGCCGCCCAGTCGCGGGACGAACCCTGGCCGTAGTCGGCCCCGGCAATGATGATCAGCGGCTGCTTGCGTTCCATGTAGGTTTCGATGGCTTCCCACATGCGCGTGACCTTGCCTTCCGGCTCGATCCGCGCCAGGGAACCCTGCTTGACCTTGCCGTTTTCCACGACCATTTCATTGAACAGCTTGGGGTTGGCAAAGGTCGCGCGCTGGGCGGTCAAGTGGTCGCCGCGGTGCGTTGCATAGGAGTTGAAGTCGACTTCCGGCAGGCCCATTTTCGCCAGGTATTCGCCGGCGGCGCTGTCGAGCATGATCGCGTTGGATGGTGACAGGTGATCGGTGGTGATGTTGTCCGGCAGCACCGCCAGCGGGCGCATGCCCTTGAGCGGACGCGCGCCGGCCAGGGCACCTTCCCAATAGGGAGGGCGGCGGATGTAGGTACTCTGCGCACGCCAGTCGTACAGCGGCGTGACTTTCGGGCCGGTGTCCTCGTGGATCGCAAACATCGGGATATAAACCTGGCGGAACTGCTCCGGCTTGACCGAAGCCTTGACCACCGCGTCGATTTCTTCGTCGCTCGGCCAGATGTCCTTCAGGCGAATTTCCTTGCCGGTCGCATCCAGGCCCAGCACGTCTTTCTCGATATCGAAACGGATGGTGCCCGCAATCGCGTAGGCCACCACCAACGGCGGCGACGCCAGGAACGCTTGCTTGGCGTACGGATGGATGCGCCCATCGAAGTTGCGGTTGCCGGACAACACGGCGGTGGCATACAGGTCGCGGTCGATGATTTCTTGCTGGATCACCGGGTCGAGCGCACCGGACATGCCGTTGCAGGTCGTGCAGGCGAAGGCTACGACGCCAAAACCCAACTGCTCCAGCTCGCTGGTCAGCCCGGCTTCGTCGAGGTACATGGCCACGGTTTTCGAACCCGGCGCCAGGGACGACTTGACCCACGGTTTACGGGCCAGCCCCAGCTTGTTGGCATTGCGCGCCAGCAGGCCGGCGGCGATCACGTTGCGCGGGTTGCTGGTGTTGGTGCAACTGGTGATGGCAGCGATGATCACCGCGCCATCGGGCATTTGCCCCGGTACGTCGTCCCATTGCCCGGAAATGCCCTTGGCCGCCAGGTCGCTGGTGGCCACGCGAGCGTGCGGGTTGCTTGGGCCGGCCATGTTGCGCACGACGCTGGACAAATCGAAGCTCAAGCCACGCTCGTACTGCGCGCCCTTGAGGTCATCGGCCCACAGGCCTGTGTGCCGGGCGTACTGCTCGACCAGGGCAACTTGCTCGTCTTCACGCCCGGTGAGCTTGAGGTAGGCAATGGTTTGCGCGTCGATGTAGAACATCGCCGCCGTGGCGCCATATTCCGGAGCCATGTTGGAGATGGTCGCGCGGTCGCCCAGGGTCAGGGCCGAGGCGCCTTCGCCGAAGAACTCCAGCCAGGCACCGACGACTTTCTGCTGGCGCAGGAACTCGGTCAGCGCCAGCACCATATCGGTGGCGGTGATGCCCGGTTGCAGCTTGCCCGTCAGTTCGACGCCAACGCTTTCCGGCAAGCGCATCCACGACGCGCGGCCGAGCATCACGCTCTCGGCTTCCAGGCCGCCAACGCCGATGGCGATCACGCCCAGGGCGTCCACGTGGGGGGTATGGCTGTCGGTGCCGACGCAGGTATCCGGGAAGGCCACGCCGTCACGCACCTGGATCACCGGGGACATTTTCTCCAGGTTGATCTGGTGCATGATGCCGTTGCCGGGCGGGATCACGTCGACGTTTTTGAAGGCTTTCTTGGTCCACTCGATAAAGTGGAAACGGTCTTCGTTGCGGCGGTCTTCGATGGCGCGGTTTTTCTCGAAGGCGTCCGGGTCGAAACCACCGGCCTCGACGGCCAGGGAGTGGTCGACGATCAGTTGGGTCGGCACCACTGGGTTGACCTGGGCCGGGTCGCCGCCTTGCAGGGCAATGGCGTCACGCAGGCCGGCGAGGTCCACCAGGGCGGTCTGGCCGAGGATGTCATGGCACACCACACGCGCCGGAAACCAAGGGAAGTCAAGGTCGCGCTTGCGCTCGATCAGTTGGCTCAGGGAAGCGTTGAGGGTCGCCGGGTCGCAACGGCGCACCAGGTTCTCGGCGAGCACGCGGGAGGTGTAGGGCAAGGTGGCGTAGGCACCAGGCGTGATTGCCTCGACTGCCGCACGGGCGTCGAAGTAATCCAGGCGGCTGCCGGGGAGCGATTTGCGAAATTCAGTGTTCATCGTCAGGACTCGGTCACGGTAGTTACAAAAGGAAGACCTGCGCCGCCCCAGAATTGGAATGCGGTCAAAATGTGGGAGCGGGCTTGCTCGCGAATGCGGTGTGTCATTCAACACATTCAGTGACTGTTACCCTGCATTCGCGAGCAAGCCCGCTCCCACATTTTTGACTCGGTTACCCATTCGGGACTGGCGGCCTCCTCACTCAGCGACGTTCGATTGGCACGAACTTGCGCTGCTCGACGCCGGTGTATTCGGCGCTTGGACGGATGATGCGGTTGTTGGCACGTTGCTCGAACACATGCGCGGCCCAGCCGGTAAGGCGCGAGCACACGAAGATCGGGGTGAACAGCTTGGTCGGGATGCCCATGAAGTGGTACGCCGAGGCATGGTAGAAGTCGGCGTTGGGGAACAGTTTCTTCTGTTCCCACATGGTCTTGTCGATGGCTTCGGAGACCGGGAACAGCACCTTGTCGCCCACTTCATCAGCGAGTTTTTTCGACCAGCCCTTGATCACTTCATTACGCGGGTCGTTGTCTTTATAGATCGCGTGGCCAAAGCCCATGATCTTGTCCTTGCGCTCCAGCATGCCGAGAGTGCCCTTCACAGCCTCTTCAGCCGAGGAGAAACGCTCGATCATTTCCATCGCCGCTTCGTTGGCGCCGCCATGCAGCGGGCCGCGCAGCGAGCCGATGGCGGCGGTGACGCAGGAATACAGGTCCGAGAGGGTCGAGGCGCAGACACGCGCGGTAAAGGTGGAAGCGTTGAATTCGTGCTCGGCGTAGAGGATCAGCGACACGTTCATGACCTTGACGTGCAACTCGCTCGGCTTTTTGCCGTGCAGCAGGTGCAGGAAGTGGCCGCCAATCGACGGCTCGTCGGTCACACAGTCGATGCGCTTGCCGTCATGGCTGAAGCGGTACCAGTAGCACATGATCGCCGGGAAGGCCGCCAGCAGGCGGTCGGTGACATCGCGCTGCACGCTGAAGTCTTTTTCTGGCTCGATATTGCCCAGGAACGAGCAACCGGTGCGCATCACGTCCATCGGGTGGGCGTCGGCGGGAATGCGCTCCAGCACTTCTTTAAGCGCTTGGGGCAGGTCGCGCAGCTTGGCCAGCTTGGCGGTGTAGGCCGCGAGTTCGGCTTTGCTTGGCAACTCGCCGTACAGCAGCAGATAGGCAACTTCTTCGAACTGCGCATCGGCGGCCAGTTCGCGCACATCGTAGCCGCGATAGGTCAGGCCGGCACCGGCCTGGCCCACGGTGGACAGTGCGGTCTGCCCGGCCACCTGGCCACGCAGGCCGGCGCCACTCAGTACTTTTGCTTCAGCCATGGTTCTTCTCCAATTTTGTAGTTATCTGGGAGGCGCTGCGCTTATTTCTTGGCGGCGAACAGCGCGTCAAGCTTTTGCTCGAAGGTGTGGTAGTCGATGCGATCGTAAAGCTCCATGCGCGTTTGCATGGTGTCGATCACATTCTGTTGGGTACCGTCGCGACGGATCGCGGTGTAGACGTTTTCGGCGGCCTTGTTCATGGCGCGGAATGCCGACAACGGGTACAGCACGATGGAAACATCGGCAGATTTCAACTGTTCGGTGGTGTACAGCGGCGTCGCGCCGAATTCCGTGATGTTGGCCAGGATCGGCGCCTTCACACGGGAGGCGAACAGCTTGTACATCTCCAGTTCTGTGATGGCTTCGGGGAAGACCATGTCAGCGCCGGCCTCGATGCACGCGGCGGCACGCTCCAGGGCAGACTCCAGACCTTCCACGGCCAGGGCGTCGGTGCGCGCCATGATCACGAAGCTGTCATCGGTGCGGGCATCCACGGCCGCCTTGATGCGGTCGACCATTTCCTGCTGCGAGACGATTTCTTTGTTAGGGCGATGACCGCAGCGCTTGGCGCCCACCTGGTCCTCGATATGAATCGCAGCAGCGCCGAACTTGATCATCGACTTGACGGTGCGCGCCACGTTGAACGCGGAGGAACCGAAACCGGTGTCCACGTCCACCAGCAGCGGCAGGTCGCATACATCGGTGATACGGCGCACATCGGTCAGTACATCATCCAGGCCGGTGATGCCCAGGTCCGGCACGCCCAGGGAGCCCGCGGCCACACCGCCACCGGACAGGTAGATGGCCTTGAAACCGGCGCGCTTGGCCAGCAGGGCGTGGTTGGCGTTGATCGCGCCGACGACTTGCAGGGGGTGTTCGCTGGCGACTGCGTCACGGAAACGCTGGCCTGGGGTGCTGTTTTTATAGGAACTCATGACTCACCTCTGGAGGGGGCGCCGTCGGGGAAGTGACGGGCGATATTGCGTTTGGAAGCGCCGATATGGCGGCGCATCAACAACTCGGCCAGTTCACCGTCGCGATCGGCAATCGCGTCAAGAATGCGGTGATGCTCGGCAAATGCCTGGCGTGGACGATTGGGGGTGGCGGAGAACTGGATGCGGTACATGCGCACCAACTGATACAACTCGCCGCACAGCATTTGGGTCAAGGTACGGTTACGCGCGCCCTGGATGATGCGGTAGTGAAAGTCGAAATCGCCTTCCTGCTGGTAGTAACCGACCCCGGCCTGGAACGCGGCATCACGCTCGTGGGTGTGCAGGACCTGGCGCAGTTCCTCGATTTCTTCGTCGGTCATGCGCTCGGCGGCCAGGCGGCAGGCCATGCCTTCGAGGGACTCGCGGATTTCATAGAGTTCCACCAACTCGGCCTGGCTCAGGGACACCACCCGCGCGCCGACATGGGGCACGCGCACCAGCAGGCGCTGGCCCTCCAGGCGGTGGATCGCCTCGCGCAGCGGGCCACGGCTGATACCGTAGGTGCGCGCCAGCTCCGGTTCCGAGATCTTGCTGCCGGGGGCTATCTCGCCCTTGACGATGGCGGCCTGGATACGGCGGAAAACGTTCTCGGACATCGTCTGGGAATCGTCCTGCCCTGCTACCGGAATTTCCAGCTGACCCAGCATGATTGTCGACACCTTTAAAAGCAATGCCGCAAAAACTAGCCAATCAGCCCCTGATAGTCAAAGAATAAATACACATTGTCGACAATCATCTAATAACCCCTGTTGCACTCTATGGGGGCATGGCCGCCTGCCAGCGCTGGCGCCAGAAAACCTTCATGTTAGAATGCCCGCCGCATTTGCCTGACATCTCCGGATGAAAAGGCGCACGAGGGAGCTTGCGCAGCAATGCCAGTCGCCTTGAATCAAACATCGCACTGCACCGCCTCAGGATCTATGAGACTCAAGCCCTTCCCCCTATTGTTCTGCCTACTGATGTTCCCGGACCTTGGCTTCGCCGCCGAGAAGACCGTTTATGGCCTCAATGAATACGCCAAGTTGGCGGGTATTGACCTGGAAGTCGCCGCCAAGCTCGACACCGGTGCCAAGACTGCGTCCTTGAGTGCCCGGGATATCAAGCGCTTCAAGCGCAACGGTGAATCCTGGGTACGCTTCTACCTGGCCATCGACACCGCCCACTCGCACCCCATCGAACGCCCACTGGCCCGCGTCAGCAAGATCAAGCGGCGCGCCGGTGACTACGACCCCGATGAGGACAAGAACTACACCGCCCGTCCGGTGATTGCCCTGGACATCTGCATGGGCACCGCTTTACGCAGCATCGAAGTGAACTTGACTGACCGCAGCGCCTTCCAATATCCGCTGCTGATCGGCTCCGAAGCCTTGAAACGCTTTGATGCGCTGGTCGACCCCAGTCTTAAATACGCAGCGGGCAAACCTGCCTGCGCCACCGACGCTCATACCGCCGAGTAATTCCAATGCGCTCTCTTACTATGCACCTGAAGATTCTGATCGCCGTCCTGGTGGTACTGGGCATTTCGGTCACGGCCTATCAGATCTTCGTCCTCGGCATCCCAGTGACCGAAGACGCCACCGATGACCTGTGGAACATCGACGCCAAGGTCGAGTTCGTCGCCAACGCCAAGGACCCGGTAAAGGTCCAGATGTTCGTGCCGCCCCTGAGCCGCGACTTCGTCAGCCTCAATGAGAGCTTCATCTCCAATAACTACGGGGTGAGCGTCAACCGCATCGACGGCAACCGCAAGGTCACCTGGTCGGCCCGGCGCGCCAAGGGCAACCAGACCCTCTACTACCGCCTGGTGCTGACCAAGCGCTACAGCGGTGAAAAGGTCAAGGTCAAGGGCCCGACCTTCCGCGACAGCATCGCCGTGGAAGGCCCGGAAAAAATCGCCGCCGAGGCCCTGCTGGCGCCGATCCGCCAACACTCGGCCGACGTCGAGACGTTTATCAGCGAAGCCATCAAGCGCACCAACAACCTCAACGACGACAACGTCAAGCTGCTGCTGGCGGGCGATCCATCGACGCCGCACAAGGCCAAGATCGTCGAGTTGCTGCTGTCCATCGCCCACGTACCGGTGGAAAAGGTCCACACCCTCCGCCTGGTAGCCGACCAGCCGCAGACCCCGGAGTTGTGGCTGCGCAGCTTCAATGGCAACGACTGGCTGTACTTCAACCCGGAAACCGGCGAACAGGGCCTGCCCTCCGACCGCCTGCTGTGGTGGACCGGCGATGAAAACCTGATCACCGTCGATGGTGGCAAGAAAGCCGCCGTGACCTTCAGCCTGAACAACAGCGAGATGAACGCGATCCGCCTGGCCAAGCTGACCGACGAGAACACCGACGCCAACTTCCTCGAATACTCGCTGTATGGCTTGCCGCTGCAAACCCAGCAGACCTTCATGATCATGGTGATGATCCCGATTGGCGTGCTGGTGATCCTGATCCTGCGCAACCTGATCGGCTTGCAGACCCTGGGTACGTTCACACCGGTGCTGATCGCCCTGGCGTTCCGCGAGACGCAGTTGGGCTTCGGTATCGTGCTGTTTACCGTGATTACAGCGCTTGGGCTGTCGCTGCGTTCATACCTGGAGCACTTGAAATTGCAGATGCTGCCGCGCCTGTCGGTGGTGTTGACCTTCGTGGTAGTGCTGATCGCGGCCATCAGCCTGTTCAGCCATAAGCTGGGCCTGGAGCGCGGCCTGTCGGTGGCGCTGTTCCCGATGGTGATCCTGACCATGACCATCGAACGCCTGTCCATTACCTGGGAAGAACGCGGCGGTGGCCATGCGATGAAAGTCGCGATCGGCACCCTGTTCGCCGCGTCCCTGGCACACATCATCATGAGCGTGCCGGAGCTGATCTACTTCGTGTTCACCTTCCCGGCGATCCTGTTGATCCTCGTGGGCTTCATGCTGGCCATGGGTCGCTATCGTGGCTACCGCCTGACCGAGCTGGTGCGTTTCAAGGCCTTCCTCAAGGCTGATTCGTAATGTTCGGGTTCTGGAAGACCTGGAAGGCCCTGGAAGCGCGGGGCATCATGGGCATCAACCGGCGTAACGCCGACTACGTGCTCAAGTACAACAAGCGCAGCCTGTACCCGATTGTCGATGACAAGATCATCACCAAGGAACGGGCGATCCAGGCCGGCATCCACGTGCCGCAGATGTACGGGATCATTTCCACCGAGAAAGAAATCGACAAGCTCGACGAAATCATCGGTGGCCGTAGCGACTTCGTGATCAAGCCGGCCCAGGGCGCCGGCGGCGACGGCATCCTGGTGATCGCCGACCGCTTTGAAGGACGCTATCGCACGGTGTCCGGCAAGATCATCAGCCATGAGGAAATCGAGCACCAGATTTCCAGCATCCTTACCGGCCTGTATTCCCTGGGCGGTCACCGTGACCGCGCATTGATCGAATACCGCGTGGTGCCTGACCAGATCTTCAAGAGCATCAGCTACGAAGGCGTGCCGGATATCCGCATCATCGTGCTGATGGGCTACCCGGTGATGGCCATGCTGCGCTTGCCGACCCGTCAATCCGGCGGCAAGGCCAACCTGCACCAGGGCGCGATTGGCGTCGGTGTGGACCTGGCGACCGGCCTGACCCTGCGCGGTACCTGGTTGAACAACATCATCACCAAGCACCCCGACACCACCAACGCGGTGGACGGTGTGCAACTGCCCAACTGGGACGGTTTCATGAAACTCGCCGCCGGCTGCTATGAGCTGTGCGGGCTGGGTTACATCGGCGTGGACATGGTGCTGGACCAGGAAAAAGGCCCGCTCATCCTCGAACTCAATGCTCGGCCTGGGCTGAATATCCAGATCGCCAACGACTGCGGCCTGACCTTGCGCACCCACGCCGTGGAAGCGCGCCTCGAAGAGCTGAAAGCGGCCGGAGTGACAGAAACGGCGGAAGAACGTGTGAAATTTGCCCAGCAAATGTTTGGGCATATTCCGCCCGTGGAAGGCTGAACCCAAACCCGGCTCCGCCCTCCACCCAACAATCCCCGACATCCCCTCTAGGAGCAAATCCTACAGGGGACTACAATGCCATCCCCACGCCCATGGCTGATCCACCCCCCGCATGTCGACTTGCTCCGTACACCCACTGCCCTACCACGCCAACCCCGCCGAGTATTTTGCGGCGATCCGCCATGCACCCGGCGCCGTGCTGCTGGACAGCGGGCGACCGGCCGCCGAGCGTGGTCGTTATGACCTGCTCAGCGCCTGGCCAGAAGTAACACTGGCGGTGTGGCCGGACGAAAGTGGTAGCGATTTTTTACAACGGCTGCGGGAAAATCTGACGCTGCTGGGCAAGGCCAGCCTGCCGGCCCCCTATGAACTGCCGTTTGCCGGCGGGTTGATCGGCTACCTGAGCTACGACTTTGGCCGCCACCTGGAACGACTGCCGCATCAGGCTATCGACGACATCGGCTTGCCCGATGCCCGTTTTGGCCTGTACGCCTGGGCGTTGGTCAGCGACCACCAGGCGCGCACCAGTCAACTGGTGTTCCACCCCAAACTGCTGGAAAGCGAACGGCAGCGGCTGCTGACCCTGTTCAGCCAACCTGCCGTACACACCCCTGCCAGTTTCAAGCTGCACACCCGGATGGCTCCGGACCTCAGCGCCGTAGCCTATGAACAGGCCCTGGCCCGTATCCAGGCCTATATCCAGGCCGGTGACTGCTATCAGGTCAACTTCGCCCAACGCTTTCGCGCAGCGTGCAACGGTGATCCGTGGGTCGCCTATTGCGCCCTGCGCGCAGCGTGCCCAACGCCGTTCTCCGGCTTCCAGAGCCTGCCGGACGACGGCGCGGTGGTGAGCCTTTCACCGGAGCGTTTCGTGCGGGTCAGCCAGCGCCAGGTGGAAACCCGCCCGATCAAGGGCACCCGCCCCCGGGGGCTGACGCCTCAAGAAGATGCCGCCAATGCGGCCGAACTCCTGGCCAGCCCCAAGGACCGTGCAGAGAACCTGATGATCGTCGATCTGCTGCGCAATGACCTGGGCCGCACCTGCCGCACCGGATCGGTCAAGGTGCCGGAGCTGTTCAGCCTGGAAAGCTACCCGAATGTGCATCACCTGGTCAGCAGCGTCACCGGTGAACTGGCCGACGACAAAGACGCTCTGGACCTGATCGCCGGCAGCTTCCCGGGCGGCTCGATCACCGGCGCACCGAAGATCCGCGCGATGCAGATCATCGACGAACTGGAACCGACCCGGCGCGGGCTGTACTGCGGCTCGTTGCTCTACCTGGATGTGCGCGGCGAGATGGACAGCTCCATCGCCATTCGTAGCCTGCTGGTCAAGGATGGCCAGGTCTGTTGCTGGGGCGGCGGCGGGATCGTCGCGGACTCCGAGTGGCAGGCGGAATATCAGGAATCGATGACCAAGGTGCGGGTGTTGCTGGAAACGCTGGAAGGACTCTAAGCGCACCTCCCAGGGAAAAAACCTGAATCAGAACGGCCGTGGACAGCATCGGGGCGCAGGGATAGCGTCTCGCTTCGATATTACTTGGCCGTCTGTGAGGGATCACATGAATCGACTGCTTGCTGCCTTTGTCGTTGTATCGCTTGCTGCGTTGAAACAAAGCCCATTTCCTACACATCGCGCTCCCTACCAGGACTTGAAAACCCCGGAAGTGACGCCTAATATCTCCCAAATTGGGAGGTTCAATAGATGCGAATAATCGCAAGAGCCGCCTTAAGGGAGTTCTGGGAAAAGCAGCCCGGCTTATACCGACTCAAAAACACCACTGGTTGAATGGTATCGCCATCTAGAGAAATCCACTTATCACACGCCACAGGACCTGAAGAGGGTGCTTCGAACCGCAAGCACGCTCAAAGGAGCAAGGGTCGTGTTCAATATTGGTGGCAATAAGTATCGGGTGGTTGTGGCGATCGACTATTTGCGGCAGCTGGGTTTCATACGGTTTGTTGGCACCCATGCCCAGTACGACCAGATCAACGCGGAGACTGTGTGATGAACATCAAACCTATTCGTACCCCAGAAGACCTGGCCGCTGCGCTGGCGCGGGTGGATCAGCTGTGGGGGGCAGAGATCGGCTCGCCGGCAGGTGATGAGCTGGAAATTCTCGCGCTGCTGATCGAAAAATACGAAGACGAACACTTCCCCATGCTGCCTTCCGATCCGGTGGAGGCGATCAAGTTTCGCATGGACCAGATGGGCCTGACGGCGCGCGACCTGGAGCCCTTTATCGGCTCCAGCGGTCGCGTCTCCGAAGTGCTGAACCACAAGCGCAAGCTGAGCCTGGCCATGATCAAGCGCCTGCATGAAGGTTTGCGCATTCCTTATGAGCGGTTGTTTGAAGGGGCTTGAGGGCCTTGTCGCGGGCAAGCCCGCTCGCACATTTTTGCCCTGCAAACACAGTCGAAAATGTGGGAGCGAGCTTGCTCGCGATGAGGCAGTGAGCCTCGCTAAATCACTTACAGGCTCAACGAACGATTCGACGCCTTGATGAACTCCCGCTTCAAGTCCTCAAAGGTATGCACCGCCGGGAATTGCGGGAACTCGCGAATCACATTCTCCGGCGCATGGAACAGAATCCCACGATCAGCCTCACCCAGCATAGTGGTGTCGTTGTACGAATCACCCGCAGCAATGACCCGGTAGTACAGGGTCTTGAAGGCCAGCACCGACTGGCGCTTGGGGTCTTTCTGGCGCAGTTGATAGCTCACCACCCGATCGTTTTCATCGGTAATCAAGCGATGGCAAAGCAGGGTCGGGAAGCCCAGTTGACGCATCAACGGCTGGGAGAACTCATAGAAGGTGTCCGACAGGATCACCACCTGGAAGCGCTCGCGCAGCCAATCGACGAACTCGATGGCACCTTCCAGCGGCTTGAGGGTGGCGATCACTTCCTGGATATCCGACAGTTTCAAGCCGTGCTCGTCGAGAATCCGCAGGCGCTGCTTCATCAATACGTCGTAGTCAGGAATGTCCCGGGTGGTAGCCCGCAAGGATTCAATACCGGTTTTTTCAGCGAAGGCGATCCAGATTTCCGGAACCAGCACCCCTTCCAGGTCGAGACAGGCAATTTCCACAAGACACTCCCATTTTGATTTTTTTTCAGTTGAGCGAGTAAAAGGACTGCCGAACTCTAGCGATTCGCGCTGGCCGCCGCAACGCAGAGCGGATTTTGTTAACATCTCACTCCTATAGAGCGCTCAGCGCCACTGACCTGTAGGAACCGTCCTGATGAACCAAGCCTTCGACGTCGCTGAACTCGCCGCGACCTATGCCAACAAGTCCGCCCAGGACATCCTCAAGCTGGCGTTCAGCCAGTTCGGCGATGACCTGTGGATTTCCTTCAGCGGTGCCGAGGACGTGGTGCTGGTGGATATGGCCTGGAAGCTGAATAAAAACGTCAAGGTCTTCAGCCTCGACACCGGCCGCCTGCATCCGGAGACCTACCGGTTTATCGAGCAGGTGCGCGACTTCTACAAAATCGATATCGAGTTGATCTCGCCGGACCAGAGCAAGCTGGAACCCTTCGTCAAGGAGAAGGGCCTGTTCAGCTTCTACAAGGACGGCCATGGCGAATGCTGCGGCGTGCGCAAGATCGAACCGCTGCGCCGCAAACTCTCCGGCGTCAGCGCCTGGGCCACCGGCCAGCGCCGCGACCAGAGCCCCGGCACCCGCAGCCAGGTGGCGGCCCTGGAAGTAGACACGGCGTTCTCCACGCCGGAACGCACCCTCTACAAGTTCAACCCGCTGGCACAAATGACCAGTGAAGAGATCTGGGGTTATATCCGCATGCTGGAGTTGCCCTACAACAGCCTGCACGAGCGCGGCTTTATCAGCATCGGCTGCGAGCCGTGCACTCGCCCGGTGTTGCCGAACCAGCATGAGCGCGAAGGCCGTTGGTGGTGGGAAGAAGCAACCCAGAAGGAATGCGGGCTGCATGCGGGGAATATCATCAGCAAGGCCTGAAACCGGCCCCCTCCGATATAGCGCTGTGTGGCGAGCCCGCTCGCCACAACAAGCCCGCACATTTCATTCACCCCGCCGAAAAATCCCGTACACAATATTGTCACTAACAGTGCCATTTTTGTGTGCACTTCAATTATTTCGCACCGAAAAGTTACACCCCACTTCGACCAACTTCCTACATCCTCCACACCTACATTCCCGCAACAAAATAAATACCTGTTCAAGCGGTCAATTTATAGTTGTTTAAATTCAGCTATTTATTAATAGAACCTGCAAAAACGAAATTAGCCAAGCTTTTGATAGATAAAAACCTGGCACACAAGTGGCTAAGGGAGTTGAAGTATTTGTATACAACTTCAACAACAACCTTCATACACTTTGTGTCCGCATGCCAGGCGCCCTGCAACCCAGCGCCTGCTGCAGATGCCAGGAGCCTGCCGGAATGCGCACCACTCTCTCCAATAATCTCGCACTGGATCTGCCCTCCTCCACAGCCAGCCCCACGGCCGCAAACCCCGGCCCGCTGGTGCTCAGCCCACGCCTGCACAACAAGGACCTGGCGCCCACCAAGGTCGAAGGCCGGCGCTGGGGTGGCTATAGCATCTTTGCCTTGTGGACCAACGATGTGCACAACATCGCCAACTATTCCTTCGCCATCGGCTTGTACGCCCTGGGTCTGGGTGGCTGGCAGATTCTGTTGTCACTGGGGATCGGCGCGGCGCTGGTGTATTTCTTCATGAACTTGTCGGGTTACATGGGCCAGAAAACCGGTGTGCCGTTTCCGGTGATCAGCCGTATCAGTTTCGGCATTCATGGCGCACAGATTCCCGCGCTGATCCGCGCAGTCATTGCCATCGCCTGGTTTGGTATCCAGACCTACCTGGCCTCGGTGGTATTCCGGGTACTGTTGGTGGCGATTCATCCAGGATTCGCCGACTACGACCACAACGCGATCCTCGGCCTCTCAACCCTGGGCTGGGCGTGTTTTGTGATTATCTGGTTCGTGCAACTGGTGATCCTGGCCTACGGCATGGAAATGGTCCGCCGCTACGAAGGCTTTGCCGGCCCGGTGATCCTGCTGACTGCTGCGGCGCTGGCCGGTTGGATGTACTTCCAGGCTGGCGGCAATATCGCCTGGTCCATCCGCGAGCCCCTGAGCGGTGGTGAGATGTGGCGCAATATCTTTGCCGGTGGCGCCTTGTGGTTGGCGATCTACGGCACCCTGATCCTCAATTTCTGCGACTTCGCCCGTTCATCGCCCTGCCGCAAGACCATCCAGGTCGGCAACTTCTGGGGCCTGCCGGTGAACATCCTGGTGTTCGCGATCATCACCGTGCTGTTGTGCGGCGGGCAGTTCCAACTCAATGGCCAGGTGATCGAAAGCCCGACCCAGATCATCGCGGCCATTCCCAATACCTTCTTCCTGGTGCTGGGATGCCTGGCATTCCTGATCGTCACCGTGGCGGTGAACATCATGGCCAACTTCGTTGCCCCGGCCTTTGTATTGAGCAACCTGGCGCCCAAATACCTGAACTTCCGCCGCGCCGGGCTGATCAGCGCGTTTCTCGCGGTGCTCATCCTGCCGTGGAACCTCTACAACAGCCCGCTGGTGATTGTGTACTTTCTCTCCGGCCTGGGCGCCCTGCTGGGCCCGCTGTATGGCGTGATCATGGTGGATTACTGGTTGGTCCGTAAGGGCCGGATCGACGTGCCGCAGTTGTACAGCGAAGATCCCAACGGCGCGTATTACTACAGCCGCGGAGTCAACCTGCGGGCGGTGGCCGCGTTTGTCCCGGCCGCGGTGATTGCCATTGTGCTGGCCCTGCTACCGGGTTTTGCCAGTGTCTCACCGTTCTCGTGGCTGTTTGGCGCCGGCATTGCCGGGATGCTGTATTGGCTGATCGCCAAGCGCCAGCCGTTCTATGCCGATATCAGCGGCGAGAGCATCGCTGTCGACAACGTCAGCCATTGATCAAGGAGCATTCCATGCGCATTCTCGT
Source organism: Pseudomonas sp. 06C 126 (assembly GCF_001855215.1). Lineage (NCBI taxonomy): Bacteria > Pseudomonadati > Pseudomonadota > Gammaproteobacteria > Pseudomonadales > Pseudomonadaceae > Pseudomonas > Pseudomonas sp. 06C 126. The sequence continues at coordinate 35,367 of NZ_MIFU01000080.1, read as the reverse complement.
CGTCAACGTCAACACCACCGAATCCATCACCGAAGCCATCGCCCAGCAGGCCCGCAGCGTGGCGGCGGCGGGCACCGAAATTGTCGGGCTGACCCCGTTTTTCGGCGCCGAATCGGTAGAAGGCAATTTCGAAAGTTACCTGGCGGCCATCGCGGTGATGGATCGGGTGATGACCTACGATCAGCCATTCGATGCGGTCATCCAGGCCGGTTATGGCGAACATGGCCGCGAAGGCCTGCAAGAATTGTTGAACGTGCCGGTAGTAGATATCACCGATGCCGCCGCCAGCACCGCCATGTTTCTCGGCCATGCTTACTCAGTGGTTACCACCCTGGACCGCACGGTGCCGTTGATCGAAGACCGGCTCAAGCTTTCCGGGCTGTATGAGCGCTGCGCCTCGGTGCGGGCCAGCGGTATGGCGGTGCTGGAACTGGAGGAACACCCGTTGCGAGCCATGGAAGCCATCGTGCGCCAGGCCGAGTTGGCCATCAGCGAAGACAAGGCCGAAGTGATCTGCCTGGGTTGCGGCGGCATGGCCGGGCTGGATGAACAGATCCGCCAGCGCACCGGGGTACCGGTGGTGGATGGCGTGACCGCCGCCGTAACCCTGGCCGAAGCACTGGTGAGGCTGGGGTTGTCGACTTCGAAGGTGCGCACCTATGCGACCCCCCGGCCAAAGAACATCATCGGTTGGCCGGGCAGGTTCGCACGCTGAATCGCCGATTTCGGTCAGTTCAAGACGTCATTGAGCACTTCATAAATGATCCCGGTGGCAATGGTTACCAGGATCAGGTCGGTGCCCGCCTGCTGCCATTCGTAGCCGTCGTAATGGGGCAACCGCCCCAACAGGCGCCCATCGAGCTTCTTGGCAATCCCCGGTGGCAGGGGTTTGCCACGGGCGAGGTTTTTCTGGATGCCCGGCGGCAGGGACGAACCGCCGCGCCAATAGTCGCGGTTGTCACCGAGGATTACCCGCACGCCCCCGATGTCAATTTGCGGGCCATTGTAATGGGCTCCCGCGCCCTTCTTGCCTCCACCCTGGCCCTGATTACCCTGGCCGCCCTTATTGCCATGGGCACTGCCTTTGTCCTTGCCGTTGCCGTTGCCGTTGCCGGGATCGGCCAACAGCGCCGGGGAGCCTGCAATCAACGCCAAGCTGGTAAATACGAGTAAAGCGCGTGATATGGACATGATCCGTCTCGACAGTCGCAAGCCCAATTGGCTCGTATCAGCTTAGAACAGTAGTGGGTAACACGTTCAGTGGCGAGCGCTAAACCGCACTGAAGCGCTGCGCCAACTGCTGCTGGGCAAACTGCTCGAGGATGAAATCAACAAACACTCGGGTCTTGCCCGGCAGCAGTTTGTGCTCGGCGTAATACAGGGAGATGTTGCCGTCATCGACGTACCAGTCGGGCAACACCCGTACCACGGCGCCACTGTCCAGAAACGGCACGGCCATCGGCATGCTGACCAGGGCAATGCCCAGGCCTTGGGTGCAGGCACAGCACGCGGCTTCGGAGTCGCCCATGGTCATGCGCGGCTTGAGCATCAACGGCCGCTGTTCGCGGGCGCGGTTGCTCAATTGCCAGGTCCGCACGCGGCCGGTTTGCGGCGATCGGATCAGGATGCCGTTGCACAGCGCCAGGTCTTCGGGAGCACGCACGGGCAGGCGTTGCGCCAGGTAATCGGGCGAGGCCACCAGAATCCGGTGAGCGGGGGTCAACTTGCGCGCAACCACGCCCTGGGGCAGCTCGAACCCGCCGCCGATGGCCGCGTCAAAACCCTGGCCGATCAGATCAACCTGGCGATTATCAAAATGCCAGTCAGGGCTGATATCGGGAAACCGCCGCAGGAACTCTGCCAGCAGCGGTACCACATAGCGGTTGCCGAATACCGTACCCATACTGACTTTGAGCGTGCCCACGGGCCGGCCTTCAGCGCTGGCCAGGTTGGCCACGGCATTCTGGATAGTGGTGAGACTGGCGCTGACCTCTTGCAGGAACAACTTGCCGGCTTCGGTCAATGTCAGGCGCCGGGTGCTGCGCTGGAACAGCCGCACGCCCAGGCGTGCCTCCAGCTTGGCGACGCTCTTGCCGACAGCCGCCGGCGTCAGGCTCAGGTGCCGGGCCGCTTCGGCAAAGCTACCGCCTTCGGCGCTGCGCACGAAGCATTCGATACTGCCGAAGCTCTCCATACCACCTCACTCTAAACTTTTGGTTTACACAGACTATAGCAATCACGGCCTACCGGGACCGGCCAGTGCGGTCGATACTCGCCTCCAACGACGCGGCAACCCTGCCTCGAATGATCTGGAGATCGACATGACCACACAAAACCTCAGCGGCAAAGTTGCCTTGATCCAGGGCGGCTCCCGCGGCATCGGTGCCGCCATCGTCCAGCGCCTGGCGGCCCAGGGCGCAGCTGTGGCCTTTACCTATGTCAGCTCTGCCGCCAAGGCCGAAGACTTGCAAAACAGCGTCATCCGCGCTGGCGGCAAGGCCCTGGCAATTCACGCCGACAGTGCCGATGCGAGCGCCATCCGCAATGCAGTCAGTGCCACTGTCGAAGCGTTCGGGCGCCTGGATATCCTGGTGAACAACGCCGGTGTGCTGGCGGTCGGCCCGCTGGAGGATTTCACACTGGAAGACTTTGACCAGACCCTGGCCGTCAACATCCGCAGCGTGTTTATCGCCACCCAAGAAGCGGCCAGGCACATGGGTGAAGGTGGTCGCATCATCAATATCGGCAGCACTAACGCCGAACGCATGCCATTTGCTGGTGGCGGCCCTTATGCCATGAGCAAGTCCGCACTGGTGGGCTTGACCAAAGGCCTGGCGCGCGACCTGGGGCCACGTGGGATTACCATTAACAACGTGCAACCAGGCCCGGTGGACACCGATATGAACCCGGCCAACAGTGAGTTTGCCGAGAGCCTGATTGGCCTGATGGCGGTGGGCCGCTATGGGCAGGTGGAAGAGATCGCCAGCTTTGTGGCTTACCTGGCTGGGCCAGAGGCTGGCTATATCACCGGTGCAAGCTTGTCCATCGATGGTGGCTTCAGCGCCTGACCCTTGTAGGAGCCGGCTTGGCGGCGATAGCCGTCATGAGGACGCCATCGCCGCCAAGCCGGCTCCTGCGATTCAGCGCAGCGGCGGCAGGCCGTAGGCAGCCAGATCGAAGTCCGCGAGTTTGCGGATGATCTGGTCGGCGTGAGCGTATTTACTGTCGGCCATGGCTTCATCAGGCACCGCGATGGCAGTCATGTTCGCGGCCTTCGCAGCGGTCACGCCAAACGGTGAGTCTTCAAACACCAGGCAATCCTCGGGCGCAACGCCCAGGCGGCGGGCGGCGGTGAGGAAAATGTCCGGCGCGGGCTTGGCAGCGCCAACCTCCGGATCGTCGGCGGTGACGATGGTACCGAACAGGCCAAACCACTCCCGGTGCAGCGTGGTCTTGTGGCCAAACGAATTGCGCGACGAACTTGTACCCACGGCGATGGGGATGTTATGCGCCTTCAAATGCCGCACCAACGCCTCGGCGCCCGGCATGCCCAACGCCTTGGGAAAACGCTCGCTCATCAACGGCTCGCGGATGCGCAGGAATTCTGCAGGCGTGATCGGCAAGTCCAGGGCCTCGACCACATATTCGGCCAGGTCCTGGGCGCCACGGCCGATGATGTGCTGCTTGATACCCCAGTCGTAGGTGCGGCCATAGCGCTCGGCGATGATCTGCGTGACTTCGGTGTAGATGCCTTCGGTGTCCAGCAACAACCCGTCCATATCGAAAATCACGGCCTTGATCGGGCCGACAGCAGTACGCGATGCGCTCATCACAAAAGATCCGTGGCAAAGGACTAAAAGGATTCAGCACAATAACGGCCCTGCCAGCCTGCAAGCAACTCATTATCCCTTAGACTGGCGGCCTACCCGTTCAAGCGAACCCGATATGCTTTTGCGCATTGCTGCCGACAGCCTGGTGCTGTTTCACCTGTGTTTTATCCTGTTTGTGCTGTTCGGAGGCCTGCTCGCCCTGCGCTGGCGCCGGGTCATCTGGCTGCATTTGCCCGCCGCAGCCTGGGGCATGGCCGTCGAGTTCTTCCACCTGCCCTGCCCCCTGACACGCTGGGAAAACCTGCTGCGCCATCTCGCCGGGCAGGAGGGGTACGGCGCAGGTTTTATCGAGCATTACATCATTGCCCTGATCTATCCCGCCGGGCTGACACCACAGATCCAACTAGGCCTGGGCGCGCTGGTGCTGGTGATTAACATTGCGGTGTATACGCGCCTGGTCAGGCGCTGGTAGCGACTCAACGCAGGCATGGGTAGCCCGATCACAACTCTTCGCCTGACCATCGCGCCAGAAATTCAACGATCAATGAGGTGGTCTGCTGCTGGATCACCTCACGCGGTCGGGCCCCCGCGCCATCCCGGCAGATCATGCCATCGCCCGGCGAACTCTCTTCGATCAACGCCTCCCCGCCCGCCTTGCACACCGCCATAAAGCTGAAGTGAGTGGCGTCGCTGATTTCGACATAACGGGTCGCTGCCGACGGCAGGCGCTTGGCCAGATCAGCGGACTCCAGCTCGGCGGGAAGCTCGGTCGAGGGCACGCCCGCCACAATCACCAACGTCGGCACCGACACCGCCGCCAGGCTTTGATCAGTAAACCCACGGGACAGGCCCAGGTCCAGCGACACGATGGCGCTGACCCGCTTGTCGCTCAAATCCGCCGCCAACTGCGCCTGGGCTGCCGGGGTACTGGCGGGGTTCATCTGCTGGTAGACCGCGCAAGGGGCCAACTGCGAGTGAACCTTGCAGTCCTGGGCAAACCGCGCGGGGTCGAATCGTGCGCCGGCGACTTCCAGCGCCGTCCAGCCGCCGAGTGAATGACCTACGACCGCTATGCGGCTCGGCTGCACGTTGCCGAATTGATTTGGCTGCGCCAGTACCGCGTCGATAGCGCGGCGGATATCCACCGGCCGCTGCCATAACTGCGCAGCGGCTGGAGCACTGCGGTCTTTGCTGGTAGTGCCAGGGTGATTGACCGCCGCCACGATAAACCCCTGATGCGCCAAGGCACTGGCCAACCACGCCTGGTTGCCCCAATTGCCACCAAAGCCATGGGAAAGCACCACCAGTGGATGCTTGCCGATCGACGGTGGCGCATCGCGCACGGCTGAGGCGCCAATGAATACGGCGTTATCGGCGATCAACTCGGGCGTGGTGGTGGTGGCGCTGGGGTACCAGACGACCATCTCCAATGGGCGGTCGTTGCTTGGGTCTGCCAGCGTGGAGGCCTGGAAGCCGATGGAATTATTGCTGGCGAGTGCGGGAGTGGTTGCACAGATCAGAAGCAGAGCGCCGAGGGATGCTTTCAATGGATCTTCCTTGATTGGGCCAACTGCGAGAGCGTTGGAATATAACGGAACAGATTCGCTGCGTATGCCCATATCACCCGCTTTCAGGCGCCGGAAAATCAAAAACCACCGACTTTATCTAGCCGAATCATGGGGTTGTGTTGTAGAAATCCCACGGTAATAACGTGCGCGAGCGCATTACCTATGCGCTGTGCCCTCGACTCAGATCCGGCTCAAACAACAAGACCATATAAAAATGAAAATACTGCTCATCGCTTCGCTGGGATTGCTATCGCTCATTCAAACTTCACTATCCATTGCGGATAATGCCAATGGAAAAAACCTCTTTTTGCAACGATGTGCCATGTGCCACGGAACAGATATCAAGGGAACAGGGCCCTTGGCAAATAAGAGCAATCCCCCTACGCCGAACCTCACAACAACCGCCTTCAAGAAACGGCTGCATGATTATCCGGGCGTTATTGTCTCCTCGATAATACTTAGGCCAAATGGAGACTTGATTCCAAGAACCCTAAAAGAGAATGGTGTGAAGTTGTCGCCACACGCTTGGAGCATTCAGGACTTACGCGATTTAAATCAATACATGAGCCGGGTGATTTCAAAAAGCTGATAACGCTTAGAAAAGAGCAGCCTCAAAAAGGCTGCGCACCGGGCTTCAAGGCTTACCTAAGCGGCGATCAACACTGCACCTGCGTCCTGTTCTGGCACTTCAAGGCAAAGGCGCAGCATTGACGGTATACCAACCCGACGGGGTCTTGGCACATACCTGCGGTCTTAGCGGCGTCTCCACTGTGGTATTGGCCTGAGTGGAGAGTTGGCGAACGGCAATCACGCAGCCGGCCTTGAACGTGCTGAGCTTAATAACTTGAAGTTCCATCTCATAGTCTTTGCCAGGCTCGGGGATGAGCGTGACGGGCGCTGGAAAGCAGGAGATTTGCGATCCGCCCATGGCAAACCCCGCAATAAAGGGTTTACCGGCCGCAATAACATGCTCATCAAACACCTTGGGCGACTGATTGATGGCTTTGCTCGCCTTGCTGGCAGGCATGCCAATCACACTGTTCTGGCTGTCGGTCGCCCGAAAAGGGTAAAGACCCGGCGAGTCGACATGCGCAGGTTGCCACCCAGCTTCTTCAGGCGTTTTGGTCAGCAGGGACTCGTTGTAAAACATTTCGCAGGTCTGACCACTGATAAAGCCCGCGTTGGTGGTATCACCCGTGATCAGGCGAATACGAGCAGTGTTGGCCGGGTCATATTGGCTGATTTGTACTTCGTTGCGAACATCGGTTTTAGTTGTGGCGCAGCCAATAAGAGCCAGGCTGACGGCCAGCGGGAAAAGTAAACGCATGGGTAACCTTCATATCCTGTGAGGGTTGGTGGCCGCGACGATACTATAAGGACGCGCAGTTGCCCACTTGCCACCCGGCCACGCAGAAATGCTGCTTCGCTCAAAAAGACCGGCTGGCCAATGGGGTGGGGAACCGTTCGCAGACATGGAAAACCAGTCATCTGCCCCGTGTCGCCTTTTTCCAGATGCCAGAAACCACAAACCCCCGGCTTTCTCTAGGAAAACCGGGGGTTTGTGTTTGTAAAATGTGGCGGTGAAGGAGAGATTCGAAACTACCCATTCGCGGTTTTCGAAACCAAGCCCCCCGGTTTATAAGGGCTGCAGCCCGGTGGTGCGCACAGAATCTGTCCCATGGCAGTCCCATGGCTTAAATGCACCAGGTTGCAGAAAACGGTCACAACAGGCGTTTTGAACGATTTATGTTGAGCCATGGGAAAAAGGTAATTTTGGTAATGAGCTGTCAAAAACCGGATAAAGACCAATAAAATCAGTCAGTTGATATAATTTATAGAGGTAATAAGAAGGTAAGTAAGTGGTTAGAAAATTACTTTCAGAGCTAGTAATGCCAGTGAGCTGCCAAACCCAGTAAAATGGGGGGCTGAACAAAATATTACCTCTCTCGTTACCTTATATTACCCTCCGAGGTAATAGCTGAAAGCCACGTTCCATAAGGGCCTCAGCCCGTTCAGACCTGCCAATTACTAAAATTACCCTTTCCCATCCCTCGCCTGGAAAATAGCCATGCGCCCACCCTTTCGGCGTTTTTTTCCACACGCTCTGGATTGGTAATGACAGCCTGAAGTTGATGGTGATGCTGTGCAATGCCGCAGAATGCTGGAAACCACGACAGGCTGGGCCTCACAGTCGCTTTTGCGTAGGGTTCGACAGCGACTGGTCGAGCCCTAATATGAACGGTTCCGAAAACGAAAACACCGCCTGCCGCAGGTTTTCACAGCCATAGCCCTCGTAAACCGGGCACCTCGTCTGCGTGACCACTCCCCTACCGCCTTGTGGCGCATGTGCAAGGCCACTGCACTTTTTTGCAAAGCCTTGCACTCTGTGCAATTGCGAAACCTCCCCCAGAGCCCGCAGCGGGCTTGAGCTGGGGCGTCGTTTGCACCCCACTACCCGTTTGCACAAAAAAGGGACACAAAGCCCGTCGGCGGGAGGGGGATAAGTGCTTTTTCATCGAATTTTTCTTATTGCAGCTCCTTTCTGGCTTGTCATAAGGATTCCGACGCTTGACTTGCCTAACGTCCTGTTCAGGACAAAAAGTGCTTGATCAAATTTGATGGGTTGACCCATACTTTGACTGTAGCCACAACGTAGCTACATTTTTGTGAGGGAGTGATATCATGTCCGCATTACTGAAAACCACTGACGTGCGTTGCCGCATCGACGAGGATTTGAAGAATCGCGCCACTGCTGTGCTGAATGCTTGTGGGTTGAGCCTCAGTGACGCTATGCGTCTTTTCCTCCGTCAGGTAGTGACAACGCAAGGGCTGCCTTTTGAAGTGCGTGTCCCTTCGGAGAAAACCGCTCGTGCCATGGCGCAAGCGCGTGAAATTCGTGGCCAGTTCGACTCGATCGACGACATGCTAAGGGATGCTGATGGCAAAGCCGGAGAAGAAGCAAAAGCGCGCTGATCTGCCAAAGCAGTGCGCGCAGACATCTGAGTTCAAGAAGTCCTGGGAGCGTTACAAGCGTGCAGGGCTTCGAGACTTGAATGAAGTCCGTGATGTAATGGTGATGCTGTTCCTTGGCCAGCAGCTTCCCCCGGAGTATCTAGACCATGAACTGAAAGGTGAGTGGGCAGGCTTCAGAGAGTGTCATATAGGTGGAGACTTTCTTCTAATTTATGATGTAGCTCGCGCCGGGTTGGTGACCTTTGTAGATCTAGGCAGCCATGCCGAGTTATTTAAATAAATCACATAAACATCCGGGCCCGCTAATTAGCGGGCTTCTGTTTTGCGTGGCCGTACAACCGCCTAAATAATCATCAACTATAAAGGCCGCTCATAATGAAGTACACAAAAACACTAAAAAAACTGTGTAGACACCCAAAGTTAACCTCAGAGCTGATAATAGGCGCTTTTAAAAAACATGAGAACCTTGGCGTAGAAGTGGCTAGCACGCACATAGGAGTACCAGGCTTTGAAATAGCTACCGATGAAGGACTGTGTTTCGTCACAGAGCGCCCAATTTCTTATTACAATGAGAAGGCAGGCCGCATAACTCGCTATCAAGAAAGCGCCATCCCATTTTCTCTACCTATACCCCTGCACCTAGGGCAAGGGCAGGTTGATCAAGCAATATCCGAAATAAGCCACGCAAGCAATCCGAAAGACGCAGCAGATTACTGGCTAAATGAGATTTTCTGTCCCGAAATTGCAGCCACCTACTTTAATAAGTACTTTTCCAACAGCAATTCACTTAAAGACTATCGCATTATAATTTTCGAAGCAATTGAGGCCTATTATCTAGGAATGGATCATCTAGCAATAATGTCTCTAATACCTGTATTTGAGGCAGGCTTGCGGAACATCCAAAACTCGATGCTGAGCACTCAACAAAACAACATAAGCGCTGATGTTTTTGAAAAGCAACTTAGAGACATAATAGTTCAGTGGGGCAGGCGTAGGCTAAACGCTTACATCTGGCATCCCGGCAAGGACTATAACTCGGTGTTAGAGATAGACTTTCTAACTCACATATGTCCTCAGTCTGACGTAGTGAACGCATTTAGGAACTATTTCAGACACGTTCTCTACAAGCCCAGCTATGGTAATGCTGACGGTTTCAATCGCCACATAATTATGCATTTACTAAAAAATGACTTTAACAATCCAGCGAACTTTCCAAGAATCTTTATCTGTTTAACGCACATAACGTTTATGGAAAGCCTCAACAATCAGAACGTACCATTTTTTTGGCCCGGTATCGACGAAAAGGATTATGCCGTGGCAGACTATTTGATTCAGATATCGAAGAGTTTTGGAGATCCTCGACGCCCCTCTTTGAAGCTCTTGGGAATAGATGGATATTAACCTTTACACGCGACTTTATTAGAGTATAAAAACATGCAACCAGCTGACATTATTGATGCCATTACAAAAGCCTCTGAGAGTTTTATTTCGACAGAAGTATTTGTAGCTCTGATCGCTGCATACATAGGAGCAAAAGCAACCAGCAAGGCAACAACAAAAGCGCATGAATACTCAACTAAAAAAACAGTAGACGATGAGCTTCTGAAAACCCGCAACACACTTCAACTAATCAAGATCGAGCTTACTTCTGCCTGGGATATATATATTTCAGAATATGGGTCTGACCTTCTGGAGTTATCAGAAGGCGACGCATGCGTCGATATCTTTCCTATCGGAGAAAATCCTTTTCCTATTTATGACTCTGCGCCCTCCTGCTTAGCGAATATTGACCCAATGATATCGGCAAATATTATCCGCATCTATATGAGAGTCAAGGGACTGATCTCAATGATCAATCTGAATAATACTGACTGCCAAACCATATATGACGCCGGAAGGAATGCAACTCAAGAACTAGCAAACAAATTTGTTGCCGAAGGAAAGGAGCTTAATGAAGAGCTTGCTAAAAAACTAGAGGAGTATCATGATTATTACGCCCATCAGGAAGCCAAAAAACTACGAATGGACCGAACTGCTTACTCTATGAAGTTGCTAACAATCGAACTTCAAAGCTCACTAGCGATTGCAATGGCTGATATTGATCGCCTTACTGCCACTACGAATCAATAACAGATATTACAGAGTAATCAAATCAACTTTAGCGCCCATGCTTTTAGAAGACTCAGCATACTGAGTAAAAGCAACTGCATTAGAAGGAGCAGGTGTAGGACCGTGTGTGTGTGCTGCTATTTGAGAATTCATGTGTTCCACGAGTTTGAGCAAATCACAAAGGATCTGAAAAATATTCACGCTTTCAGACCCGATATGGTTCTTTGGTGCCACCAACCGCTGGCTGACCGAAGCCACGCTTTTACGCAGCCCCTCAATCCTTTCTTCCATATCACCACCCACCGTGGCGTTGTGCTTTTGCCCCACCACCAGGTTCAAGTCCCGCCCGGTCGCCTGGTGCAGATCATCCACCGCCGCCAGGCTCGCAGATCCGCCCGACAGCAGTTTAAGTGCTCCCAGCGCCTCGATCGTCTTGATTCCACCCACTGACTCAGTTGAATGGTCGTCCACCGTCCTGGTGTGATTCTGGAACGTCTCCGTGTTCCCCATCGCCTCTACTTCCCGCTCGATCGCCTTGTCGTGAATCTTGCCGTCAGTCTGACGTAGCCAGTTGCCGTCAGCATCCACACGCTGCTGACAGGCTTCGCTGTGCTGCCACACCTGGTCACCCTTCGGCACGCGGGGCATGCTCAGGCCGTGGGGCAGGATGGTTTGGATATAGGGCTTGTGCGGCAGGCCGTAGGCGAAACACACCACGACTCGGGTGCCTTCTTCGGGAAAGGCATAGATACCCATTTCCTCGCCGCCGGTGGGCAATGGTAGGGGCACACCGGCCAGGATCGGCAGCTTGCTGTCTGGCTCGCCATCCGGCCCCAGTACCTCTATATCAACCGCATAGCGCGGTCGGAAGTCGTCACAGATCCCGGCGCCGGCCGGGGCGTCGGCCACGCCGACAACCCGGGCAAAGCGTGGCAGGTGATATCCGCCGGTCAGTTCAGGGAATTGTCGTTCTACGCTGCGCTTGATTGCGTCGTCCATCGGATGGCCATCTGGTTATCGACGAGGGCCACACTGGTGATGCGCTCGCCGTGGTTGATCGTTGCACCTGGTCGTAACCCGGGAAGGGCCGCAATCATTGCGCTTTGGTTGCCCTGATAGTCGTCGAACAGTTCCGCCGGCAGCTGCAGCGGCGGGCGAACGCCAAAGAAGCTGTCGGCCCAACTGCCCACGAACACCTCCCCGTCACCCTGCTGCTGCCAGATAAAGTCGGGGATGTTGAACACCCGGGCCAGGCTGTCCATCGCTTGATAGCCGGCGGCCAGGCTGTAGAAGAAAGGCGCCTTAACCCCGGCGTAGGGCTTGTCCGGCACGCGAAAGCGCAGGCCGGTGTGCTGGCTGATCTCGACCAGGACGGCGCGCAGATCAACGTGGCGCAGGTTCAGCGGCTGCGGGTTGGCCAGGATTGCCGCCAGTTCGCGGCAAAACAGCACCTGGTGGGTGCTGCTGGCCGTGGTGGAGCGTTCGACGTAGCCGATAAAGTGGCGCTGCAGCGTGCTGTCGTTGTAGCCGATATCGAGCGTCACCAGGCCTTTGACCGGGGCGGTGGCCTGGATGGTGAAGGTCGCCCGGCCGGGGCTCTTGGCGTCCAGCCGCACTTCGTTTTTGACTAGGACATAGGGCACGCCACCGATGGCCAACACTTTGTGCAGCTTCATGGGGTGTTACTCCCGCCCAGCCATCCATCCACCTTTTTTAGCGTGGCTTCAAAGCCTGTCAGTTCCTCGGGGCCTTCGCTGGAGTCTCCACCGCCGCCGGTACCGCCCACCGCCCCGCCGGGGCCTGACTGGGCTGTCACCTTGTTACCTGGGCGCCGGCCTTCGACTTTCTCAGGGTTGGACAGCTTTTCGGTCAGGGTGAACTGGATCAGCCAACCGCGCAGGTTGTCGTCTTTACATGAGTGGGGTCGAAGCTCGAGGGAAATCCGTGAGAATCTATTTTCAGTACAACGGGGAAAAATGCCGGGAAGCAATCCCGGGGGGCAACACACCGGCCAACGTGGCCCAAGCTAAGCGCATGGTCGAAATCATCGAATACGAAATCCAGGCCGGCACCTTCGACTACGCACGGCACTTTCCCAACTCGGTCAAGTTAGTGGAAAACACATTCGGCCACTACCTGGACCTGTGGCTAAAGATCAAAGCCAACAGCGTCGCGGCGTCCAGCTATCGGGGCTACGCCAACAAGGCGGAGGTTCACGTACGGCCGCGCTGGGGAAAGGTACAGATCCACAATATCGACCACCTGGACCTGCAGGAATGGATACAGGTAACCCTGTCCAAAACGCTCAAAAACAAGACCATACGCGACATCATCAGCAACGTACGCCAGGTGTTCCGGCTCTATCGCACCAGGATGAAAGTGGCGCACGACCCGACTGAGGGTTTAATGGTGCGACTGCCAGATCCCGAGGCACCCGACCCATTCACCAGGGCGGAAATCAAACAGATCTTGGACACCCACACCAACCGCACGCAAGAACTGTTAATGGTCCAGTTCATGATATGGGCCGGCCCCCGTGTATCCGAGACCATCGCCCTGGCATGGGAGGATGTGGATCTGGCGCAAGGGACCGTGACATTCCGCAGGTCCAAAGTGCGCGGGGCTTACAGGGTGACGAAGACCAGGCGTTCAACGCGCAAGGTTCGACTACTCGCCCCGGCCTGGGATGCGCTGCAGAAGATCGACGCACTGAATCGGAAAAGAAAGGCGGAAACCGTCGATATTGTCGAGCGTGACAACAAGACGGTACGGCAGCACAAGCTGCACTTTGTCTTCTTGAATACGAAAAGCGGTTTACCGCACGTCAGCGACTTAGTGGTCAGGGATAGGTTTTTCAAGGCTCACTTGCTCGCGGCCGGGGTTCGCTATCGTGGGCCCGGTCAGTGCCGGCACACTTACGCCAGTCAGTTGCTGACCACGGGGATAGCGTCGATAGACTGGATCGCGGAGCAGATGGGGCATACCAACGGAAACATGATCCGTCAGCACTATGGAACGTGGATCAATGAAGACGGACCGGACGTGGTCGGAATGTTGCAAATGGCCTTGAAACTGTCACCCATCACAGCTCCACACTGAGCAACTTAAGTAAGTCCGGGTGACTGGTGAGGGAGGTGCCCGCCCCGGCGCCACGCTTCGCCTTGAGCCACGCTGATGGCCACGCCCATGGCTTCATCGACCTTTTTGTCGATCAACTTCCCCGCGAGTAGGCCCAAGGCAAAGCCCTTGGCGATCGCCACATGATAGGCAATCGACTGTGGGTCGATCGACTGGGTAATGCCAAACAGGGAGCGATCCCAGTGATGACGCAAGAGATCCGTCGTTAGTGCGTCAGCGATGATCGTGGCGTATGGGGGGATATGCGGTGAGTTGGACATTGAGGACGATTCCTTTCGAGTGAGTGGAGCTCTGTTCGTAAACTAAGCGGCTGGATTCTGGCGATCCAGTCTAGGGGATTCCGGCATACATGGGCAAAAAAAGCCCACCAAACCAGGGCGAGGTGTGGGGCCTATTGAATATATGTGGCGTTCTATCTATCTGTCATGGACGCCAACAATCGGTGGCCAATCATTCCTGTTTGCAGAGTCGGGCGCGCTCCCCTAGGACTGCCGTATTCGCAGAATCGCATCTGTGATCGTTTCAGCATTTCTATCCAGGGTTTCCATGGCCACGACTGCGTTATCGGCAACACTCTCCACCCCATTCTCTGATAGCCATTTGGTGATCTCTTCTATAGCCGCACCCAGAGCATGCTGGTTGTGTAAAGGCAACGTTAAGGCATCTGCTGTTGCGATGTTGTAGTCTGAGTTATCTGGCATGGCGGTCTTCCTTGGGAGTGGTTCAGGAAGCCTAGATCATCTGCTGCTGGTTAAGAATAGGTTCTTTTAAATAGAGCTTTGAAACGCAAGCAGTGCTAGCGAATGGTCGCTACGAGCCGACTCCTGCCCGTCGCCATTGGCAGAAATCGGCCCGGCGCTGACCTCCGCCGTATAACGTCAACGGCGGAACCGAAATACTAAAAATGGCCGCTATCATTGTAAGTTCCACTTATTACATTTAGAGTCCTATGGGAAGAGTAGCCATATCAAAAGGGTTAAGTCATTAACTTGAGGTAAAAAATGGAAGTTTTAATTTCGCTAGACAAAAATGAAGACCCCAACAAAAGAATAACTTTATTAAAAAACACTGAGTACTCGAATTACTTTAAAAACAGAGAACAAGAAATAGCTTTTTATTTCAAAATCAATAACGTAATATTTGACAAATATCTTGGAATAAAAAAAATTCACATGACTGATATGCGCAAGGCGAAGGAGCTGAAAAATGCATACTTGCGCATGTTTCATCCTGATCGCAAGGCACAGGATGAATCGGGCGTGAATTACAATGAAATATCCGCAGATATCGATGCTACATTTCATCGCGTCTCGGGTGGAAAAATATGACAACTAATCTTCCATCTACCCATTTTTACACATTAGCAAATCTTGATATCGATCTGCGGCGACAAGTAGTTGAGTACAACGTGGCCCTGTTCAACTGTTTAAGTTCAAGGACTTTATCGGCGATAAAAAATGCGTTTACTCGGGGGGTGCTGGTTTGGCGAAACGGGTTATGCTATATAAAAGTTTCCGAGTTAAATAATTTGCTTAGGACCAGCTCTGGCGCGTCGAACTCCTACTGGCAACAGGGGATCGCAGGGTACTCCTCACCTTCAGTGCCGCACACACTAGGGGGTGATATATACATATCGGGCCCTGATTTTTTTGGCCTACTTGATGCCAGAATACAGTCAACAACCGGCACCATAAATCTTCACCTGAAATATGTAAGAGCTCTTTACATATCTATCACATCCTCACCCACTTTTCATGAACTTAGATCGTCATTCATAGGCGATATCAATGGCCAGCGCAGCCAACTGAAGAACCAACGCATTAGCCGCTACAGTATCAATTGCTGCGAATTTACTGGCGTAGTTATCTTTGACACCTCGACAGTTCAATTTGCTCATGTGGAAAGTGTTGCTACTGCACCGCTGCTGGCGTTAAATATCGATAATGGAGTTATAATCCTTAAAGAAATTCATGCTGAGTTGACACGTCTCGGCGTCCAAGATTTTGCGGGCATGTATGACTTTTGCATTAGAAACAACTACTCCATCACTTGGGCGGAAAACTATGATCTTTAGCAGTTAAATATGACTGAATGATCGCTGCTATCTCACCCAAGCTTACTCACTGAGTTTCAGCTTCGCTTTTAGCCTTAGCGCCCACTTGGGAGAAATACACACTTTAAGTCGGAAGCGGTCGTTCATGAACGACCGCTTTTGGCTGTGGATTCAAACGATGGATGCAACAGATTGGTTTCGTCAGATGGAGCTGATCGGAGGCTGCCACGAATTTACCAGATCGTAAGCGGCCGGTTGGGATTACACCGCAGTACATTCACCAAGCTCTAATTTCCGCACCAGAATAGAGCATCTGTCCCATATCTGTCCCATATGGCCCTTTTTCAGACCGCAAAAACCACAAACCCCCGAATTTCTCTAGGAAAATCAGGGGTTTGCGTTTTCTCAATTTGGCGGTGAAGGAGAGATTCGAACTCTCGATACAGTTTCCTGTATACACACTTTCCAGGCGTGCTCCTTAAGCCACTCGGACACTTCACCGTATCTCGTCAAACTGATTCAGTCTGTCGAGGCGCGCTAATGTAGTCGAAAGCTTTTCCGATGGCAAAGGTTTTTTTCAGAATTTTCATGCGCTTAGACGGTTATCTCGGCCCACGCGCCTCTGGTAGGGGGTGAAGGGTGACGATTGTGCCATTCTCAAGGCCTGTCGACAGGCATGCAGAGTGGCTGGCGAGCGCTGTCGTGGCCTGCTCCAGGCCGGCGGGTGGGGAAAAGGCTGACTGGCCAGTCAGTCACGGCGCTTTACCGGGGCGGTCATGCTGGGTAACGTCTGCGGCCTGCCCTTCTATTAAACGTATTACAAGGAATCGCGTCATGAGTGAGTTGATTGCCTACCACCTCGAAGACGGTATCGCGACCCTGACCTTGAGCAACGGTAAGGTCAATGCCATTTCCCCTGCCGTGGTCAGTGCGTTTAATGAAGCGCTGGACCAGGCCGAGAAGGATCGCGCGGTGGTGATCATCACCGGTACGCCGGGGATTCTGTCCGGTGGTTATGATTTGAAGGTGATGACGGCCGGCCCTAAAGAAGCGGTCAGCCTGGTGACGTCGGGCTCGACCCTGGCGCGCCGTCTGTTGTCGCACCCCTTCCCGGTGATTGTGGCGTGCCCGGGGCATGCAGTGGCCAAGGGGGCGTTCTTGTTGTTGTCGGCCGATTACCGGATTGGTGTCGAGGGGCCATTTAGCATTGGCCTGAATGAAGTCATGATCGGCATGACCATGCACCACGCTGGCATTGAATTGGCACGTGATCGCCTGCGTAAGTCGGCGTTTAATCGTTCGGTGATCAATGCCGAAATGTTCACCCCGCAGGAGGCATTGAATGCCGGTTTCCTCGACAAGGTGGTAGCGCCAGAGGAGTTGCACGCGGCGGCCCTGGAAGCAGCGCGGCAGTTGAAGAAGATCAATATGAACGCTCACAAGCACACCAAGCTGAAGGTGCGTAAAGGCCTGTTGGACCTGTTGGATAACGCGATCATCCAGGACCAGGAGCATCTGGGCTGAGTCACCCACGCCTGTATCAAATAAAGCCCGACCACGTGTCGGGCTTTTTCTTACGTGCCATTCAGAATTGCCTCGCAACCGCTCTAGATGGCATCTGTCTCAATCTGTTGAAACATGTACTTAAACATCGCCCATCTCCTACCTCTACAGGGGTAATTGCCGAATACAGTGCACGTCCGTACACTGCGCCACCTTTTGTCCCGATGGTCCGTGTCGATGCTCTATTTTTTACGCATGTTATTGATGGGCCTGCATTTTCTGATCGCCGGTGTTCTGGGGGTGTTGCTGGGTGTGTGCCGGCCGTTCAACCCAGATAACAGCCGCCTGTGCGCGCGCCTCTATGCACTGCCGGCCATGTGGATCCTGCGGCTGCGGGTCAAGGCGCAAGTGGACTCGCTGCGCAACAAGCCCAGCAGCTGCGTGATTATTGCCAACCACCAGTCCAACTACGATTTGTTCGTGTTCGGCAACGTAGTGCCCTACCGCACCGTGTGTATCGGCAAAAAAAGCCTGAAGTGGGTGCCGCTGTTCGGGCAACTGTTCTGGCTGGCGGGCAATGTGTTGATTGACCGTGGCAATGCCCAGAAGGCGCGAAGGTCGATGTTGTCCACCACTCATACCCTGCAACACGAGGACACGTCGATCTGGGTGTTTCCGGAGGGCACCCGCAACCTGGGTGAATCTTTGTTGCCGTTCAAGAAGGGCGCGTTCCAGATGGCGATTGCCGCCGGGGTGCCGATTGTGCCGGTGTGCGTCAGTACCTATGTGAAGCAGATGAAGCTCAATCGCTGGAACAGTGGCGATATTTTGATCCGGTCATTGGCGCCAATTCCTACGACTGGTTTGACGATGGATGACATGCCCGGGCTGATGGAGAAGTGCCGGGAGCAGATGGTCGAGTGTATTGAAGCCATGGATCGAGAATTGCAAAACCGCTGAATCGTAGGAGCTAGCAAGCCGGCTCCTACAATGTGGTGTTTCAGGCTAAGCTGGCCGGTTACTGCCACTTGTAAAGAAGCGATCAGCATTATGGGTAGAGTTGTTGCGGCGGCCGTCTATAGCGCCGGGAAAAAAGTCAGGGATATCACCCTCGATGAAGGCGCCGCCTGGGCGGCCAAGCCCGGTCACTTTGTGTGGATCGGCCTGGAAGAGCCCGACGCCCAGGAGCTGGCCAACCTGCAACGCCAGTTCAACCTGCATGAACTGGCCATCGAAGACGCCCTGGAAAAACACAGCCGGCCGAAACTGGAAACCTTTGGCGACGCGCTGTTTATCGTGACCTACTCGCCGGTGCGCCACGAGGGCAAGCTGGAGTTTATCGAGACCCATATCTTCGCCGGCAACGGCTATATCATCACCGCCCGCAACGGCCACTCGGCGTCCTACGGCTATGTGCGCCAGCGCTGTGAGGCACGGCCGCTCTTGCTGGAGCATGGGGAAGATTTCGTACTCTATGCGCTGTTGGATTTTGTCACCGAAAACTACCAGCCCGTGAGCGAGGCGATTCACGCCGAGATCGATGCGCTGGAGCACAACGTGTTGTGCAACTCCCTCAATGAGCGCGATATCCAGAACCTGCACGGCCTGCGCCGTGACGTACTGCGGCTGCGCCGGCACGTGGCGCCGATGGTAGAGATCAGCGAGGAACTGCAGAAGCTGAGCTTCCCGTTTATCGACAAGAACATGCGCCCGTACTTCCGCGATGTAGAGATCCACGTCACACGGCAGATGGAAGACCTTTCGACCCTGCGCGACATCGCCAGCCAGACTATCGAGATCGGCGTGCTGCTCGAAGCCTCGCGCCAGAGCGTGGTGCAGCGCAAGTTTGCGGCCTGGGCGGCGATCCTCGCCTTCCCCACGGCAGTCGCGGGGATCTATGGGATGAACTTCCAGAACATGCCGGAGCTGCAATGGCACTACGGCTATTTTGCGGTATTGGGATTTATCGCGGTGGGGTGCACAGGCTTGTGGGCCAGCTTCAAGCGTTCGGGGTGGCTGTAGCCTGCCCACCCCGGCCGGCCAGGGTCAGGCAACCTGCGGCTTGTGGGCCACAAAGCGCATCATCCATTCCGCCACGGTGACGCCGTGGTGGTCGCGGGCAAGGCTGGCGACGCCTTGCTGATAGATCTGCTCGCCAAGGTTGAGCTGGCGAATATCGAGCAAGGCGCGGGAGTAGTCGTGGATAAACTCCGGATGCCCCTGAAAGCACAGCACCTGGTCATTGATGTGATAAGCGGCAAACGGGCAGAAATCGCTGGAGGCAATCACCGTAGCGTTTTCCGGCAACGCCGTGACCTGGTCCTGATGGCTGATCAACAGGGTCAGTTCTTCCACCACCGGGCTCATCCACGGGGCCTTGGCGGCCAGTTGATAGTTGTGGGTGCCCACGCCCCAACCCTGGCTCGCACGCTCGCTCTTGCCGCCCAGCAGCAGCGCCAGCAGTTGATGGCCGAAGCAGATGCCGAGCAGCTTGTCGCCCCGCTCGTAGCGGTTCAACAGGTAGGCCTTGAGGGTTTCGATCCACGGGTCGGTGGCGAAGGAATCCGCCTTGCTGCCCGTCACCAGGTAGGCGTCGAACACCTCGCTGTCAGCCGGGTAGTCACCTTGCATCACGTTGTAGACGATGAACTCGGCGGCAATCGGCTGCTGTGAAAACAGGCGCTGGAACATCTGCCCGTAACCTTGATATTGATCGACCAGTTCCGGACGCAGGATATCGGTTTCCAGAATGCAGACGCGTAGCGACATAAAAAATACCTGACACGGTGATGGGAATAACGCACACCCACCAGCCTGCCCTGAAATACCCTTTCAAGGCAAGCCCCACCCACGCCCTGTAGGAACCGGCTTGCCGGCGATGAGGCCCTTGAGTTCAACGTGGAATTCAAGATCGCCATCGCCGGCAAGCCGGCCTCCTACGGGGGATCGGTGTGTGGCTAGAACGTGGTGCCTTGGGCGGCCTTTTCCAGCAGCAAGGCCGGCGGGTTGAACCGCTCGCCGTATTGCTCGGCCAGGTAACGCGCCCGCGCCACGAAGTCGTTCAGCCCGTACTGGTTGATAAACTGCAACGCCCCGCCGGTCCAGGCGGCAAAGCCGATGCCGAAGATCGAACCAATGTTGGCATCGGCGGTGGACATCAATACGCCCTCCTCCACACACCGTACCGTTTCGATAGCCTGGATAAACAGCAGGCGGTCGCGCACGTCCTGCGCCGAAATCTGCTGGCCGGGTTTTTCAAAGCGCACCTTGAGCTCCGGCCACAGGTATTTCTGGCCACCACTGGGGTACTCGTAGAAGCCACCACCCGCCGCCTTGCCTGGGCGCTTGTACTCATTGAGCAACAGGTCGATCACCGCAAAGGCCGGATGCTCGGGCAGTGCCTTGCCTTCGGCCTGCAGATCCTTGGCTGTCTGCTGGCGGATATGGCTCATCAGGCTGAGGGAAACTTCGTCAGAGATTGCCAGCGGGCCAATCGGCATCCCGGCCTTGCGCGCTTCAGTCTCGATCATCGGCGCAGCCACGCCTTCGCCAAGCAAGGTGATGCCTTCGTTGGTGAAAGTACCAAACACCCGCGAGGTGAAGAACCCACGGCTGTCATTCACCACAATCGGGGTTTTCTTGATTTGCAGTACGAAATCAAAACCGCGGGCCAGGGTTTCATCGCTGGTATTGGCGCCCTTGATGATTTCCACCAGCGGCATTTTTTCCACCGGGCTGAAGAAGTGCAGGCCAATAAACTTGCCTTGATCAGGCACCGCGCTCGCCAGGCCGCTGATGGGCAAGGTGGAGGTATTGGAAGCAATCACCGCCTCGCCCCCTACCACACGCTGGGCCGCCGCCGAGACCTTGGCCTTGAGGTCGCGGTCTTCGAATACCGCTTCGATGATCAGGTCGCAACCGGCCAGGTCGGCGTCGCTGTCTGTCGGATGGATCCGCGCCAGGGTGCTGTCGCGCTGCTCAGCCGTCAGTTGCCCACGGCTGACTTTCTTGTCCAGTAGCGCCGCCGAGTGGGCCTTGCCCTTCTCTGCCGCCGCCAGCGTCACATCCTTGAGCACCACATCCACCCCCGCCGATGCGCTGGTGTAGGCAATCCCTGCGCCCATCATGCCGGCACCGAGGATGCCGACCTTGCGCGTGACATACGGCGCAAACCCCGCAGGCCGTGAGCCTCCGGCGTTGATCTGGTTAAGCTGGAACCAGAAGGTGCCGATCATGTTCTTCGCCACCTGGCCAGTGGTGAGTTCGGTGAAGTAGCGGGTCTCGATCAGGTGCGCGGTGTCGAAGTCCACTTGGGCGCCTTCCACGGCAGCACAGAGGATTTTCTCCGGCGCCGGGAAGCAACCATTGGTTTTGCTGCGCAGGATCGACGGTGCAATGGCAAGCATCTGCGCAACTTTTGGGTTGGACGGCGTGCCGCCGGGGATCTGGTGGCCCTTGATATCCCAAGGTTGCCTGGCCGCAGGATTGGCCAGGATCCAGGCCCGGGATTTGGCCAGCAGCTCATCCCGGTCTGCCGCCAACTCGTCGATCAAGCCCGCTTGCAAGGCCTTTTGCGCGCTGACCTTCTTGCCTTCGAGCAAATACGGCAAGGCCTTCTCCAGGCCCAGCATGCGCACCATGCGCACTACTCCGCCGCCGCCCGGCAGCAGGCCGAGGGTCACTTCCGGCAAGCCGATCTGTACGCCAGGATGATCCAGCGCCACCCGATGCTGGCACGCCAGGCACAGCTCCCAGCCACCGCCGAGGGCTGCGCCGTTGATCGCGGCCACCACCGGTTTGCCGAGGGTTTCCAGGCTGCGCAATTGCGCCTTCAGGCCCAGGACCATGTCGTAGAACGCCTTGGCGTGCGGCTTGTCGACTTTGATCAGTTCATTGAGGTCGCCGCCGGCAAAGAAGGTTTTTTTCGCCGAGGTGATGATGACCCCGGCGATCTCATCCTTATCAGCCTCCAGCCGCGCAACAGTGGCGGCCATGGCCTCGCGGTAGGCCGCGTTCATGGTGTTGGCACTCTGGCCAGGCATGTCGAGGGTCAGCACCACGATCTGGTCCTGGCCTTTTTCGTAACGAATGGCATCGGTCATGACAGATTCCTTAGGCTCAGAGGCGTTCGATAATGGTGGCGATACCCATGCCGCCGCCCACACAGAGCGTGGCCAGGCCGTAGCGCTGCTGGCGCGCCTCCAGTTCATCGAGCAAGGTGCCGAGGATCGCACAGCCCGTGGCCCCCAGCGGGTGGCCCATGGCAATCGAACCGCCATTGACGTTGACCCGGGCGGCGTCGATGCCCATGTCCTTGATGAACTTGAGCACCACCGAGGCAAAGGCCTCATTGACTTCAAATAGGTCAATGTCCTCGACTCGCAGGCCGGCCTTGGCCAGGGCCTTGCGGGTGGCGGGCGCTGGGCCGGTGAGCATGATGGTCGGATCGGTGCTGGTCACCGCCGTGGCGACAATGCGCGCCCGCGGTTGCAGGCCCAGTTCGCGGCCCCGGGCTTCGGAGCCGATCAACATCAAGGCCGCGCCATCGACAATTCCGGAGCTGTTACCCGGTGTGTGCACATGGTGGATGCGCTCGACATGGCTGTAGACCCGCAGGGCAGTGGCATCGAAGCCCATCTGGCCCATCATTTCGAAGCT
Source organism: Pseudomonas sp. 06C 126 (assembly GCF_001855215.1). Classification (NCBI taxonomy): domain Bacteria; kingdom Pseudomonadati; phylum Pseudomonadota; class Gammaproteobacteria; order Pseudomonadales; family Pseudomonadaceae; genus Pseudomonas; species Pseudomonas sp. 06C 126. The sequence goes on along the minus strand of NZ_MIFU01000080.1, from coordinate 12,535 downwards.
GGGCTTGAGCTTGCCTAACCCTTCGAGGGTCGAATCGCCACGGATGAATTCGTCGTGATCCAACAGCACGATACCGTTCTGGTCCTGCACTGGGACCAGGGATTTCTTGAAGGAACCGTCTGATCTGGCCCGCGCCGCTTTCTGCTGGGAGTGCAAGGCGAAAGCATCGACATCTTCGCGGGTGAAACCCTCCAGGGTGGCGATCAGGTCGGCGCCAATCCCCTGGGGTGTGAAGTGGCTGTGCATATTGGTCTGCGGGTCCAACACCCAGGCCCCGCCGTCGCTGCCCATGGGCACGCGCGACATGGATTCGACACCGCCCACCACCACCAGATCCTCGAAGCCGGAGCGCACCTTCATCGCGCCGAGGTTGACCGCCTCCAGGCCCGACGCGCAGAAGCGGTTGACCTGCACACCGGCGACGCTCACATCCCAATCAGCCACCAGCGCAGCGGTCTTGGCGATATCCGCGCCCTGGTCCCCGACTGGCGTAACGCAGCCAAGCACGATGTCATCCACTTGGCGGGTATCCAGGTCGCTGCGCTGTTGCAGCGCAGTGAGCAAGCCGGCCACCAGGTTCACCGGCTTGACGCTATGCAACGCGCCATCGGCCTTGCCTTTGCCCCGGGGCGTGCGTATCGCATCAAAGATCAAAGCTTGGGTCATGACGTCCTCGAACCACTGTGCAATGGAGCTCTCAAGGCGAGAGCCGACCGTGCCCTTACCTTAAGCGCCACGAGGGCAGATTCAATGACCAATGCGCTCATTGACCTTGACGACCGCGCTCAGACGAACGGTAGCGGACTGTCGGAAACACCGGGTTAATCGTTTTAGCTGTCTAGCCAAGGGCCTGGCGCGAAGATGGCTATATGCCTCATACCCTTTTAAAAGGATTTAAATATAACTTGATATGAAAGCGATCTAAGCCACGCCGCACATGGGCTCTAAGGTTGAATCAGCAAGAAGTGTATGAAGCTGCTGCCGGGTCTTGCTGGAGCAGCTGTAAGAAAAATGCCATCTAGTCGGCTTAACGTAACGAATGGATGGTGCTTGCATCGGCGCATTTGACGCTCAGGAATAACAACAAAAGGCAGTCAGCCATGTTCAAACAATCGAAAGTTCGCCAGGCGGGGCTAATTCTCTTCGCCACTACTCTGATTCTGATTTTGCCCAATCTCACCAAGATCATTGGCTGAGCAGGCAGGTCACACCTCGACATTGCAGCCTTTGGCAGCACCGCCCGGGCAACCGCGTAAAGCGTTCCCGTGGCTGGGGCTGTCTTTTTTTGCATACAGTTGAGCGGCGGTTTTCCGCTATCGTAGCCCGTATCGCCATTGCCACATGGGCTGCGCCTTGAAACAAATCATTGTCCTACTAATGGTCCTGGCCGGCCCCGCCAGCGCCGCCGAGTTAACCATCGAGCTGGATCACAGCCGCACCACCTGGCACACCGCCGAGCTGCTCAAGCATCCGGCTGCCCAGACCGTGCAGATCGTCGATGACGTTTCCTACAAGCGCAATATGACCTATCGCGCGGTACCTATGGCCGCACTCTTACCGGGCCTGACCGTGCAGAACCATGTGCAGGCGGTGGCGCTCGATGGTTTTGCCGCCGAACTGGCCGCCGCGCCGCTGCTTGCGCAAAGCGGCGCGCAGGCGTGGCTGGCGGTTGAAGATCCGGCCCGGCCCTGGCCACCCTTGGCCAATGGCAAGCCCAGCGCCGGGCCGTTCTATCTGGTGTGGACCCAGCCCCGGGCGAGCGGGATCAGCCCGGAACAATGGCCCTTCCAGATCTCGACGATCAAACAACTGAAAACCGTTGCCGAACGCTTCCCGGCGCTGCTGCCCGACCCGGCTCTGGCGGCGGATGATCCGATCAACCAGGGGTTCGCCCTGTTTCAGAAAAACTGCCTGGCCTGCCATCGTCTAAATGGCGCGGGGGACGCGCAGGTAGGACCGGACCTGAATATGCCCTACAGCCCGACCGAGTACTTCGGTAGCGACTTCCTCAAACGCTACATCCGCGATCCCCAGAGCCTGAGGCATTGGCCGCAGGCGAAGATGCCGGCGTTTGCCGCCAGCGTGTTGCCTGATGCCGAACTGGACCTGCTGGTGGGGTATTTGAAGCATATGGCCGCTCGCAAAACCGGCGCGGCCTTGTAGGAACCGGCTTGCTGGCGATGGCGATCTTTCGGGCCTTGTCGCCGGCAAGCCGGCTTCTACATAGGGTGTGGTGGGTTATTGCTGCTGCACCAGGATCACCGGGGTCGGCGCCACGAATACCCGCGCGTGCATCTGCTCATGCCCGCCGCCACGCCGCATGCCGCGCACCGGGCAGGCGTCGAGGTAATCCAGGCCCACGGCCAGTTTCAAATGGCGCTCGGGGCGGGCCAGTTGGTTGGTCACATCGAAGCTGTACCAGGCGTCATCCAGCCAGGCTTCAGCCCAGGCATGGCTGGCCAGGTGCTCGCTGTCCTCGCTGTACAAATACCCCGACACATACCGCGTAGCGATCCCCAGGCTGCGGGCGCAGGCCAGGAAGGCGTGGGCGTGATCCTGGCAAACGCCGGCACGCCCGGCGAACGCCTCGGCCGCACAGGTCTCCACTTGCGTGGCTCCAGGCACATAGACGATGTGCTGGTTGAGGGCGTGCATCAGGTCGATCAGTGCATTGCGATCCCGGCGCTTGCCGCAGTGCTGTTGGGCAAAGGCGCGCAGGGCCTCGTCCGGTTCGGTCAGGCGCGTGGCACGCTGGTAGGGAAATGGCGATTGGCTGTCATGTTCGGCCTCGCGCCACTCGTCAATATCCACCTGGCCGCGAGCACCGATGATGATCGATTCATGGGGCTCATCCATGGTCAGCACATGCAGGATATTGCCGAACGGGTCCAACTGGGCCCGCACCGGACGCGGCAAATCGAGCTGCCAACTGAGTACATGCTGGCGCTCGCTGTCGTGAGGCGTCAGGCGCAAATATTGGATGCTGGCGCGCACCTGGTCTTCGTAGCGGTAGGTGGTTTCGTGGCTGATGGAAAGTCTCATGCCGCCTCCAGGTAGGAATGATGAATGGCGTTACCCAGCTGGCGTACCAGTGGAATGAAATCGGTCAGCCAGGCGTGCAGGCCTTCCTCGAGGATTTCGTCAATGGCCGTAAAGCGTAGGCGTGCGTCCATCTCGGCAGCCAGGCGCTGGGCCGGGCGGCCATTGATGCCAGGCAGGCTGGCGAGAATCTGGTCGATTTCTTCACTGCACGCGCGCAAAGAACGCGGCACGTCGGCGCGCAGCAGTAACAGTTCGGCCACCTGGCGAGCACCGGGCGCATCACGGTAGATCTCGGTGTAGGCCTCGAAGGACGACAAGGCGCGCAGCAGCGCACTCCATTGGTAATAGGCATGGGCGGTGCCATCAATCACCACTTCGGCCTGGTCCCCGGCCATCTCGTAGCGGGCGTCCAACAGGCGCAGGGTGTTGTCGGCCCTTTCGATAAAGGTGCCAAGGCGAATAAAACGAAAGGCGTCGTTGCGCATGATGGTGCCGTAGGTCGCGCCGCGAAACAGGTGGGAACGTTCCTTGACCCACTCGCAGAAACGGCTCATGCCATAACGGCTCAGGCCTTCCTGGGCGATGACGCGAATATCTAGCCAGGTGGCGTTGATGTTTTCCCACATGTCCGCGGTAATTCGCCCACGCACGGCATGGGCACTGGCGCGGGCCGCCCCCAGGCAACTGTAGATACTCGCCGGGTTGGCGGCGTCCAGGGCGAAGAAATGCAGCAGGCGCTCGGCGTGTAACTCGCCGTGACGCTCGCGGTAGTCGTCCAGGGTGCCGGTGATCAGCAGGGGCATGGCCAGTTCGTGCAAGCCATCGCCGCGCCCATCCTGGGGCATCAGTGACAGCGAATAGCTGACATCCAGCATGCGCGCGAGGTTTTCCGCGCGCTCCAGATAGCGTGACATCCAATACAAATCCGAGGCAGTTCTGCTCAACATGGTTTTATTCCTCGACCACCCAGGTGTCTTTGGTGCCGCCGCCCTGGGACGAGTTGACCACCAGCGAGCCTTCGCGCAGCGCCACACGGGTCAGCCCCCCCGGTACTACGCGGGTTTCCTTGCCAGACAGGACGAACGGCCGCAGGTCGATATGCCGGGGCGCAATGCCGTTTTCGACAAAGGTCGGGCACGTCGACAGGCACAGGGTCGGTTGGGCGATGTAGGCATGGGGCTTGGCTTTGATCCGCGCACGGAAGGCTTCGATCTCGGCGGCCGTGGCGGCCGGGCCGACCAGCATGCCGTAGCCACCGGAACCTTGGGTTTCCTTGACCACCAAATCCGGCAGATTAGCCAGCACATGGGAAAGCTCGTCAGGCTTGCGGCATTGGAACGTCGGAACGTTCTTGAGGATCGGCTCTTCATCCAGGTAAAAACGGATCATGTCGGTGACGAAGGGATACACCGACTTGTCATCCGCTACCCCGGTGCCAATGGCATTAGCCAGCACCACGTTGCCCGAACGGTAGGCGGCCAACAGCCCCGGCACGCCGAGCATCGACTCCGGGTTGAAGGCCAGCGGGTCGAGGTAGGCATCGTCGAGGCGACGGTAGATCACGTCCACCGCCTTGGGACCGTCAGTGGTACGCATGAACACGCAGTCGTCACGCACGAACAGATCGGCGCCTTCCACCAGTTCCACGCCCATTTCCCGGGCGAGGAAGGCATGTTCGAAAAACGCGCTGTTGAATCGCCCGGGCGTCAGCACGACCACACTGGGGTTCTCCAGCGGGCTGGCGCTTTTCAGGGTGTCGAGCAACAGGTTGGGGTAATGATCGATCGGGGCGATGCGCTGGGCAGCGAACAGTTCGGGAAACAGGCGCATCATCATCTTGCGGTCTTCGAGCATGTAACTCACACCGCTGGGGGTGCGCAGGTTGTCTTCCAGCACGTAGTAGCTGCCGTCGCCATCCCGTACGAGATCGACACCCGAAACGTGGGAATAGATATCACGGTGCAAATCCAGGCCCTGCATCGCCAGTTGGTATTGCTCGTTGGCCAGTACTTGCTCGGCCGGAATGATCCCGGCCTTGATAATCCGTTGGTCGTGATACAGGTCGGCAAGGAACAGGTTCAATGCCTTGACCCGCTGAATGCAGCCTCGCTCGACCACTCTCCATTCGCTGGCGGGAATGCTGCGCGGGATGGTATCGAAGGGAATCAGGCGCTCGGTGCCCTGCTCGTCGCCGTACAGGGTGAAGGTGATACCGGCGCGGTGAAACAGCAAATCGGCTTCACGCCGGCGCTGGGCCAGCAGTTCGGGCGGGGTTTCAGCCAGCCAACGGGCGAACTCGCGATAGTGAGGCCGGACCTGGCCGGCCTCATCGTACATTTCATCGTAATAAGTGCGGATCATGCCGAACTCCTTGTCACCCGGACGCAACGGACTGTCGCAAGGCCCGTGCCAGCGGCATAAACACTTAAGTATCAATCAGTTGGATATAGTCAAAGGCAGCGCCGCACCGTCCTGGTGCAGCAAATGCCCGGGCCTCGCCCCGCACGCTTCATAGAGACGCAGGCATTGCCTATCACCAGCATAGTCAGAGTTGATTTCACTGCCGGGGAATGCCTGCGGATAATCACCCACATTCGCTGAACAGGATTCGTCCTACAGCATCTCCACAGCACCGTCGGTAATTTGCCTGTGCAAATACTGATCGGTTCCCCTTCTCACCGATCTTCCCTTTTGGCCACCCTGCTCCGGTGGCCTTTTTTTGTGCCGGTTTTTTCATATTTAGTTCCCGGCACTTTGCACCGCCACAAACAAAATCGGCCGACCCAAGGGTCAGCCGATACGCTACGTTATTGATCATGTGTCTACATGGGTAACCCACGAACCTCGTGCTTGACGCCCCACCCTTCGATAATCCCGCCCAAGGGCTCGACTACCGCCTCAAAGTCCTGCTCGAAATCACCGATACCGTCATAGGTGGCGAACATGACCTTGCTCAATTCCAGGAACCAGGCACCGTCATCCCGTGCGCTGACCTGGGCATTGATGGACTCCCCACGAAACCGACCCGCAGCCCGGCGCGCACGTTCCTCATCCGGGAAAATGGCGTAGAACTCGATGGGGTGGAAACGCGAGAAGTCAAAGCCGCCCTCTTTCATGCGGCGTAACACGTGGGTGCTGATGTCTTCTTGATAGGCTGTGCTCATGAAACGTCCTCCTCAACCGATGGATAGACTTTCCGTGCTTCCCAGGGCCTGCGCGTGAACGGCGCAGGTGGACGGCAATGACATCACCGCAGGAAAACAAGCATGTAGCTGACAAGACCAGACCTTAGCGATTCATTCGCTGATCTCTCTTGCAGAGTAGCGCGAAGCTATCAGCTCCACCAGCAGCGCTTTAACGACGTACAGGGAATGTTCAGGGGGCGGGAGAAATGTCGAGGATCTGGATACTGTTCTGGTCCTTCAGACTTTTGACCGTCGGCTCGGCGATCCGGCCGTCCAGGTCGTTGAGGTCCAGTTGAGCGGGGATGGGCAGCAATTTGGCGCGAATCATCTGTGCGGCGTCTTCGAGGCTGGGCTTCTGGGCGCAGCTGAACTGCTCTACGGACTGCACACCGTGATCATCAACGAAGGTAACTTGCCAGTTTTGCATCAGTGCCTCCTCGATAAAGCCCATGGATGGGCTCACATCTATCTGGACCTTGAGGGCGCGATGATCGTTCCACTCAAGGCTGGAGGCACTGCTCGGCTGCGCTTAAGGCTTCTCGGCGCTTTCCTTGAGGGCTTTCAAGGTATTGAAGGGCGCTTCAACCACGAACTTGTTGGCCAACCAGGACGGCACGCTGCCACCAGGCTCGGTGTGGACCTGGTAGGTCACTTCAGTCTGGTCGGCGCCTTTGGGCACCAGTTTCCAGAAGCCTTCGACCTGGGCCACGCGCACATAGCCTTTCTCTTCCGGCAGATAGGTGGGCACTTCCAGCAACTTGCGGGTCACGCTGCCGTCGGCCGCCTGGGTAGTGGTGATTTCCAGGATCGAGTCACGATCGGTGACTGGGAACGGGGCTTTGAATTGGGTGTAGGTCCAGCTCTTGTCGCCTTCCTTCTTGAGCAGCTTCTGCGACTTGCATTCGTGAATCCACTTACAGGCACCGACTACATCGTCCTGCAGGGCCTTGATCTTGGCCAATGGCGCCTTGATCACAGTCACGCCGCGATAAGCCTTGTATTTGGACCCGGCCACTTCACTCAAGGCAACCTTGATACCTTCCTCGTCCTTGGCAACCTGCCACTCTTCTGCCTGTGCAGCAGCCGCAAACAACACTGTAAAACCGCACAACACAGCCATTCGTTTCAGCGAACCCATTGTTGTATTCCTTATTGTTGAAGTTCTGACATTAAAGCCCACTACGCCGCCGTCATCTGCTCCCACCAGCCGATCAACCTGATCGCTTCTTCCTGGCTAGTACCACAGACCTCAAGATCCGCCGCGAAGGCACCGCACACCGCGGGCCGTTCAGGCAGGCCAAACAATTGGCACAGCTGTTCGACCGACAGATGCAGGCAGCGTTCGCCCGCGGGTTTGCCATTGGGCATACCGGGCAACGGCGAACTGATGGAAGGGGCTATACAGCAGGCGCCACAGCCTTCACGGCATTTCATGACCAGCAGGTCCTCGACGACAAAGTGTTGATGGCCGGGCTAGAGTACGCCCTAAAACATCCGTTTTAAAATGGTCTAACAGGGGTTTTTCGCAGAAAACAAAAGTGACTGACCAGTCTGCGACAGAAGGTCAGGGGATCAGGTCACTTTGGCAGGCAAGATTAATTCTTGAACTCAAAATCCAGAGCCGCGCCTTCCACATCGCGCCGCTCTTCATTGCGCATTTGCAGTTGCATTTCGTTGCTCAGCAAGCGCCCGTTGATCTGGAATGCGCTGTTATCCACCGGTTTCTCATCGAACATGGGCGGTAACAAAGGGACGTTCTTGGGTTGCGGCATGGTGCCGAGGGGTTGCAAATGCCGCACCATTTCCTGGGGTAGGCTGAGGTCCAAACGCGCTGGTGGCAGCTGGGTCTGCGCTACTTCACGCGCCGACTTGGACTTGCTCGCGATGGGTGCGCGCTTCTTCACCTTCGCCGCTTTTTTGGCCGCGGCGGCTTGTTTTGCCTGGACCGTTTTTTTAGCCGGCGTCGGCTTTTGTTCGGCGGCTGCCAGCACCACTGGCGCACTGGCAGGCGCTGCCAGTGCGCCAGTGGTGCTGCACAGGCTCGCCAGACAGATCAACAGCGCGGCAGGAAAAATAGAGGTCATATCGCCAACAGCATTAACGGCAGAAGGCCATATGCTCGCTTGTTGAGCGCGGCATGACAAGCGCGGTGATTAGCCAGCTACCGTTCATGCCCCGTTTTGGCGCTTCAAAAACCACCCGCAGCCTCTTGGCATAACTGGTTGGCCAGCATGCCCAGGGTCATCAGGGCGCGCTCCGCCTCGCGATTCCACGGCGTGCCGCAATTGAGCCGAATACAGTGGTTGAACTGTTCGGTATTGCTGAAGATCAGCCCCGGCGCAATGCTGATGCCCTGCTGCAAGGCGCGCACGTGTAGCTCCTGGGTATTGACCCTGCCCGGCAGGCTGACCCACAGGATAAAGCCGCCCGTCGGCCGGCTCATCTGCGTGCCTTCCGGGAAATACTGCTGCACCGCCAACTGGAAGGCACTGAGATTCTTGCGGTACTCCTGGCGAATGTAGCGCAGGTGGCGGTCGTAACCGCCGTTCTCCAGGTACGCCGCCACCCCCATCTGCGTGACGCTGCACGCCGAATGCGTGCTGAACATCTGCAGGCGCTGGATCTCCTGCTGGTATTTGCCGGCAATCATCCAGCCGATACGCACGCCCGGGGACAGGGTCTTGGAGAAACTGGAGCAGTAGATCACCCGATCCAGGCGGTCATAGGCCTTGAGGGCTTTGGTGCGGCCCAGTTCGAACATCAACTCGCCGTAGATATCGTCTTCGACGATCTGGATATCGAAGTCAGAGGCCAGGCGCAGCAGTTGTTTCTGCCGTTCTTCGGGCATGGTGCCGCCCAGGGGGTTGCTCAGGCGGGTGGTCAACACCAGGGCCTTGATCGACCATTGGTTGGCCGCCAATTGCAGGGCCTCCAGACTCATGCCGGTGGCCGGGTCGCTGGGAATCTCGATGACTTTGAGGCCAAGCAAGTCGGCCAGTTGCAGCAGCCCGTAGTAGGTCGGTGATTCAGCGGCGATCAGGTCGCCGGGGCGGGTCAGCACCCGCAAGGACATCTGCAATGCATCGACACACCCGTGGGTGATCACCACTTCGGACGGATCGACCACCACCCCGGCATCGCGCATACGGATAGCGACCTGGCGCCGCAGCGGCTCGAACCCCGGGCTGAACATATAGCTGAACGCCCGTGGGCTCTGGAAGCGCGTGACCTTGGCCAGTTGCTGGTGCAGCGCCCGCACCGGCAGGTAATCGACACTGGGCACAGCGGCCCCCAGCGGGAACACCCCTTCGCGACGGGATTCCACCAGGACCTGCTGGATGATACTACTGCGAGTGACCAGGCCGGGGCGCTCGACCCGGGCGATATCCGGCGTCGGGGCGGTCAGGGCCGGTGTCTGGTGCACGTAATACCCGGACTGCGGCCGCGCACGGATCAAGCCCTGGTCTTCAAGGTTGGCGTAGGCCTGTAACACTGTGGCATGACTGACATTGAGCTGGGAGCTCATCTTGCGCACCGATGGCACGCGCTCACCCGGTTGATAGACACCGCGCCGGATATCCTCAGCCAACTGCTGAGCGATACGTTGGTAAAGCAAGAGATTGGTCATGACGCAGCACTCGATTTCACGGGTATTTTATTTTTGTGTGAAACATACCGGCACAGTTTAGAAGTGTACGGGGACAGTTGCCACAATAGTCGAGGACGAGCGGCAGTGATAGAAAAAACTGTATGGGTTGAGAACTGGATTGCGGGCATGAAAAACCCGATCAAGGATCGGGTTCTATAGCGGGCGCGCCACATACCCTGTAGGCGCTGGCTTGCCTGCGATGCTGGCGATGCGAGTGTTCAGATGTACCGCGCCCATGCTATCGCAGGCAAGCCAGCTCCCACATCGACCGCACGCGCCCTGGGTTAGCGCGCAGCGCCGAGTTGGCCCTTGTCATCGGAGAAGACGATTTCCACACGCCGGTTCTGCGCACGACCACGCTCGGAGGCATTCGCTTCCACCGGGTACTGATCGCCATAGCCTTCCACCTGGATGCGTTTTTCATCAATCCCCAGGTCGACCAGTACGTCCGCCACGGCCTGTGCACGGTCACGGGACAGTTTGAGGTTTTCCTGCTCGCCGCCGGTACTGTCGGTATAGCCCTCGATCCGCACCACCCGCTTGGGGTTCAGTTGCAGGAATTGCACGATCTTCAGCACTGTACGGTTGGCAGAGTTTTTCAGCTCCGCCTGGCCGGTGTCGAACAGTACGTCGCCCAAGGTCATTACCAGGCCACGATCGGTCTGGGTGGTGGTCAGGCTGGCGATCTGCTCCTCCAGCCACTTGCCCTGCTGCTGCACGCTCAACAACTTGGCCTCGCGCAGCGCCAGTTGCAGGCGTTGACGTTCCAGCTCGAGCTTGGCCGCACGTTCTTCGTTGAGCACCAGCTCGGTATGCTCCCGGGCGATGGCGCTGTAGCGCTGGCTCAGGTAGGCGTAATGCACGACGTCGCCACCGCTGCCCCAGTAGCTGGACAGACGGTCGGCGCGGGCCAGGGACTCACCGGCGCGGATCACGTCCTTGGGCGCAATGCGCAATACATTGGAGTCTTCCTTGACCTTCTGGAAATCACTGCCCGCCTGCTGCAACACGGTGTCGCTATTGGGATGGCTGGCACAGCCTGCCAGCACCAAGCTGCTCAACAGCAGCCCACATGTCAGGCGGTTCATTGGGCATCTCCCAACTGCTTGCGCAGGCGGGTGATACGGGTGTTGAGGACATTCAACTGTTCCTGACTCTTTTGTGTCAGTACCCGCGCTTCGGCCAGGCGGGCGTCGAGTTCGGCCTGTTCAGCCTGCATGCGGGCGTCCTTGTAGGATTCGTCAGCCATGTCGGCCTTGGCCTGGGCCAGCTTCGTCTCGGCGAGTTTCAACTCAGGCACGTCGTCAGCAACGGCCCCAACGGCGGCGGCTTGCTCCAGGGCTTGCTGGGTCAGGCGCATTTGCTCATTCGGCGCAGGATCTGCGGCACAGCCCGCCAGCGTTACTACGGCGAGGGCGGCGAAAAGAGGTCGAATAGTCACTAAAAATCCCTACTTTGTTGGGGTACCGACGGGTTGCTGCAACTGCGTCTTCCAGCGTTCGATATTGCGCTGCAACGCGGCTTCCGTCAGACCGGACGCTGCCAATTCTGTCATCTTTTTGGCGAGCTGTCCGCGCAACCACGGATCATTGCAGGCCGAGTTGTGGGAAATCGCCAGGAACAACCCCGGCTGATCAATCGGCAGTTCACGGGCCAGCAGGTCTTTGCTCATGCCCAAGGTCTGGGCCATGGCCATGCCGGAGTATCGTCCAGCCAGCACGTAGTCCACTTCGCCAAGCAGCAGCTTCTGCAAGGCCGGGGTCACGGTTGGCAGGCGTTCCAGGGTCAGGTGTTCACTGGCAAAGGCTTCAAATTCAGGGGACAGGCGCGCCCGCTCCGAGACCGCGCCCTTGTGGCCATGCAGGTCTGCTGCACTGCTATAGACCAGGGGCGAGTCGATGCGGGTCCACACCCGGTAATCGGCCTGTATCAGTGCCGGATGGATGTAGTCCAGGGTCTCCAGTTCGCTGACACTCAACGGCGCATCGACCAGCATGTCCATGCGCCCGCTGCGTACTTCCTCAAGGGCCAGGGAGCGCTTGCCGCCATACAGCAGGTCGACTTTCAGCCCCAATTCCTTGGCCACTTGTTGCAACACATCGGCATTGGCGCCGATCAGGTGGGTGGGGTCTTGCGGATCACGCCACAGATAGGGCGGCGCATCCGGGCTGCCGGTCACCACCAGGCGCTCGCATTTGCCGGCTGCGATAGACAAGGTCGGCAGCAGTGACAGGCCCAGCAGTACAGTCCAGCGACGCAGTTCCATGGCGTGGTTCCCGATCAAAAGTGGCGTGCAAAAAAAAGCCCGGTCATAAGACCGGGCTCTTTATAAGTGAAGCGGCTGGTTTAGACCAGCTTCTCCAACTCAGGTACGGCTTCGAACAAGTCCGCCACCAGGCCGTAATCAGCCACCTGGAAGATCGGTGCTTCTTCGTCCTTGTTGATCGCAACGATCACTTTGGAATCTTTCATACCGGCCAAGTGCTGGATCGCGCCGGAGATGCCGACGGCGATGTACAGCTGTGGCGCCACGATCTTGCCGGTCTGGCCGACCTGCATGTCGTTGGGTACGAAGCCTGCGTCGACCGCCGCGCGCGAAGCGCCGACTGCCGCGCCCAGCTTGTCGGCCAGGGCGTACAGGTGCTTGAAGTTGTCACCG
>NZ_MIFU01000079.1:0-91354 GCF_001855215.1 Pseudomonas sp. 06C 126 | reverse complement strand
AGCGGCAGGTTTTTCTCGTAGACGGTGACTTCCCCGCCGTTCACTTCAAGACCAGTCAATACCACTGGATCGTCGTTGTTATGCACCTGCAAGACGAGGCTGGCGGTACTGGTATCACCGTCGCTGTCGTTCAATTGATAAGTGAAGGTTTCAGTGCCGCTGCCGCCACCATTCAGAGCCATGAACTGTGGGTCGGTCTTATCGAGGGTGTACACATAGCTGCCGTCGGCGAAGAGCTGCAAGGTGCCATAAGTACCAGTGAACGTACCCGCAGTTACCGGGCCGGTGGCGACCCGATCCGCGCCTTGCACGTCATTGCCCAGCACGCTGCCAGTCAGGGTCAACAGGCTTTCAGACGCCACTTGCGCATTGCTGTCATCGGCAGCGGTCGGTACGTCGTCCACCACACTGATATGCAGCGTGCTGGTGGCCGTGCTGTTGTTGGTATCACTGGCGATCACGCTGAAGCTTTCGGTCAGTTCGTTCACCCCCGCCGCCGTTGGATGCGCCTCGGTGCCGGTCAAGGTGTAGCTGTAGGTGATTACTCCGGTGGCCGGGTCAAAACCGGTGATGGTCAGGGTATTGCCCAGGCCGGTGGCGATCGATTGCGGGAAGCCGGCGGCAACACCACCGGACACTACGCTGATACCGCCCACGGACAGGTTCTGCAAGCCGTCCGCTGCCGACACGGTCAGGCTGCCGGTGCGGGTCAGCGCGCCAGCGTCGGGGCTGCTGCCGTCCACCAGGTTCTTTTCATAAAGCGTCAGGTCGGCACCATTGATGCTGATGCCACCGATCACCACCGGATCGTCGTTGTTATGCACTTGCAGCACCAGGTTGGCGGTGCTGCTGTCGCCATCGGCGTCGGTCAGGGTGTAGGTGAAGGTTTCCGTGCCGTTGCCACCGCCCTGCAGCGTGACAAAGTCAGGGTCGGCGGTGTTCAGCGTGTAGGTGTAGCTGCCATCGGCAGCCAGGACCAGGGTGCCATATTGGCCGGTGAAGGTACCGCCGACGATGGGGCCGGTGGCGATACGGTCCGCTCCCTGGGTGTCGTTGTCCAATACGTTGCCGCTGAGGGTCAACAGGCTTTCCGACGCACTGCCCTCGTGGCTGTCGTCCAGCGCCTTGGGCACGTCATCGATCACGGTGATATCCAGGGAACCGGTGGCGGTGTCGTTGTCGCCATCGGTGGCAACCACCGCAAATTGTTCGCCCAGGCTGTTGGTGCCGCCACCTGACGGATGGGCCTCATTGCCGGTCAAGGTATAGCTGTAGCTGATCACCCCGGTGGCCGCGTTGTAGCCGGTGATGCTCAGGGTGTTGCCCAGCCCGGTGGTGATGGTTTGCGGGAAGCTGCTGACCACCCCGCCGCTGACCACGCTGATGCCGCCCACGGTCAGGCTTTGCAGGCCATCGGGCGCCGAGACGTTGAAGGTGCCGCTTTGCACCAGCGCCGCCGGATTACTGGCCGAGCCTTGGGCAAGATTGGCCTCGTCGAGCGTCAACTCACCGCCCTCGACCTCCAGCCCGCCCAGGCTCACCGGGTTGTCGGGAGGCACCACCACCGGCTGGTCGTTGCCGGTATCCGGCTGGCCGGCGACCTGGAACAACGGAAACTCGGGAATCGCGCCAAAGCCCGCCGTCGGAAAGCCGATGACCGGCTCCACGCGCCCGGCGACTTCGGTCAGCAGCACAAAGGAGTGCCCACCGCCCAACTCACCCGCCGCTGTGCTGCCGGTCTGGCCAGCAGCCGTGGCTTCACCGGTCTGGGTCGGGTCGGCACCGGCAGCAATGGCTTTTTGCAGTTGCTGCACATCGGTCAACTGCGCCTGGCTCGGCGCAAGGTCTTCAGACCCATGAACCTGCGGCGCCTGGCCGGCCAGCAGTTGCGGGGAGAGGCCCAGGCTGCTGTCGCGCCCCAGGGTCAGCTCATGGCCGTTGGTCAGTTGCACCGCCACCGCACCGGCCGCGCCGGTCTGCAGCTGCTCGCCGGCAAACAGTCGGTCGCCTTCGATCAGGCTCCGGCGGCTGCCATCTCCCGCCACGGCAAAGACTTCCCCAACCACCTTGCTGACAACACCGATTAACTTGGCCATGTGCTTATCTCCCTGTCCGACCCCAGTAGTCGGCACCTCGGTTACGTGCACAAATGCAGTGGATCCAGTGGCCCGGACCTTCGCCCGGAAGTGGCACAAAACTGATTCAAATCAGCCGCCAAACCGCGCTTCGACCCGCTTGCAGAGAGCCTTCCCAGGGACCGAGTGACAAAAAACCGTCACCCTTAAATTCCCTTTTTTCCGCTACCCCACGATCCGCTTGCACTTGCGATTGAACTTTCCAAGGCCCTGAAAATGCGCCGAAGCGCACATAACTCAAGGCTTGTGCTTTGAACAATGTCTTGCTTCACGCAGAACGCATAAGTTTTTTTGGACATAAACGTTATGAGAAATTCTTCTTAGGTCCTCCTGCAAATGTTCTTAGCTCTGTTGTTACAAGCCTGAGACGGTTTGCCCCCTAAATTCGTCAAATAAATGGCGACAGACCAGCAGCACTGATACACAGGAGATGTTCCCATGCGCGTCTTTACCCCCCTCTGCAGCGCCATTCTGATCGCCATGGCATGCACCAACACCCAAGCGATGTCGCTGACCCAAGCGATCCAAAGCACGCTGGACACTCACCCGGAACTCAATGCCAGCCGTAACAGCCGGCTGTCGGCCGACGAAGATGTGAAAGTCGCCAAGGGTGGCTTCTATCCCAGCCTCGACCTGAATGCCGCCTATGGCCGCGGCTACAGCGACAACAGCACCACCCGCGCCCGCGGCGGCAACCACCACACCGAGACCGACAATTACACCCAGTCGGAACTGCGCCTGCGCCAGATGCTGTTCGACGGTTTCAACACCTCCAACGAAGTGCAACGCACCGGCGCCGTGGTCAACTCACGTGCCTATTACACCCGCGGCACTGCCGAAAGCCTGGCCCTGCGCACCGTCGAGGTGTACCTGGAAGTGCTCAAGCGCCGCGACCTGCTGACCTTGGCCAAGAACAACCTGCAGGCGCACCTGCGGGTCACCGATCAGATCGGCCTGCGCACCGAGCGTGGCATCGGCAGTACCGCCGACCGCGACCAGTCCACCGCCCGTCGGGCCCTGGCGGACAACAACTACCAGACCGCCATGGTCGACCTGCAAGACGCCGAATCGAATTTTTATAGTGTGGTAGGGCGCATGCCGGACGAACTGGAAAGCCCAGCCTCGATCAAGGGTCAATTGCCCGCCGACCAACTCGGTGCGCGGCGCAGCATGCTGGAGAACAACCCCTATCTGAAATCCGCCCAGTCCGATGTGATGGCCGCCGAGAGTCAGTACGAAGTAGCCAAGTCGCCGTTCTACCCACGCTTCGACGCCGAGGCTGCGGTGGGCGCCAATAACAATGTGCAGGGCGACCTGGGCCACGACAATGAATGGCGGGTGGGCGTGGTGATGAACTACAACCTGTTCCGTGGCGGCAGCGACAAGGCCCGACTGGCGTCGGACTCGCACAAGATCAACCAAGCCATGGACATCCGCAACAACGCCCTGCGCATGCTCAACGAGAACCTCAACCTGGCCTGGCACGCCATGGACAACGCACGCATCCAGACCCCCACCGCCCGCGAATACGCCGAAACCACCCAACGGGTGCGTGCGGCCTATCAGGATCAGTTCGGCCTGGGC
The DNA here is from genome assembly GCF_001855215.1 of Pseudomonas sp. 06C 126. Lineage (NCBI taxonomy): Bacteria > Pseudomonadati > Pseudomonadota > Gammaproteobacteria > Pseudomonadales > Pseudomonadaceae > Pseudomonas > Pseudomonas sp. 06C 126. The sequence goes on along the minus strand of NZ_MIFU01000079.1, from coordinate 87,635 downwards.
CAGCGCACCCTGCTGGACCTGCTGGACAGTGAAAACGAGCTGTACAACGCCAACCGGCGCTATACCGAAGTGCGCTACACCGAAGAGTTCTCCATGTACCGCGTGCTGGCCAACATGGGCGAGCTGCTGAACAAGGAGCGCGTGGTGGTGCCGGCCGAAGCCATTGCCCAGTCGGAAGTCAGAAGCGAAGCCCACTTGCCTGACCTGAAGTAGCCAACGACGTGGAGCAGACCGCCGTGAGCCAGATGGAACCGCTGAACCCGGGCGTCGACCCGCGCCAGAGCTTTGATGACCCGTTGCTCGACGGCCTGCTGATCCTGTGCAAGCTGCATGGCTGTACCGTCAGCCGCGCCAGCCTGAGCGCCGGCCTGCCCTTGGCGCAACAACGCCTGAGCCTGGACTTGCTGCCACGGGCAGCGGCCCGGGCCAGCTTGCAGGCGCGGGTATTGCGCCGGGACTTGAAGGCAATATCGGCGCTCAACCTGCCGGTGCTGCTGCTGCTCAACGAAGGCCGCTGCGCGGTGCTGCGGCGTTGGAGCGAGGATGGCCAGGCGCTGATCCTGCCCAGCGAAGCCGAAGGCGGCGAACAGTGGGTCAGCCGCGAGGAGCTCGACGCGGCCTACAGCGGCCAGGCCCTGTTCGCCCGGCCACGGCACGAGATCGAAGACCTGCGCGCGCCATTGGTGCCGCGGGTCGAGGCGTGGTTTCGCGACACCTTGAAGCTGTCGCGCTGGCTGTACAGCGATGCGATTCTCGCCAGCTTGCTGATCAACCTGCTGGGCCTGATGGTGCCGCTGTTCGTCATGCAGACCTACGACCGTGTGGTGCCGAACCAGGCCACGTCGACCTTGTGGGTCCTGGTGATCGGCCTGCTGATCGGCACGGGTTTCGAGCTGGTGCTGCGGGTGGTGCGCGCTCACTTGCTGGACACCGCCGGCAAGAAGACCGACGTGATTCTTTCGGCCACCCTGTTCGAGCGCATCACCGGCATGTCGATGAAGGCGCGCCCGGCCACCATCGGCGGTTTCGCCCAGAGCATCCATGACTTCCAGGGCCTGCGCGAGTTTCTCACCGCCGTGACCCTCACCAGCCTGATCGACCTGCCCTTCGCCGTGCTGATGCTGGTGGTGATCGGCCTGCTCGGCGGTTGGCTGGTGATCATTCCTTTGTGTGCGTTCCCGCTGACCATCGGCTTTGCGATGCTGATCCAGGCTCGCCTGCGCGACACCGTGCAAAAAAGCCTGAGCCTGGGCGCCGAACGTCAGGCGCTGTTGATCGAGACCCTCGGCGGCCTGGAAACCCTCAAGGCCTGCAGCGCCGAAAGCGAGCGCCAGCACCAGTGGGAAAGCACCCATGGCGCCCTCACCCGCCTCGATAGCCACGCGCGCAACCTCTCGGCGCTGGCCACCAATGGCACGTTGTTCATCCAGCAGTTTTCCGGGATGGCAACGATTGTCGCCGGGGTCTACAGCATCATCGCCGGCAGCCTCAGTGTCGGTGCGCTGGTGGCCACCTACATGCTCGGCAGCCGGGTACTGGCGCCGCTGGGGCAGATCGCCGGGTTGATCACCCGCTATCAGCAGGCGCAATTGACCATGCGCAGCACCGACGCGTTGATGGCCCTGCCCCAGGAACGCGATCCGCAACAGCGCCCCCTGGAACGCACGCAACTGACGGGCGCCCTGGAAGTCAGCCAGGTGACCTTCCACTACGCCGGACAAAACGCCCCGGCCCTGAGCCAGGTCAGTTTCCAGCTCAAGGCGGGCGAGCGCGTGGGGATTATCGGGCGCAGCGGCTCGGGCAAAAGCACCCTGGGCCGGCTGGTGATGGGTTTTTACACCCCAGAAGAGGGCCAATTGCTGCTCGACGGTCTCGACCTGCGGCAACTGGACGTGGCCGACCTGCGCCAGCAAGTGGGCTATGTGGCCCATGATCTGCCGCTGCTGGCCGGTAGCCTGCGCGACAACCTGACCCTGGGCGCGCGCTATATCAGCGATGCGCGGATGCTCGAAGTGGCCGAGCTGACCGGCGTCAGCGAGCTGGCCCGTCAACACCCCCAAGGCTTCGACCGGCCGGTGGGCGAGCGCGGGCAACTGCTGTCCGGCGGCCAACGCCAGGCGGTGTTGCTGGCCCGCGCGCTGCTGCTCGACCCGCCGATCCTGTTGCTGGACGAACCCACCAGCGCCATGGACAACAGCAGCGAAGAAACCCTGCGCCAGCGCCTGGAGCTATGGGTCAAGGGCAAGACGTTGCTCCTGGTCACGCACCGCACCTCGATGCTCAGCCTGGTCGACCGTTTGATCGTGCTGGACAACGGCCGCATCGTGGCCGACGGCCCCAAAGAAAGTGTGATCGATGCATTGCGCAAGGGCCGTGTCGGCTCGGCCGCCGTCTAGGAGCCCCACCATGTCAGCCACTCCCTCATCACCGGGCTACTTCAAGAGTTTTGGCAAAACCGCCGACAGCGAATTCATGCCCGAACTGGCGGGCGCTGCACTGCAGGATTCGCCGCGCCGTTCACGGATTATCGTGTGGCTCACCGCCGGCCTGCTGATCTGCGCCCTGCTGTGGGCCAACTTTGCCGTGCTCGATGAAGTGACCATGGGCGAAGGCAAGGCCATCCCGTCGAGCAAAGTGCAGGTGATCCAGAACCTGGAGGGTGGCATCGTCACCCAGATTTACGTGCGCGAAGGACAGATGGTGGACAAGGGCGACAAGTTGCTGCAACTGGACGACACGCGGTTTCGCTCGAACAAGGGCGAAAGCGAAGTCGACCGTTATGCCCTCACCGCCCAGGTCGAACGCCTGTCTGCCGAGGCCGAGGGGCGGCCGTTCAAATTGTCCGATGAAGTGATCGCCAAGGCCCCGCAAGTGGCCGAGGACGAACGCTCGTTGTTCGAACAACGCCAGCGGCGCTTGAGCAGCGAACAGCGGACCTTGAGCGAACAACTGCGGCAGAAAACCCAGGAGCTGGCGGAATTCCGCTCCAAGCAGGGCCAATTCAGCTCCAGCCTGGCGCTGCTGCAGCAAGAGATGAACATGTCGGCGCCGCTGGTGGGCACCGGCGCGGTCTCGCCAGTGGAAATCCTGCGCCTCAAACGCAGCGCCGTGGAGATCCGTGGCTCATTGAACGCCACCACCCTGGCGATCCCCCGGGCGGAGTCGGCGATCAATGAGATCAAGAGCAAGATCGACGAATCGGTGCAGACCTTCCGCTCGGAAGCGGCCAAGGAGCTCAACGAAAAGCGCACTGATCTATCGAAAATCACCGCCACCAGCATCGCCATTGATGACCGTGTCAGCCGCACCACCGTGGTCTCGCCGGTCCATGGGGTAATCAAGCAACTGAAGGTCAACACTATCGGCGGCGTGGTCCAACCGGGCAGCGACATGGTGGAAATCGTACCGCTGGAAGACAACCTGCTGATCGAGGCCAAAGTGCGGCCCCAGGACGTAGCGTTCTTGCATCCGGGGCAGAAGGCGATGGTCAAGTTCAGTGCCTACGACTACACCATCTACGGCGGGCTCGCGGCAAAACTGGAACTGATCGGCGCCGATACGATTACCGACGACAAGGGCAACAGTTTCTACCTGATCCAGGTGCGCACCGATAAGAACCATTTGGGCGGGGAGAAAAAACCGCTGCTGATCATCCCGGGGATGGTGGCAACGGTGGACATTATTACCGGGGAGAAAAGCGTGCTGGATTACTTGCTCAAGCCGGTGTTGAAGGCGAGGACGGAGGCGATGCGCGAGCGTTGAGGCGCGACCCGGCGCGCCTCAACGTTAATCTGTCAGCGTCACACGACACTGCTGTGTCAGCTTTGCCCTGTTGGCGCTGGGCGGTATGCAAGGCTCAGGCAATTTGATATGCCAACTGCTCTCGAAACAGAGCGGGGTTGAGTGTCCAGGTTTCCATATCAACCATCTCCCCCTCATTCATACCAGCGCACAGGCGATCCAGAATCCGCTCAAGCGTGCCGTCGTCTCGCCAATCCCGATAGCGTTGATACACCGTCGACCATGCTCCGAACCGCTCCGGTAGATCACGCCAGGCTGCGCCGGAGCACACGATCCAAAGCACTCCGTTGAGCATCAGGCGATCGTCATGACGCGGTCTACCCGCTTTTTGCGTTGTCGACATCAGGTCCACGATTGAATTCCACGCGCAATTGGGAAGTTCATAGCGCCTAACCATTTGAGACTCCTTCTACCTAGGTTAATGACTTGGCTACCAGGGAAATGCCATTTGAATATCGTCCTGAACCTTTCGCCGGACTTTTACCGAAAGCCCGATCAATCGAACCGACCTACCTTCACGACGGGTATCCCAGAGCAGTCGACAGAGAGACTGAACGGTGTGCGCGCACAGGCTGTTGGCCGACGCCTCGGTGGTTGAGATCGAAAAATCGGAAAACTTGAGTTTTACTAAATTTTTGGTGATCAGGTAGTCATCTCCCATGTCTGCAATACGCTCCCTCAAGCCTTGCGACAATCGCTCCAACTCCTCCAGGCAATCGCACAACGCATCGCAATCAAAGGGCAGTGTTCTTTCAATGCCGACAGACTTGATATCACTGCCCCGCTCATCCGCCTCTTCGATTCCCTGGCACCGCTCCCATACGTAAAACCCATGCACGCCGAGATAACGCATCAATGCCGGAATTTTGTCCTCGGTAATGTCTTTGCACTGGCGGCAACCCAGGTTTTCCAGCACCGCGTAGGTCTTGGGGCCGACGCCAGGAATTTTACGAACATCCAGCTCGTCGAGAAATCCACGCACCTGACTCGGTGTAATGACGAACATTCCATTGGGCTTTTGCATTTCCGAAGCAATCTTGGCCAAGTATTTCAACGGCGCCACTCCAGCAGAGGCGGTCAGGCCGAGTTCTTGCTGGACCGTGGCTCGAATGTGCGCAGCTATATGGGTGGCCGACCCGTTGAAGCATGTTTGCCCCGTCACTTCCAGAGCCGCTTCGTCGAGTGACTGAAACTCTACTTTGTCGGTATATCGCCGGAAGATCTCGTCGAGCTTTCGCGTGATCGCTTCATACGCCTCGAAGCGCGTTGGCAGCAGTACCAAATCCGGGCACAAACGATGCGCCGTGGCGGTGGCCATGCCGCTTTTGACGCCAAACTTTCTTGCGATGTAATTCGCTGTACTGATCACTCCACGCTCTGCAGCCGTCCCCCCTACGGCGACGGGGCAATGCATTAAATGGGGCGCGTCGAGAAGCTCGACAGAGACAAAAAAAGAGTCCATGTCGATATAAATGAACTTTCGCTCGCTCGCACCTGCTGTAGTACCCACCATCGATTGTCCTGTGCGCATGGATATCAAACAGTTACGCCATCAAGTACATGGACCTGAAGGGCCAAAGTACCGTCATCATGTTGGCCGTAGTGCACCCCTTGGATATGAGGCGCAAGGTCGGGATAGAGATTGGCCAAGGCTTGCACGGCCAGGAGGTACCCAACCAACGCCGAATTCCAGCACTCCCCGGGAGCGATGCACATAACCCCAGGCGGATAAGGAATGACCCCTTCAGCCGCCACACAACCAACGGCATCTGCGATGTCGATCAGACTGGAGCGCCCACGTACGAAGGCTTGGTTTGCCACATACGGCGTCAACACGGCCTGCGCCTGCGCCGCCGAGCTGAATATGGAGGATTGGAGCTGTTGGATCTGATGATGCTGGAACAGCTGGTTGATGACGCAGCACAACTCGCGCAAGGAAATGTTTGCGTACCCCTGCCCACTGCTCGCAAGCGACGGCAACACGTCGCTTACCCGATCACCTTGCGCCAGCGCTCGCTCCAGTCGCTCCAGCGCGTGCATCAGCCGGGTCAACTGCGTTGCGTCGGAAGAAGGCGACACCAGCAGGGTGAAGTTGTAGAAATCAGATTTTTCCGGCGTGAAGTTCATCTCTCTGAGGTAGCAAGTGACGATGCTTGCAGGGATCGAAACGTACCCGCAGGCAACCGCGTCCTCATTCGCACGCGTCGTGAACATGACCTTACAGGGGTCCAGGTAATGCAGGCCGCGTTCGATTGGATTTGCGTCGCGACTGACAGGGCAAAAGTCCTGCGTATAGACCTGCGAAGCAAGATCGCCGGGTGACGTCCGGTTGCCGTAGTACGGCTTGATAACCGTGCAGTGCTGATCGACCTGGCGCCTGAACTCATTGGCCATTGAGACCGCGCCACTCCATAGCCGTTGACCGTGGCCATCAGCATGAATAGCCGCATTGACCTCCAAGGACATGAACAACGGATAAAACGGACTGGTAGAAGAGTGCAACATGAAAGCGCTATTGAACACGCGACTGGAGCAATAGCGCTGCTGGAACTGGATATGTTTATCCTTTTTATGGATCTGCGAGGTTTGTGAAAATCCGGACATTTGCTTGTGGACAGACTGCGTCACAATGATACCCGGGGCATCCGGCAGTAACGGGATGTGCAATGGCGATCGGTGGGCAAGCAGATCGATAAACGGTTCGTAGCCTAACCATGCGGAATCAAAGAGCACGTAATCGCACAGGTGACCGATTCGTTCCAACAGTGCACCAGCATCCACGACAACACCATCGCAAGTGGCGTGTTGCACGATTGCCAGGCGAAACGGCCTTGCCTGCCTCGCCTTCGCCTCATCTATTTTGCTCGCCCGGGCTCTGAGCTGATCCTCTTGCAAGGCTCCTTTTCGGTAGCCGCCCAGTACGCCGCAGTCATCGCGAAAATTATCGAGATACACCGCACGCGCGCCACTTTGAACCAGCGCCCCCAAATACACCGATTTGTGATTGTTCCGATCCATCAGTACAAGGTCGCCCTCGGTAAGCAAGGCACTGGTGACAATCTTGTTGGCGGTCGAGGTGCCATTGAGGACAAAGTAGGTTTCGTCGGCATTAAATACCTTGGCAGCGAGTTCCTCAGCCTGCTTGATCGGCCCTTCATGACTGAGCACATCACCCAGCTCGGGCGCAGCGTGGGGCACATCCACACTGAACACCTCTGCCCCAACCAACTGTTTGAAACGCACTCCGGCAGGGTGCATATCCAGACATTGCCCTCCTTGATGCCCTGGGCAGGCAAACGTAGGTCGTTTCTTTGAGACAAACTGCGCGATTGCCGAACTGAACGCTGGTAGAGCCCTGGATTCGAAGCTCCTGGAGGCATCAATGATGCGATTGGCTGCGTGCTCCGATAATGGTGCCTGAAGCAAAGTCGGCTGCAGTTTGGCTAGTGCGGGAGAGCACTGCTCTTGCCCGTCGTGATGTATCACAAACAACGGAATCTGCCATTTTTCCACGCAGTCGATTACGCGAGCTATCGATGCATCTTCCACGCTCAAAACCAGCGCGCCAGCCCCCAGTAAATCATGGCTCCCTGCGAAAGCTGCAACCACCACCCCAGGCCGCTCCTCAAGATGGACGGTTGCGCTACAAACGATCCTTATCTGCATCATCTCTTCTCAGGCTCCAACCCAAGGGTGCAATACACAGCATGAACGTCATGCCAATAAAAGTAGCCGGCCCCACGATGAGAAACATAAGGCACGCGATAAGCCCGGACATAGCATCGCCAATGACCGCCGTAAAGTAATACAACGAAAAGTTCTTACCCACTTCCTGTGGATTCGACAAACATTGAATATTGGTAATAATTGCAATATCGACGAACGCACCGATAAACCCCACGCACAGCAACAGCAAAACAAACAAATACGTATTGAATTGCAAGGCGATAGCCGTGGACAAAAAAAGCACCCCATACAACAACCAATAGACAATGACTGAACGCGCCGTGGTCGTCGCATTGAATTTCACATACAACATACCGCCCATCACCGTACCCAAGGCAAGCAGGGAATAAATGTAACCAACAGCCGCTTCCGACTGAAAATGCTCGATCACGGCAGCCGGCAATATAAAACGTATCACTGAAGTGGCAAACATCGCACACAACGTAGTGCAACAGATGACCGTAAAGAGTGGCTTGTTGAATTTTCGCAGACTGCCAACGCTGCGTGTCGCTTCTTTGAAAATAGCCAGTATATTGAAAGACTCTTGTGTAGTTCTTGCAGACGACAGCAACATCAACATACAAGCGGCCGACACCAACAAACTTACCGCAAAAAATGCAAACGCATAGCTTGGCGCAAGAACAATTGCAATAAGAGAAAATATAAGCGGGCCAATGATCGAAGAGATATCTTCAATGACCTGTATTGCACTATTGACAGAAGGCAAGTCATCGTTATGCACAATATCGGGAAAGTAAGCACGAAATGTCGGTGTATACAAACAGTCAAGTGCCGTCATGAGCATGGAGGCAACGATGACCATCGCCACCGTCGGTTGCGAGTACTCGAACATCACGAACATCGCAACTGCCAAGGCGCACTTCATTAATTCAACAACTACCAGCGTAGACTTTTTTTCAACGTTATCCGCCAGCCAGCCGCCTACGGGAGAAAACAATGCACTGGGTAAGTAACGAAAAAAGTAGACCAAGCCCATCAGTAGAATATCGGCATCGGTCAACGTTACAACGGCTACAGCAAACGCCGTCTCGAAAGCAAACTCACCGCATTTCGAGAAAAAAAAAGCGATCGAGAGCCGTTGGGTTCCATGATTGAGTGTAAGTGCGCGCATATCCACTGCCTACCAAGTGGTTCTAACCTGCAGAATAAATCAACTCATCCCGAGTGATATCTCTTCCGTCGGCACTAAGCTTCTCAAACACTATTTTTTTCAAGATATTTTGTTCACTTTCGGGAATTAAGTAAAACATAATGTTGCTGTACCACAACCAGCCCAGCTTGGTCAGTTCAAAGCTTGTCGGGGTTTCAGTGACAAGGTCCGCTTCCACCAACTCCTGCAGACGCGCCAGGAGTCCTTGGGGTAGTTGGCTCATCGCTACCCTGGATTTGTCGATTTCTCCATGATAGGGAAGACGCAGCACAACCGGCTTGACCAGATCCAACACCGGGGCATGCTGGCTGACCTGACAGACATAATCACCAGCGCTCATCTTGGCGATATATTGTTCGCGCAACGAGGTGTTGGTAATCACGTTTTCCGCTACAGAGGAGATAGCGCCCACGCCAAAACCCAGCAGGTCGTGGTCGGCATAGCCGTAAACGTGCTCATGGTAGATAAATGAGTAATCTGGGGTAATCAACGTCGGTTGCGCACTGGTGCGCCGCACGTAGCCATGCCCGTTGTAAGGCAGGTAGCCCTTCTGTCGCATGTGCTCATCAATCATCAGTTTCATGTTCAATTTACGCATTGCCGGGAAAACTTCAGCAGTACGCTCTTTGATTTGCTTGTGGAGCTTTACCGAGGTGACGACGTTGTTGATGGGGTAAATGTCTATGTTACTAAGACCCAACTCGACGGCTTTGTCGATATCTGCCAGCGTCTGGGCTTCATTGCTTCCGTTCATACCGTACATGATGTCGCACAGGACATGCTCGAACGTGGGCACCAACAGATCGGCTGCGCGCTCGATTTCGACAATATCCTCATTGAGATTGAACAGTTTGCGCCAGGTAGGATCAACCGTCTGCAAACCAAAGCGCGCATGCGTAACGCCAATGTCAGCCAGCGCTACATTGCGTTCACGCGTGACACTGGTGATGTTGAACTCGAAAGAGAATTCTTCAACCGTCGACATGTCAAAATATCGATGCAAGGCCTCACCGATATCATTGATATTCTGTGGTGAGAGCAGCGAAGGCGTACCGCCTCCGAAGAATATCGCCCTGACCGGAACTGCTTTAAAGTCCATTAGCTGTGATTTATATTCGATTTCCTTTATCAACGCCTTAGTATAACGATCAATATCCTCTGCATTTTTGTACAAGCCCCGAGTGAACGGACAAAAAGAGCAGATAGCCTCGCAAAATGGTACATGAAAATACAATGCCCGCGACTTCGCCTTGGCATTGGCGCCATTCAGCAAGTTTGACAACTGCGTTTCGCTGGGGCGAAAGACATTCATGGACTGCGAAGGAAAAAAGAAATTGTACAGTGGAAACTGATAATCGAACTTAATAAATCCATTATTGACAAGTTTCATTGTCCACCTCTTTCGCAACTACCACATTGCTGCCACGAAGCAACGTACGGCTTTTGACTTTTACATCACCACCAAAAAAAACGCGAATCCCTTCATTGATCGACAAGTTATTCGAGCCGCACGTATAGACGTCGATGCTAATGTAATGACTTTCTGGATAGGTGTGATAGGAAAGGTGAGATTCGGAAAGTAGATAGAGCCCTGTCACCCCCTCGCCGCCGACATTGAATTTGTGGGTCAAATGGTCAAGTACAGTAAAGCGTGAACGTTGCAAAGTACTGAGGAAAAAATCATGCAGTGCCGGCGCATCTTTTAACAAGCGCGCATCTGCACCTGTGATATCCCAAATCGTATGATAACCAAAGTCGTCCATACGAACATTGCTCCTATCCTTGGGCATGAAATATTTCAAATAAAGAGAAGGGGAGATTAACTCCCCTTCCCCCTTTTGCATTTACCAGAGGCAAACACCTTTGGTAGTAACGCCAGTCACTTCAGTTTGAAACAGATCGATTGCAGATTTCATGATACGTTCCTTGTTCAAGATTAAGTGTTGCCCACCGTTATAGGGCAACTTAAAACTAGCAGGAAACTTTTCCTAAAAAAGCTGGGGAAATGTAAAAATTTCTTTCAGGCAAGCCAAATCTTATACTTTTAAAAATATTTCCAAACATGTCATCTCGGCAACCTCCCAACTACAGCCGCTTACTAAAACTCAATCTAGCCCCAAATCCTCCACTAGTGCTGGCACTTGCCGCCTCTGGGAGTAGCCGTTCAAGGGGGAAGCCCCCTCCTGCAAGGGGTCTCGAGTGGACTTTTCGTACAGGAGCACACCTAAAATCTTTCAAAAAAAAGTAGCCGTTCTACTCATTATTTCGACACATCTCACTTGCTTTACCCAGATAACTGACCTGAAGTCAGCGTCCAATGCCTCTGCTTCAACACGGATCAGGCTCAAAATGCGCTAAATGCAGCGCCCCTCAAGACCTCGACTGGAGCAACCCACCCCACTGCTCCTGACTCCGTTAGACAGAACTCGTATCCCCGTGATTCCTACGGTAGATATGTTCGCCCATCGCCGCAATCTGGCCCTCTATCAGGGCTTCAAAAGGCCGCAATAAGGGCTCGAAAGAAGTCGGCGCCTCCAGCACCGTCAACGCCTGCTCGATCGCCTCCACCGTCGACAACGCCCCCGGCCCCGGTGCCTTGCGCAACCGATAACGGGACACGGCGCCCGCCGTCAGCGTCACCCGTGGCAACGCCGCCAGCAGCGGGTTGAGGTGCAGCAATTTACGCGCCTTGCGCCAGGTGCCGTCGGGCACCACCAGCAGCAGCGGTTCGTCGGATGGGCTGTAGGCCTGCAGCGGCTGCGCGTCCTCGCCGGGAAACAGCAACCGCGCCTGATACCCAGGGGGGTTGAGCAAGGTCTGCAAGCCTTCGAATACTTCACCCACCACCAGTTGCGCATTCACCAGGCCCAACGCGGCCAGACGTGCGGTGTTGAGTGCATGGTTGACCTCGCTGGGATGTTGCAACAGCAACACTCGGGTGCGGCTGTCCAGGCTCGGGATCAGCGCGCACAGGCAGTGGGTGGTCGGCCGCAGGCAGCGGGGGCATTGGGGTCTGGACATGTTCAGGCCTGATTGAGCTGTGCTTTGAGTAAGTCGCGGAAGGTCTGGATCAACGGTTCGCGGCTGCGCCCACGGCGCATGATCAGCGAAAACGGCGCCTGGTAGCCAAAAGTCGCGGGCAGCAGCACCCGCAAGTCGCCCTTGTCAGCCCAGGCCTGGGCGTAGTGTTCGGGCAAGTAGCCGATGTAGGCACCGGACAGCACCAGGATCAACTGCGCTTCCATACTTTCTACCGTTGCGGCGCTGTGTTTGAAGCCGTGGCGCGCCAGTTCCGCCTGGCTCCAATACCCGCGCCCGACCATGCGTTGCTGGGTAATCACCTGTTCGGGGATGCGCCGCTCGCTGAACAGTGGATGGCGCGAACTGCAGTAAAGCCAGTGTTGCTCGCGGTACAACGGCATGTAGATCAAGCCGCTCATGCGGTTGGAGAAGGCGCCGATGGCCAGGTCCAGGCGATTGTCCTGGACCCCGAGTTGCAGCTCGTAGGGGCTCATGACCGACAAATGCAAATGCACTGCCGGATGCTCAAGGCTGTAGGCGCCGATGACTTCGGCGAATGGCAGGGCCTTGTCGCTGACGGTGGAGTCGAGCACGCCCAGTTTGAGCGTGCCACGCAGCTCGCCTTTGAGCGCCGCCGCGTACTGCTCGAAGCCCTCCAACTCGGCCAGCAGGCGCAAGGTTTCCTGATGAAACAGCTCACCCTTGCTGGTCAGGCTGAAACCGCCCCGCCCACGATGGCACAACACCAGGCCCAGGGCGCCTTCCAACTGGCTCATATAGGTACTGATGGCGGACGTCGATAGGTTGAGTTCGTGCTGGGCACTGGCAAACCCTTGGTGGCGCACCACGCTGACGAAGATGCGCAACAGTTTCAGGTCGGGCAAGGCGCTGGCCATGGAACCTCCAGGCAAAAAATCGGCTGACAGGCCCATTCCCTGTAGGAGCGAGCTTGCTCGCGAAAAACCTGAAAGCGCCGCGTACGTTCTGAATGCCCGCGTGATCGTTAACGTTTTTCGCGAGCAAGCTCGCTCCTACAGGGAACAGGTTTTGCACACCGGTGGAGTCTACCCCAGGCATTAGTTCAGAAAAATCTGAACTAAGTATTTTCCCGCAGCGATTCTTCCCGTGTCCGACATTTCGCAGAATCGGCCTCTGATAACCACAACAACGATGAGGCACTCCCGTGGACAAGATCTTTCACCAACCACTGGGCGGCAACGAAATGCCGCGCTTTGCCGGCATCGCCACCATGATGCGCCTGCCCCACCTGCAAACCGCAGCCGGCCTGGATGCGGCCTTTGTCGGTGTGCCCCTGGATATTGGCACCTCGCTGCGCGCCGGGACCCGCTTCGGGCCCCGCGAAATCCGCGCCGAGTCGGTGATGATCCGCCCCTACAACATGGCCACCGGCGCCGCACCGTTCGACTCGCTCTCAGTGGCCGACATCGGCGATGTGGCGATCAACACCTTCAACCTGCTGGACGCCGTGCGCATCATCGAAGAATCCTACGATGAGATCCTCAAGCACGACGTGATCCCGCTGACCCTGGGCGGCGACCACACCATCACCCTGCCGATCCTACGGGCGATCCACAAGAAGCACGGCAAGGTCGGGCTGGTGCATATCGATGCCCACGCCGACGTCAATGACCATATGTTCGGCGAGAAAATCGCCCACGGCACCACCTTCCGCCGTGCCGTCGAAGAGGGCCTGCTCGATTGCGACCGCGTGGTGCAAATCGGCCTGCGCGCCCAGGGCTATACCGCCGAAGACTTCAACTGGAGCCGTAAACAGGGGTTCCGCGTGGTCCAGGCCGAAGAGTGCTGGCACCAGTCCCTCGCGCCGTTGATGGCCGAAGTCCGGGAAAAGGTCGGCGGCGGCCCGGTGTACCTGAGTTTCGACATCGACGGTATCGATCCGGCCTGGGCACCCGGTACCGGCACCCCGGAAATTGGCGGGCTGACCACCATCCAGGCGATCGAGATTATCCGTGGCTGCCAGGGCCTGGAGCTGATTGGTTGTGACCTGGTGGAAGTTTCACCGCCCTACGACACCACCGGCAACACCTCGTTGCTGGGCGCCAACCTGCTGTATGAAATGCTCTGTGTGCTGCCTGGCGTCACGCACCGCTGATGTAGCGCGGGGCCATGTGCCCCGCGCCTGAATACCGATAAAAATAATAATTGGAGATTCGCCACCATGGCTGTGGATCTATTCGTCGTACTTATCTACGCCGCCGGCATGCTCGTGCTCGGCTATTTGGGCATGCGCCGGGCCAAGACCCATGAAGACTACCTGGTCGCCGGGCGCAACCTGGGGCCGACCCTGTACATGGGCACCATGGCGGCAACGGTACTCGGTGGCGCGTCCACCGTGGGCAGCGTGCGCCTGGGTTATGTCCACGGTATTTCCGGCTTCTGGCTCTGCGCAGCGCTGGGCGCGGGGATCATCGCGCTGAACCTGTTCCTCGCCAAGCCCTTGCTCAAGCTGAAAATTTTCACCGTGACCCAGGTCCTGGAGCAGCGCTACAACCCCACGGCCCGCCAGGCCAGCGGGTTGATCATGCTGGCCTACGCGCTGATGCTGGCAGTGACCTCGATCCTGGGGATCGGCACCGTATTGCAAGTGATGTTTGACCTGCCCTTCTGGGCCGCCATCCTGCTGGGCGGTGGCGTGGTGCTGGTGTATTCGACCATTGGTGGCATGTGGTCATTGACCTTGACCGATATCGTGCAGTTCGTGATCAAGACCGTCGGCCTGATGTTTATCCTGCTGCCGATCTGCCTGTACCGCGTGGGCGGCTGGGATGAGCTGGTGGCCAAGTTGCCAGCGGCCAGTTTCAGCTTCACCAGCATCGGCTGGGACACCATCATCACCTACTTCATGATCTACTTTTTCGGCATCCTGATCGGCCAGGACATCTGGCAACGGGTCTTTACCGCCCGGGACGAAAAGGTCGCCAAGTATGCAGGCACTTTCGCCGGGTTCTACTGCATCCTCTACGGCCTGGCCTGTGCCCTGATCGGCATGGCCGCCCATGTGCTGATCCCGGACCTGGACAACGTCAACAACGCCTTCGCCGCCATCGTCAAACTGTCGCTGCCCGATGGCCTGCGTGGCCTGGTGATCGCCGCGGCCCTGGCGGCCATGATGTCCACGGCCAGCGCCGGGCTGCTCGCCGCATCCACCGTGCTCACCGAAGACCTGCTGCCACGCCTGCGCGGCGGCAAACAGTCGAGCCTGAACATCAACCGCCTGTTCACCCTGCTGACCGGCATCGCCGTGCTGGCTATCGCCTTGGTGGTAACCGATGTGATCAGTGCCTTGACCCTGGCCTATAACCTGCTGGTCGGCGGCATGTTGATCCCGTTGATCGGGGCGATCTACTGGAAACGCGCGACCACTTCGGGCGCAATCAGCGCCATGGCACTGGGGTTTGCCACGTCGCTGGTGTTCATGATCAAGGATGGTCTGGAGGCAAACACACCGATCTACTACAGCTTGGGCGTGAGTGTGGTGAGTTTTGTGCTGGTGAGCATGCTGTCGCGCCGGCCACAGGTGGCGGTGGCCGACGCGGCCTGAGTAAAGCTTGCTTCAGCGGATGCGACGTCGGTTGTCGCATCCGTTTTTTTATTTAAAACACCAAACAAAAAGTGGGAGCGGGCTTGCTCGCGATTACGGTAGGTCAGTCAACCGTTCAGTCACTGATTTACCGTAATCGCGAGCAAGCCCGCTCCCACATTGAATCTGCGGTGTTGCGTGGTCCTACAACCGCGCTCAAACCCTGTGTTTGAGCGCTTTTCCGGGCTTACCTGCGACGCGGGCGGCGCTGTTCGTCATCGGTGCGGATAGGCACCGGTTGCAGCGGTGGCTCGATCAAGCCGAGTGCGACGCCGAGGTCGTGCAGCCAGTTTTGCAGTTTTTCTTTCATGGTGCCCCCTTTGAGGGTAGTGCCGAGCAGCTGGAATTCTGTGGCTGCTTCCTACAGATAGTAGTACTAAGTCCCACGCAATGCTTGCCTGAAACCGCAACGAACCATTACTGAATTGATACAAATCCTGACGATGCGGTCAGGCAATCGCTCGCGCCTCTTGTTCAGGCCGCGTCTTGCCCTCTTGCTGCAGGTCAATCCACGCGTTGAGATTAGCCCCGAGCATGCCCTTGCGCCACATCAGCCAGGTGGTGGCGTGGGCAAACGGCTCGGCCAGGGGGTGGATCGAGACGCTGTGCTTGCCGGGCAGGCTGTCGAGCATCGATTCGGACATCAACGCCACCCCGGAACCGGCGATCACACACGCCAGCATGCCTTGATACGACTCGATCTCGATGGCCCGCCCCATGGCTACGCGGTCGTGGGAAAACCACGCTTCCAGGCGCGCCCGATACGAACAACTGCGTCGGAAGGTGAACACCGAGCGCCCGGCCACATCCTGCGGGCCGCGTACCGGCGGGTGGTCCGCCTCGCAGATCAGCAGCAAGCGTTCCTCGCACAACGGCACACCGTCCAGGGTCGCCAAGGTCAATGGGCCATCCACCAGCGCCGCATCCAGACGCCCGGTGATCAGGCCTTCAAGCAGCTCACCGCTGGGCGCCGACTGCACTTGCAGGTTCACCATCGGGTAAGCCTTGTGATATTGCGCCAGCAGCTTCGGCAAATGGATCGCGGCGGTGCTGTACATGCTGCCCAGCACAAAGTCCCCGGCTGGTTGCCCGCCCTGTACGGCGCCGTGCGCTTCGTCGTGCAGCGCCAGAAGCCGCGTGCTGTAGTCGAGCAGCACCTTGCCAGCCGGCGACAGTTGCAGGCGCTGGCGCTCGCGCACGAACAACTCGACACCCAGTTGCTCTTCCATTTGCTTGAGCCGGGTCGAGAGGTTCGACGGCACCCGGTGCAGGCGCTCTGCCGCACGGGTGATAGAGCCCTCTTCGGCCACAGCCTGGAAAATACGCAGTTGGCTGAACTCCACGACCATTCTCCTTAACTGAACAAGTTGCTCAGTATTATTCATTTTTACTGAACAACAATCCACCTTAACCTGGGTCATCGCTTCTTGCAGGAATTTGCCCCATGTCCCCCCTGATTCGCTTACTCGCCAGTTTTATCGCCCTGATGATGGCCATGGGCATTGGCCGCTTTGCCCTCACCCCGCAAATGCCACACTTGCTCAGCGAAGGGCAAATCGACCTGACCGAGGCCGGGCTGATCGCCGCAGCCAACTACCTGGGCTATTTCGTGGGGGCCGTGGACTCGATGTTCGCGCGCAGTCATCACCACATACGCGGGCGGCTGCTCGGCGGGTTGTGGTTGTGTGTGCTGCTGACCCTGGCGTCGTTCTGGGCCAGCGGCTTCTGGTCGCACCTGATGTTGCGCTTTGGCACGGGCGTGGCCAGCGCCTGGGTGCTGGTGATGATTACCGGCCTGAGCCAACCCCTGGCGATTGCCGCCGGGCGCCCGCGATTAGGAGCATTGGTATTTGCCGGGCCTGGGCTGGGGATACTGCTCACGGGGCTGTTGGCATTGGGCTCGAACCTGCTGGGCGAGGATTCGGCGACGTTGTGGCTGGTGTATGGCGTGGTCGCCCTGGGCATGTTGCTGGTGATCCTGCCGTTGCTGCCCAAGCCTGACAGAGGACAGCCGCAGAGCAGCAGCGCCACTACCGGGAGCAATGGCAGCATCGCGCATCTGGGCTGGGTTTACCTGTTGTTTGGCTTGGGCTACATCATCCCCGCCACGTTCCTGTCACAAATGGCCAGCGCGCAGTTCAAGGGCGCCTGGCAGGCGGACCTGTTCTGGCCGTGCTTTGGCCTCGCGGCAGCCCTGGGTGTATTGCTGGTCAGCCTGCGCAAGCCCAACCCCGACACTACACGCTATTGGTTGATGGCCACCCTATGGCTGCAAGCGGCCGGCGTCTTCGCTTGTTTGCTGGGCAATGGTGTGGGTTTGGCATTGGGCGTAGTGCTGTGCGGTCTGCCGTTCTTGGCGTGCATGCAACTGGTGATGCAGCGCCTGCGGGAAATCGCACCCCACGGTGCGCAACGCAGCACGGGGCTGCTGACGGCATGTTTTGCCCTGGGCCAGTTAAGTGGCCCACTGCTGGCATCGTTGAGTAGCCACCTTAGCGGCGGCTTGCAGCCGGCGCTGATGGTCGCGGGCAGCGGCCTGATACTGGCCGGTGCACTGCTGCTACGACCGGCCCCGGCACCGATTGATTGCCGGGCGCGGCTCAGCCCCTGACGCGGTGCGCCGCCCCGTACCCCAGCAAGCAGCACGCAGCCGTGAGGAAGGTGCCCCACGCCATGTCCATCAATGCCAGGCCCGCCGACCAGCCTTGCAAGGTCGCCCAGTTGCTCAGGTCATAGGTGCCATAGGCCACCAACCCGAGCAAGGCGCCCAGGCGGGCAGCCCGTTGCCAGCCACCACTGGCCAGCGCCGGCAGCACCACAAAAGCCACACAGCCGAATACATAAAGGAAGTAGAACAGTGCCGCCGGCAGCAATCGCGGTTGTTCAAGCATCAGCGGCCCCAGCAGGGCCTTGTAGGTCGACCCCATCAACACGCCAAGCCAGAGGCCATCGAGCACTAAAAAGGCCAATAACGTACCGAGGTAAGCAAACACGACTTTTTTGCCCATGACGACACCCTACTGTAGGAGCCGGCATGCCGGCGATAGCGACTCCTACACAAGAGCAGGTTGCAGTCAGCTTAGTTCAATGCGATCAGCGTGAATCACGATCTGGCCCTGCTTGTACAGCGCACCAATGGCCTTCTTGAAGTTGCCCTTGCTCACGCCAAACAAGTTGCTGATCACGGTCGGGTCGCTCTTGTCGCTGACCGGCAGGCTGCCGTTGTTTTCACGCAACTTGGCGAGGATCTTCGAGTTCAGGCTGGACGCCGCTTGCTCGCCGACCGGTTGCAGGCTCAGGCTGATATTGCCATCGGCGCGGATTTCCTTGATGAACCCCTTCTCTTCCTTGCCCGGACGCAGGAACTTGAACACTTCGTTCTTGTGGATCAGGCCCCAGTGCTTGTTGTTGATGATCGCCTTGAACCCCATATCAGTGGCTTCGGCAACCAGCAAGTCAACTTCCTGGCCCACGGTGTAGTTGGCCGGGGTCTTGTCCAGGTAACGGTCCAGGCGCGCAGTGGCGGTGATGCGCTTGGTGTGCTTGTCGAGGTAGACATGCACCACGCAGTATTCACCGGCGGTCAGTTGGCGCTTTTCCTCGGAGTAAGGCAGCAGCAGATCCTTGGGCAGGCCCCAGTCGAGGAATACCCCGATGCTGTTGACTTCCACCACTTTCAGGCTGGCAAACTCACCCACCTGCACTTTTGGTTTTTCAGTGGTGGCGATAAGTTTGTCATCGCTGTCCAGATAAATAAAAACGTTAAGCCAGTCTTCATCTTCACTGGGAATATCTTTGGGAATATAACGATTAGGCAAGAGGATTTCGCCCTCTTGCTCACCATCCAGATACAAACCAAAGTTAGTGTGTTTAACCACTTGCAAACTGTTGTAGCGCCCGACTAAAGCCATTTCCAATACCCTCATTGCGTGGGCGGCATTCTACCCGACTTGAAGGCAGCGGTCCCGTGTCCAGGCGCGCAACCCTGAAAAATCGCGGGTTTGCCAGGGGATTTCAGGCAATCGCTCCGCTCGTCAGGTCGGGCTACGTGCTGGCATCGATGGCCGGCTGGTTTTTCCCCCTCGGGTTTCTATTTAAAACAGCGAGTTAGGGCCCTCAACCATGGATCAACTTAGGTTTTTATAATAACGCAGCTTATTCCTGGGAGATATTTACCAAGCAATTGTCAAGTGTTTCATGTACGATGCCTGGCCAAGTTAATTTTCTACAGGTTAGTGGCCGCCATGCGCGTAAAAGCATCCAACAGCAAAGCAAAGCCAGCTCCCGCCGTTGAAACCAGCGAATCGATCAACAACCAAATCGCCGCGTTCCTCAAGTCCGGTGGCGAAATCCAGCAGATCGCCAAGGGCGTGAGCGGCCAGACTTTCGGCCCGTCCAAGCAGATCACCCTGGGTAAGAAGTAAGCGCGAAGCCGCCTACGCCTCCCACCTGGTCCCTAAGCGTCTTGCCTATCAAGGCGCTAGGACTAGAGCCCGCACCCTCCCCCCGACACACTTTCAACCCCGCCAATCGACGAACGGGCCTCAGCCCCTGACTTTCGCCGGTATGCTTGCACACGTCTAGATCGGGCGTTTGCCCGATTCCTTCTGTTACTGCTCCTCGCTTTTCATGGAGTGACGCATGCTCAAGCCGTGCATTTTCCTGGTCAGCGCCCTGCTCGCCAGCCCCCTCGCCGACGCGCAGGTTTTCCAGCGTGAACTGGGCGACTTCGACTTGAAACTGGGGACTACGCCCAGCCGCAGCATGGCCCAGGGCCTGGTCAAACCCACCTCTCCGGGCAGCAACTCGTTCCACGGCGGCCTCGACCTGAGCCACGCCAGCGGTCTGTATTTCGGCCAGTTTTCGCCGAGCATGGGCCTGTCACCCGCCAGTAACCTGGAAGTCGATTCCTATTTGGGCTTCAAGCGCCCGTTCGACCAGACCCTGGGCTATGAACTGGGGATGATCCACTACAGCTACCCCAAGTTGAGCCCGCTCGACAGCCAGGAGTTCTACGGCGGCCTGAACTTGCTGGGCAATCGCTTTGGCGTGTCATTGGGCAACGATCCAGATCGTCGCGACAGCACCCTGTTTGCCGACCTGGGCGGGACCCAGCCGTTTGGCATTGGCGTGAGCATGAAGTACACCACTCATCAGTTAGGCGCTCCGGCATCGGTGGAGGGCGGCTCGATCCGTAGTTTCAGCGACTGGTCGGTGAAGTTCTCCCGGCCGTGGATGGGCGTCGACCTGGACCTGATCTACAGCGACTCCAGCCTCAGCGGCAGCGACTGCTCGGCCTACTCCGGACACAATTCGCAATGTGATGGCCTGTTGACCCTCAAGGCCGAGCGATCGTTTTATTGATGGGCTGAACTGTCACGCCCCCGGCGAGTTCAGATGAACATCCCTGGACTGCGCAAGGACTCGCCCATGCTGTATCGGTTAAGAATCCTGGTGGCCTTGCTGGCCCTGAGCGTGCTGCTTGCCGGCTGCAACCGCGTGGGCCTGGCCTATCGCAACCTCGACGTGATCATCCCCTGGACCCTCAACGACTACCTGGACATGAACGCCGGGCAGAAAAGCTGGTTCAACGACACCCTCAAGGACCACCTGGCCTGGCACTGCACCACCCAATTGCCCGGCTACCTCGACTGGCTCGACCGCCTGCAACAGATGGTCGACAACCATCAGGTCAGTGATGCGGCCCTGCAAACCCGCACCCTCGAAGCCAAGCAGGCCATCGCCGACGTCGCCCGGCAGATCACTCCATCCGCCATCCAATTGCTACGCGGGCTGGACGAGCAACAGGTACGGGAGATGGATCAAGCGCTGGCCAAGGACCTGCGTAAACGCCAGGACGAATACCTCAAGCCTCCCCTGGCGCAACAGATCAAGGACCGTAGCGAGCGCATGAGCAAACGCCTGGACGCCTGGCTCGGCCCGTTGAGCGCCAGCCAGCAAGAGCGTGTGCTGGCCTGGTCCACCGCCCTGGGTGCGCAGAACCAGCAATGGATCGGCAACCGCGCCCATTGGCAGGCGCAGTTCATCGCGGCCGTCAACCAACGGGCTAGCAGCGACTTCCCGCGCAAGATGGAGCAACTGCTGGTGGACCGTGAAAGCCTGTGGACCGCAGATTATCGCCAGGCCTATGCCCAGACCGAAGCGGCGGCCCGCAGCCTGCTGGTGGATTTGATGGCCGAAAGCACGGTGCAACAACGACAGAAGCTGGTGCAGAAAATCGATAAAGTGCGCAGCGACTTCCAGTCCCTCAAGTGCCTCAAGGGCAGCCCAGCCTAGCCCGACGCCATTGGGCCCAGCGTCCCCAGCCAAGCGACCAGCCCCAGGATCAGCAGCACCGCACCGAACTCCACGCTCAGGCTACGCCGCAGGGCGCGACAGGCCAGCGTGTACTCGCCAACCTCCACCGCCCAGGTCGCCAGCCACAGACTGGCGCTAGGCCACATTGCACCGGTCAAGGCAACCAGGGCGGCCACCAGCAATACGCCGATACGCAGCATCCAGGTCAAGCCAAACTCGGTCTGCCCCAGCATCATCTGCAGATGCGCCCCAAGTGCCTGCCACTCTTGCTCACCGCTCATGGCCCGGGTCATGACCAGCAGCGAAGCCATCGAGAGCAACATGCCAAGAAGCGCGGTCCCTGCCAGCCAGCCTTTGAAATTCAACACCGCGCCGGATAGCCGCTCCGATGCCTTCAGCCCATACAGACCAAACAAGCCCAAGCCGAACAGCAGCATCAGGTCCAGGTACAGCGCAAACCGCAAGGCAATGCCCACAGACTCACTCATGGCCGGACGCTGAACACCACATCGCCGGTAATGGGGTGGGTGTCTGACGACACCGCACGCCAGTCCACCCGGTAGGTCCCGGCCGGCAGCGGCGCCGCAGGCTTGATCAGCATCACCTTGGGGTCGCTGCTGCCCGACACGCTGGCCTTGATGGGCATGGGCGAATGGGCCATGCCGGGCATCGCCGTCATGATCAGCTTGGCGCCCGAAAACTGGGTCAGCAGGTTTTCCGAAAAGTGCAGCTCAATGGTCTCGGGGGCCGGCCCGCTTGCCCCGGCCGCAGGCAGTGAAGACAGCAACTTCGGATGGGCCCAGGAAGGCCCGCTGAGCAATAATCCGGAACACAGCGCAACCGCCACCCACGTGGTTTTAAACACAGACATGCAAGGCTCCTGGCCGCTCATGGCGACAGGTTATAGGTAGAGTTTTTTAATCAGCATTCATCAAAACCACAGGCGCACACCCAGTACCCAGCGCACCTCGCTGCGGTCCTCGCCCTCGTCCCTGGCGTACTCGGCCGTCTGGCCGTAGGCACGATTCCAGGTCACCCCGACGTAAGGCGCAAACTCGCGACGGATTTCGTAACGCAGCCGCACCCCAACCTCGGTTTGCGCAAGGCCTGAGCCAATCCCGCGCCCCGGATCGTTTTTCCCGTAAAAGTTGGCCTCGGCGGTAGGCTGCAGCACCAGCCGATTGGTCAGCAAAATATCGTAGTCCCCTTCGAGGCGCGCCGCGGTCTGCCCGCCTTCACCGACAAACAGCGTGGCCTCGGCCTCGAAGTTGTACAGGGCCATGCCTTGCAGGCCGAACGCCGCCCAACTTTGGCTGTCACCGGGCTTGAAGTCCTGGCGCATACCCGCCACCACATCCCACCACGGGCTGATGGCGTGGCCCCATAACGCCTGGACCTCAGCCTTTTCAGTCTTGCCCTTGGCGCGCTCACCTTCGGTGCGCAGCCACAAGCGGTCGATATCACCGCCCATCCAGCCCTTGGCATCCCAGCCCACGGCGCGGCCATCGTCAGAGCCTTGCCATTCCAGTTGGTCGATCACAAACAACGAGTTGATGCCACTGTCATGCACCACATGCCCGCCCGGGGCGTTGTAGACCGCGGCGCGATCGGCGTCGGTCAGCGGTGGAATCGGTGTACGACTATGACTGCTGGCCGCAGGTGTTGCTGGCGTCATGCCCTGCATCTGGCTGTGGTCCATGGGTTCGGCGCTGGCCAACGCTACGGGGGCAAATGTCGCGATCAGTAGCGCAGCGGGGCGAAATAGATGGCTCATGCTCGGTTCCTCATTCTTGCACCCGGACTTCACGGAACATGCCCATTTCCATGTGGTACAGCAGATGGCAGTGATAGGCCCAGCGCCCCAGGGCATCGGCGGTCACCCGGTAACTGCGGCGCGATCCTGGCGGCATGTCGATGGTGTGTTTGCGCACCATGAACTGGCCGTTTTCGTCCTCCAGGTCACTCCACATGCCATGCAGGTGAATCGGGTGCGTCATCATGGTGTCGTTGACCAGCACCACCCGCACCCGCTCGCCATAGGTCAACCTGATCGGCTCGGCATCGGAGAACTTCACCCCGTCGAAGGACCAGGCGAACTTCTCCATATGCCCGGTCAGGTGCAACTCGATGGTACGACTGGGCTCGCGGCCGTCGGGGTCTTCAAAGGTGCTGCGCAAATCGGCATAGGTCAGGACCTTGCGCCCGTTGTTGCGCAAGCCGATGCCAGGGTCGTCGAGCTTGGGTGAGGTGCTCATCGCCTGCATGTCTACCAACGGGTTGTTGGTTTCGCTGGCCGGATGGCTTTGCATTGGCATCGCCATCCCCGCCATGGCGCTGTGGTCCATGCCCTCCATCGCCCCACCGTCCATGCCGGCCATCTGACTGTGATCCATGGTCGGCATATCTGCCATGGCCCCGTGATCCATTGCACCGTGGTCCATACCGCCCATGCCCATGTCGTCCATGGTCAACCAGGGGCGAGCGTCCAGCGCCGGGACCGGCGCCAGCAAGCCCGGCTCACGGCTGAGGGTGCCGCGTGCGTAGCCGGTGCGGTCCATGGATTGGGCGAACAGGGTGTAGGCCGCCTCGCTCGGTTCGACGAGCACGTCGTAGGTCTCGGCCACGGCGATGCGCAACTCGTCCACGCTGACCGGTTTCACCGGCTGGCCGTCGGCTGCCACAACCGTCATCTTCAGGCCCGGAATACGCAGATCGAAGTAGGTCATGGCCGAGCCGTTGATCAAGCGCAGGCGGATCTTCTCTCCGGCACGGAACAGCCCGGTCCAGTTTTGCGCAGGTGGTTGGCCGTTCATCAAGAAGGTGTAGGTCGCGCCGCTGACGTCCGCCAAGTCCGTGGGATTCATCTTCATTTGCGCCCACATCAGACGGTCGGCAGCAGTGGCCGACCAGCCCTTGTCGGCCACATCCTTGATGAAGTCGCCCACGGTGGGTTTATTGAAGTTGTAGTAATCGGACTGTTTTTTCAGGGTCTTCATCAGGCTGACGGGATCTTCGTCGGTCCAGTCCGTCAGCATCACCACATAGTCGCGCTGGTAAGTGAAGGGTTCCGGCTCCCGCGGATCGATCACCAGCGGGCCATAGACCCCTTGTTGCTCCTGGAGCCCGGAGTGGCTGTGGTACCAGTAGGTGCCGTGCTGGTTGACCTTGAACTGATAGACATACACCCCGCCCGGCTCGATCCCCTTGAAACTCAGGCCCGGCACGCCGTCCATATTGGCCGGCAGGATAATCCCGTGCCAGTGGATCGACGTCGGCTCTGCCAGGCGGTTACGCACACGCAAGGTCACGGTATCGCCTTCGCGCCAGCGCAGCAGCGGCCCCGGCAAACTGCCGTTGATGGTCAAGGCGGTGCGCACGTTGCCGGTGAGGTTGACCGGGGTCTGGCCAATGGACAGTTCAAAATCTCTGCCTGCCAGCACGCCCGGTTGTCCGGGACTGGCCAGGGCCCAGACCGGTGGCCGCCACAGGCCTGCGCCGCCCAGCAGGCCGGCCGCAGCCAAGCCTTTGACGAAGGTTCGTCGAGAAGTGTTGGAGTGCATGCCGATTCCATTCCCGTCAATTGAATGACCCAAGAATAGGAATCGGCGCCTGTCAGTTGGCTTAGCGCCAGATTACCGATTTGACAGTTTCAGCCGGCTCAGGCGATTTGCGCCTTGGAGGCCACGACCTCGAACGTCGCCGGATCCAGCGCATCGGCCTGCTCGTCCAAAACCTGGCGCGGGTGATCGTTACCCGGGATGGAACTGTCGATCAGCGCCAGCAGGCGGGCCCCCAGCGGCGTCAAAATGAAGTTCTCGCCATTGCCGCCCTGATCCTCTGGACGGGACTCGATAAAGCCGCGCTTGAACAACAGCGCCTCATAGTCGGCAGCGGTCTTTTTCAGCGCATCGAGGTCGCCGTTGAAGTCGCCGGCCGTGGCCTTCTCGGCGGCTTCCTGCTCGGCATACTTGCGCGGGGCAAAGCTGCCCTCGCCATTTTGCACTTCATGTAACAGACGCTCGATCAGATCCCAATTGTAAGTACTCATCCTGAATCCCTCCTGCAGGCACACCGACTGGCGGCCTTCAAAGGTTGTGACCGGCGTGTGCGGGCGCCGTTCAGCCGGATGGACGAGCGTGATTGCACTGAACTTTTCGCGGGCCGTAGCCCTCAACCGAGTATCACCGCCAAGGAGGTCCACCCATGAAAACCCTGATGCAACTGGCCGTCGCCGCCACCCTGTTGAGCGCCCTGCCCGCCTGGGCCTGTACCCCGGAAGAGGCCACGGAAAAACGTGAGCAACTGGCCAAGGAAGTCAGCACCCTGACCCAGCAGAACCCGACCAAGGCCAAGGAAATCAACGATGAACTGCAGCAAATGGACCTGGATACCGAAAGCGCGAAGTTCCCCGACAAGTGCCAGTTGATCGAGGCGCGGCTCAAGGAATTGAAGGAAGCGGCGGCCAAGGCAAAAAACTGAAGGCATAAAAAAACCGGACATTGTCCGGTTTTTTTTGTGCGCCGCCGTATTATTCGGCAGCCGGTGCTTCTGGCTTGCGGCGCTTGAGCGGTGCCATGCCGTCCTTGCTGACCAACGACAGGTTGTCGGTCTTCGGCCGGTTGGCGATCTTGCGCTTGGTCGGCGACTTGGCGCCGGCTTTCTTCTTGTCGCCCTTGGCGTCGACCTTTTTCTTCTTCACGCCCACGGCCTTGCCCGAGGCCTTGACCTTCTTCGGCCCGGTGTAGGTGCCTTTGACTTCCTTGATGGTGCGCCGCTCAAACGACTGCTTGAGGTAGCGCTCGATGCTCGACATCAGGTTCCAGTCGCCATGGCAGATCAGCGAAATGGCCAGGCCATCGTTGCCGGCACGCCCGGTACGGCCGATACGGTGCACGTACTCGTCGCCGCTGCGCGGCATATCGAAGTTGATCACCATGTCCAGGCCTTCGACGTCCAGGCCGCGCGCGGCGACGTCGGTGGCTACCAGGATCTTCACGCCGCCCTGCTTGAGGCGGTCGATGGCCAGCTTGCGGTCCTTCTGGTCCTTCTCACCGTGCAAGACAAACGCCTTGTACTCCTGAGCCACCAGGCGCCCGTAGATGCGGTCGGCCATGGCCCGGGTGTTGGTGAACACAATGGCCTTCTGATACGTCTCGTTGGCCAACAGCCAGTTGAGGATCTGCTCTTTGTGCACATTGTGGTCAGCAGTGATGATCTGCTGACGGGTGGTCGAGTTCAGATCGCTGACGTTGTTGACCTGCAGGTGCTCAGGGTTGTTCAGGACCTTGGCGACCATCTCGCGCAGGGTCGAACCGCCAGTGGTGGCGGAGAACAGCATGGTCTGCTGGCGGTTGACGCACTCTTCGACCAGGCGCTGCACGTCGTCGGCAAAACCCATGTCGAGCATGCGGTCGGCTTCGTCGAGCACCAGTACTTCGACTTCCTTGAGGTCCAGGTTGCCGGCGTTCAGTTGCTCGATCATCCGCCCAGGGGTGCCGATCAGGATATCCGGGACCTTGCGCAGCATGGCGGCCTGCACCTTGAAGTCTTCACCGCCGGTGATCAGGCCGGACTTGATGAAGGTGAACTGCGAAAAGCGCTCCACTTCCTTCAAGGTCTGCTGGGCCAGTTCACGGGTAGGCAACAGGATCAGGGTCTTGATGCTGACGCGGATCTTGGCCGGGCCGATCAGACGATTGAGGATCGGCAGGACGAAAGCGGCGGTCTTGCCACTCCCGGTTTGAGCCGTCACCCGCAGGTCACGCCCTTGGAGCGCGAGCGGGATGGCCGCTGCTTGCACAGGCGTAGGCTCGACAAATTTAAGCTCGGCCACGGCTTTGAGCAGGCGTTCGTGCAGGGCGAATTGGGAAAACACGGGTGCTACCTCGAAGAAATACAAAAAATCAGCTGCATAGGGTAACGGTTTCGGGCGCTCAGGCCGAGTTTCTTTACGCGAAGTGGGCCAATCAGATGGTTTTTTGTCAGGTGATTTGTCTGCCTGCACAACTTTGCAGCACTTAAATGCTCTAATCGCCCCGTCATGTCTTACAGAAGAATCGCTTTAAACCATGGATATCAAACAGCTCTGGCTCAACGTCCAAGACCTCTGGGGTGCCCTGGACCAACATCCGCTGCTGCATTCAAGCATCGCCTTGCTGGTGCTGCTGGTCGTGGCCCTGATTGTCGGACGGGTGGCTCGCTACCTCATCCTGCACACCGTCAAACTGCTCGGGCGCCAGCCGGCGCTGCACTGGCTCAATGACCTGCGGCACAACAAAGTCTTCCATCGCCTGGCACAGATGACGCCGTCCCTGGTGATCCAGTTCGGCCTGCACCTGGTGCCGGAACTGAGCAAAAACGCCGCGTTGTTCATCGGCAACGTGGCGCTGGCGTTCACCATCCTGTTCCAGGTCCTGGCCATGAGCGCCCTGCTCAATGCCCTGCTGGATATCTACGCCCGCACCGAACACGCCCGCACGCGCTCGATCAAGGGCTATGTGCAATTGGCAAAAATGGTGTTGTTCGTGTTTGGCGCGATCATCATCGTCGCCACGCTGATCGACCGCTCGCCGCTGTTGCTGTTGTCCGGCCTGGGTGCGATGTCGGCGGTGATCCTGTTGGTGTACAAGGACACGCTGCTGTCGTTTGTCGCCAGCGTGCAATTGACCAGCAACGACATGCTGCGGGTCGGCGACTGGATCGAAATGCCCCAGGTCGGCGCCGATGGCGATGTGGTGGATATCACCTTGCATACGGTCAAGGTGCAGAACTTCGACAAGACCATCGTCTCGATCCCCACCTGGCGCCTGATGTCCGAATCGTTCAAGAACTGGCGCGGCATGCAGGCCTCGGGCGGGCGGCGGATCAAACGCAGCCTGTTTATCGACGCGGCCGGCGTGCGTTTCCTGCGTGACGATGAAGAAGTGCGCATGACCCAGGTCCACCTGCTGACCGACTACATCAGCCGCAAGCAGGCGGAACTCAAAGCCTGGAACGAAGCCCAGGGCCACAGCGCGCAACTCTCGGCCAACCGCCGGCGGATGACCAACCTGGGGACGTTCCGTGCCTACGCCCTGGCGTACCTCAAGAGCCATCCCGATATCCAGCCGAACATGACCTGCATGGTGCGCCAGATGCAGACCACCTCCCAGGGCGTGCCCCTGGAAATCTACTGCTTTACCCGCACCACCGCGTGGGCGGATTACGAGCGCATCCAGGGAGATATTTTTGACTACCTGTTGGCAGTGCTGCCGGAGTTTGGCTTGAGCCTGTACCAGCAGCCAAGTGGCAATGACCTGCGGGCCGGGGTGTTGCCGGCGGTGCTGGGTGCCAGCCATTTGCCAGCCCCAGAAAAAGCTGCGCTATAAGCTGAACCCTTGTGGGGGGGGGTTGCTCGCGAATGCGGCATGTCAGTCAGCATATCTGGCTCTGACCCACCGCATTCGCGAGCAAGCCCGCTCCCACAACACTCATCACCGGTTGGCAAGCCCTAAAGCCGGGCGCACACCCAACCGGCTGATCCACACCGCCGCCACGATCACCGCCCCGCCCAGGAACAACCGCCCCAACGGTTCATGCTGATTCCAGATCAGCAGGTTCAGCAGCAACCCCACCGGCACATGCAGGTTGTTCATCACGGCCAGGGTGCCGCCGTTGACCAGGCAGGCGCCCTTGTTCCACCAGTACAAGCCCAACGCGGTGCTGACCAGCCCCAGAAACACCAATACCCCCCACTGCAATGGCGCTTCGGGCAGGAAGTTGGCTTTGCCGAACAACAGGAACGCCGGCAACACCACGGCCAATGCTCCCAGGTAGAAATAGCCAAAGCGCCGGTAGTGCGGCAAGTCGCTTGGATGGCGCGCCACCAGGCGCCGGTACAGCACCTGCCCGGCGGCGTAGGTGAAGTTGGCCAGTTGCAACAACAGGAAGCCCATGAAGAAGTCCGGGCTGATCTGGTCAAAGCGGATCACCGCCGCGCCCGCCACCGCCACCAGCGCAGCAATCAACGCCCACGGGTTGAAGCGCCGGTTCAGTGCGTCTTCGATCAACGTCACATGCAACGGCGTGAGGATGGTGAACAACAACACCTCGGGCACCGTCAGCACGCGAAAGCTCAAGTACAAGCACACATATGTCACACCAAACTGCAACGCGCCGATCAGCAGCATGCCGCGCATGAACGCAGGCTCCACCGAACGCCAGCGGGTCAGCGGGATAAACACCAGCCCGGCCAGCAGCACGCGTACCAGCACGGCGAAATAGCTGTCGACATGACCGGCCAGGTATTCGCCGATCAAGCTGAAGGAAAACGCCTGGATCAGCGTGACAATCAGTAAATAGCCCATGTGCGCCTCGTATTTGAATGGGCGCGACATTAGCGTTTTTCACGGCGGGGCGAAACTCGGGGCAAAAAAAACCCGACCTCGCTAAAGCGGCAGTCGGGCAGGAGCACTCAGGAGCAACAAGTGCAAAGGGAGGTTCGATACGCGAACTTGAAGGGTTGCGTGGGGTTATAAAAACACCACGCGATTATCTGGCGATTAACGCTTCAGGCAACCTGTGCCAGCAGGGCCTTGGCGTGGTTGACGCCCTTTTCCTGGAAGTCGCCACCCAGGTTCACCCCTTCGGCATGAATGAAGGTGACGTCATGGATACCGATAAAGCCCATGACCTGGCGCAGGTACGGTTCCTGGTGATCGCTGCTCGCGCCGGTATGGATACCGCCACGGGCGGTCAACACGACAGCGCGCTTGCCGGTCAACAGGCCCTGTGGCCCGGTGGCGGTGTACTTGAACGTCACCCCAGCCCGCAACACATGGTCAAGCCAGGCCTTGAGGGTGCTGGGGATGGCAAAGTTGTACATCGGCGCGGCCATTACCAGCACATCGGCGGCCAGCAGTTCGTCGGTCAGTTGGTTGGAACGGTCCAGGGAAGCCTGCTCATCTGCGTTGCGCTGCTCGGCAGGCTTCATCCAGCCGCCCAACAGGTTGGCGTCCAGGTGCGGCACCGGGTTGATGGCCAGGTCACGCACGGTGATCTGATCGGCCGGGTGGGCCGCCTGCCATTGGCTGATGAACTGTTGGGTCAACTGGCGGGAGATGGAATCCTGCTGGCGGGCGCTGCTTTCGATGATCAGAACATTGGACATGGCTTTGTAGGCTCCATCGGTAATTGCTGTAAGTCGATGGAGTGAAGGTTAAACAGAGCCCGTTCGATAAAAAAGCGTAAAAAACTGCTATAACCCATCTATAAAGTTGTTTATAAGCGGAGCATAGCGCTGGCCGCGCCCCGCTTGTGCCTTTATTTTGGCTCGCAGGTCAGTTTGATGCGCATCTTGATAATCGCGCGGCTGAACTTGACCGTGGTGTTGGTGCTTTTGCCGGCAGGAACCGTGACATTGCGTACCCGCGCAGGCTCCGGACCATTGGTAAATGCGACCCTGCACGCAGCGTCGTTGCTGCCGAAGTTACTGAGTTGGATGGAGCTGATCTCACTGTCCACATCGGACGCCATGTAATCGATGCTCACCCCCTTGATCGATTTTGACACGTCGATCGGATAGGCAAACGCGCTCAGCGGCAACAGTGCCAGCACTACACAACAGAATTTTCTCATTCGGCAGTCTCCAATAAGGACCGCCAGCTTAGGACAAGAGGAGCTCATCTTGAAAGCGCCCCGCGTGACCCTTGATCAATGGCGCACGTTGCAAGCCGTGGTCGACCATGGTGGCTTCGCCCAGGCGGCCGAAGTACTGCACCGCTCGCAATCCTCGGTGAGCTACACCGTCGCCCGCATGCAAGACCAGTTGGGCGTGCCCCTGCTGCGCATCGACGGGCGCAAGGCCGTGCTCACCGAGGCCGGCGAAGTGCTGCTGCGCCGCTCCCGGCAACTGGTGAAAAACGCCAGCCAGCTCGAAGACCTGGCCCATCATATGGAGCAAGGTTGGGAAGCCGAAGTACGCCTGGTGGTCGATGCCGCCTACCCCAACGCCCGCCTGGTGCGCGCCCTCACCGCCTTTATGCCGCAAAGCCGTGGCTGCCGCGTGCGCCTGCGTGAAGAAGTGCTGTCGGGTGTCGAGGAACTGCTGATTGAAGGCGTCGCCGACCTGGCGATCAGCGGCTTCAGCATCCCTGGCTACCTGGGCACGGAAATGAGCGATGTGGAATTTGTCGCCGTGGCCCACCCCGAACACCCCCTGCACCGGCTTAACCGCGAGTTGAGCTTCCAGGACCTGGAAAGCCAGATGCAAGTGGTGATCCGCGACTCCGGCCGCCAGCAACCACGGGACGTCGGCTGGCTCGGCGCCGAACAGCGCTGGACCGTGGGCAGCCTGGCCACCGCCGCCACCTTCGTCGGCAGCGGCCTGGGGTTTGCCTGGCTGCCCCGGCACCTGATCGAGCGCGAGCTTAAAGAAGGCGTGCTCAAGCAACTGCCCCTGGAGCAAGGCGGCAGCCGCCACCCGACGTTCTACCTGTACTCCAACAAGGACAAGCCCCTGGGGCCCGCGACGCAGATTCTCGTCGAACTGCTGCGCACCTTCGACACCGCACCGCTGGACGCCCCCTTTGCCGCCCCCCGGCAAGCCTGAAACGGAGTTCACCCATGGCCTATTTCGAACATGAAGGTTGCACCCTGCATTACGAGGAATATGGCCACGGCGAGCCGCTGATCCTGATCCACGGCCTGGGCTCCAGTTGCCAGGATTGGGAACTGCAAATACCGGTATTGTCCCGGCATTACCGCCTGGTGGTGCTGGACGTGCGCGGTCACGGCCGCTCCGACAAGCCTCGGGAGCGCTACAGCATCGCTGGTTTTACCGCCGACCTGGTGGCCTTGATCGAACACCTGCAACTGCCCGCCGCCCATGTGGTGGGCCTGTCGATGGGCGCGATGATCGCCTTTCAACTGGCGGTCGACCAACCGCAGTTGCTCAAGAGCCTGTGTATCGTCAACAGCGCACCCGAGGTCAAGGTGCGCAGCGCCGATGACTATTGGCAATGGGCCAAGCGCTGGACCCTGGCACGTGTGCTGAGCTTGAAGACCATCGGCAAGGCCCTCGGTGACAGGCTGTTTCCCAAACCCGAACAGGCCGACCTGCGGCGCAAGATGGCCGAGCGCTGGGCAAGAAACGACAAACGTGCTTACCTCGAGAGCTTCGACGCGATTGTGGGCTGGGGCGTGCAGGAACGACTTTCGAAAATCACCTGTCCAACCCTGGTCATCAGCGCCGACCATGACTACACCCCGGTGGCGCAGAAACAAATCTATGTAAAACTGCTGCCCGATGCGCGGTTGGTGGTGATCGAGGATTCGCGCCACGCCACACCGCTGGACCAACCCGAAACCTTCAATACAACCCTGCTCGATTTTCTGAAGACAGTCGAAAGCACTTCCCAGGATCACTGACCCATGCTGAAAAAAATCGCCGTTTTTGCCGGTTCTGTTCTGTTTGCTGCCAACCTGATGGCGGCCACGCCGGCCAAGGCACCACACGTATTGATCACCACCACCAATGGCGAGATCGAAATCGAGTTGGACCCGGTCAAGGCGCCCATCAGTACCAAGAACTTCCTGTCCTATGTCGACAAAGGCTTCTACACCAACACCATTTTTCATCGGGTGATCCCGGGGTTTATGGTGCAAGGCGGCGGGTTCACCCAGCAAATGTCGCAAAAGCCAACTGAAACGCCGATCAAGAACGAAGCCAGCAACGGCCTGCATAACGTGCGTGGCACCTTGTCCATGGCGCGTACCAGCAACCCGGATTCGGCCACCAGCCAGTTCTTCATCAACGTAGCCGACAACGCCTTCCTCGACCCGGGCCGTGATGCTGGCTACGCGGTATTTGCCAAAGTGGTCAAGGGTATGGACGTAGTCGATATCATCGTCAACTCGCAGACCACCACCAAGCAAGGCATGCAAAACGTGCCTATCGATCCTGTCCTGATCAAGTCGGCCAAGCGTATCGACTAAGGTCCACAGGGCGTTTCGCGCGCCGCCCACAAGGCGGCGCGTGTATTTGAAAAGGAGAGCCCGCCCGGCGGGCGTCAGACCTAATGCTCTATCGTCGCTTTGAACAACTGATCGATATCTTCCGCGACGCTCCCAGCGCGGCACCTCCCGATAAAGTCCTGCCCTTCTACCTCTATTACCTGCGCCAGGTGTGGCCGTGCTTTGCCGCGCTATTGGTGGTCGGCCTGATTGGCGCGCTGATCGAAGTGGCGCTGTTCAGCTACCTGAGCCGCATCATCGACCTGGCCCAGGGCACACCGCCGGCCAATTTCTTCCAGGTCCACGCCACCGAGTTGATCTGGATGGCCGTGGTCGCCCTGCTGCTACGCCCGATCTTCGGCGCCCTGCACGACCTGCTGGTACACCAGACCATCAGCCCCGGCATGACCAGCCTGATCCGCTGGCAGAACCACAGCTATGTGCTCAAGCAGAGCCTGAACTTTTTCCAGAACGATTTTGCCGGGCGCATTGCCCAGCGCATCATGCAGACCGGCAACTCGCTGCGCGACTCAGCCGTCGCCGCTGTCGATGCCATCTGGCACGTGGCGATCTACGCCATCAGTTCCCTGGTGCTGTTTGCCGAGGCCGACTGGCGCCTGATGATCCCGCTGGTCACCTGGATCATCGCCTACAGCCTGGCGCTGCGCTACTTCGTGCCACGGGTCAAGGAACGCTCGGTGATCTCCTCCGAGGCGCGCTCCAAATTGATGGGGCGCATCGTCGATGGCTACACCAACATCACCACCTTGAAGCTGTTCGCCCACACGCAGTCCGAGCAGGAGTACGCCAAGGAAGCAATCATCGAGCAGACCGAAAAAACCCAGCTGGCCAGCCGCGTGGTGACCAGCATGGACGTGGTGATCACCACCATGAACGGCCTGCTGATCGTCACCACCACCGGCCTGGCCCTGTGGCTGTGGACCCAGTCGCTGATCTCGGTGGGCGCCATTGCCCTGGCCACCGGCCTGGTGATCCGCATCGTCAATATGTCGGGTTGGATCATGTGGGTGGTCAACGGCATTTTCGAGAACATCGGCATGGTCCAGGACGGCCTGAAAACCATCGCCCAGCCACTGGCGGTGATCGACCGCGAGAACGCCCCGCGCCTGCGCGTGCCCCACGGCGAAGTGCGCTTCGAGCAAGTGGATTTCCACTACGGCAAGAGCAGCGGCATCATCGGGGGCCTGAACCTGGTGATCAAACCTGGGGAAAAGATTGGTCTGATCGGTCCTTCCGGTGCCGGCAAGTCGACCCTGGTCAACCTGCTGCTGCGCCTCTACGACCTGCAGGGCGGACGCATCCTGATCGACGACCAGAACATCGCCGACGTGGCCCAGGAAAGCCTGCGCGAACGCATCGGCATGATTACCCAGGACACCTCGCTGCTGCACCGTTCGATCCGCGACAACCTGCTGTATGGCAAACCCGACGCCACCGACCAGGAACTTTGGGAGGCCATCCGCAAGGCGCGTGCCGATGAATTTATCCCGCTGCTCTCAGACGCCGAGGGCCGTGTCGGCCTGGACGCCCATGTGGGTGAGCGCGGGGTGAAACTCTCCGGCGGGCAACGCCAACGCATCGCCATCGCCCGGGTCCTGCTCAAGGACGCGCCGATCCTGATCATGGACGAAGCCACGTCGGCCCTGGACTCGGAAGTGGAAGCGGCCATCCAGGAAAGCCTGGAAACCCTGATGCAAGGCAAGACGGTGATTGCCATCGCTCACCGCCTGTCCACGATTGCTCGAATGGACAGGTTGGTCGTCCTGGAAAAAGGCCAGATCGCCGAGAGCGGCAGCCACGCCCAACTACTGGCACAGGGCGGCCTGTACTCGCGATTGTGGCAACACCAGACCGGCGGATTCGTCGGTATCGACTGATTCTGGACTACTAACGGCGCTATCAATTCCGAACAATTCTGACAGTTTTTTCTAACTCGCTGGCCGTGTATCACAATCCTGCTGTACTGCAATCAGGGCCCAGGGAGGGCCCTGACATCAGACTGCAGGGAAGCCTCACCGACCAGTTGATTTAGAAGGACGCGTTCATGTCTCTGTTCAAACGTTCCGTTACAGAAGGGTTAGGTACGTTTTGGCTGGTGTTGGGTGGTTGCGGGAGTGCGGTTCTGGCCGCAGCGTTCCCCGATGTCGGAATTGGTCTACTGGGGGTATCCCTGGCATTTGGACTGACGGTGCTGACCATGGCGTTCGCCATTGGCCATATCAGCGGCTGTCACCTCAACCCGGCAGTTACCGTGGGCCTGGTGGTCGGCGGCCGGTTTCCGGTCAAGGAGTTGCCAGCGTATATCGTCGCGCAGGTCATAGGTGGCGTCGTCGCGGCGGCCCTGTTGTATTTCATTGCCAGCGGCAAGCCGGGCTTTGAACTGGCTGCGGGGCTGGCCTCCAATGGTTACGGCGAACATTCGCCGGGCGGGTACTCGATGGCGGCGGGGTTTGTCACCGAACTGGTGATGACGGCGATGTTCCTGCTGATCATCCTCGGCGCCACTGACCGTCGTGCACCGGCGGGCCTGGCCCCCATCGCCATTGGCCTGGGGCTGACGCTGATCCACCTGATCTCCATCCCGGTCACCAACACCTCGGTCAACCCGGCCCGCAGCACCGGCCCCGCGCTGATTGTCGGCGGCTGGGCGATCCAGCAGTTGTGGCTGTTCTGGCTGGCGCCGATCCTTGGCGCGGTGATCGGTGGCATCACCTACCGTTGGCTGGGCAAGGAAGAAAACGCCTGATCCACCCTGTAGGAGCGAGCTTGCTGGCGAAAAACCTGAGGGCGCCGCGTTTATCCAGAATGAATGCGCTGTACTTGAGTTCTTCGCGAGCAAGCTCGCTCCTACAGGGGAACAGGTCGAGTTCCCTGAGCGTTATGCCTGCCGATACGGCAACGCCGACCGCGCCTCTTCGGCATACGCCAGAATCCCTACCCGCTCGCGCTCCAGGAAGTCTGCCACGGCGGTTTTCAAGCCCGGATGACGCAAGTAATGCCAGGAGCGGGTAATCACCGGCTCAAACCCCCGGATCAACTTGTGCTCGCCCTGGGCACCGGCATCGAAACGTTGCAGTCCATTGGCGATCGCGTAATCCATGCCTTGATAGAAACAGGTTTCGAAATGTAGCCGGTCGAATTCACCCAAGCAGCCCCAGTAGCGACCGTACAGGCTATCGCCACCCACCAGGCTGAAAGCCATGGCCACCGGCCGCGCCCCTTGCTTGGCCAGCACCACCCGAATGGCCTGCGGCATGCGCTCGGCCAACAGGCTGAAAAACGCCCGCGTCAGGTACGGCGACTGGCGGCGCACGGCATAGGTGTTGGCGTAACAGGCGTAGACAAAATCCCACTGGGCCTCGCTCAACTCATGGCCTTGCAACCATTCGAACTCAATCCCCTGCCCCGCCACTTGCTCGCGCTCCTTGCGCATCTGCTTGCGCTTGCGCGAACTCAGGGCGTCGAGGAAGTCCTGGAAATCGCGATAACCACGGTTCTGCCAGTGGAACTGGCAACCCAGACGCGCAAGCCAACCGGGTTGCTGGCCCAGTGCCGCATCGGCCATGGCATCGGTGAAGTTGATATGGGCGCTGGAAAGCCCTTCGATCTCCAGGTAGCCAGGCAAGCTCTGCAGCAGCTCCAGGCCGTCTGCGCCATTGGCCGCCAGCAGGCGCGGCCCGCTGACCGGGCTGAAGGGCACGGCTGTCAGCAACTTGGGGTAGTAATCGATGCCGGCACGCGCGCAGGCGTCCGCCCAACCATGGTCAAACACGTATTCGCCATAGGAGTGCCATTTGCGGTAGCTGGGCAGCGCCGCGACCAGCCGCTCATCCTCGTAGTGCAGCAAGTGCTCGGGCTGCCAGCCAGAATGCCGACCAAGGCTGGCACTGTCCTCCAGCGCACTGAGGAACGCATGGCGCAGAAACGGCTGATCCTCGGGGACCAACGCGTTCCACTCATCAGGCGATATTTCGGACAGGCTATTCAAACGTTTCAACGGCATGCCATTCCCCGACGGTAAACGCTCACTCACGATATTCAGGCCATTCTGACAGAACCCACTGCCTGCGCGGGCAGCAAAAAAAAACCCCGCCAAATGGCGGGGTGAAAAAGAGGATCGCGCTTTAACGGATGAAGAAAGAGCGCGTTGGAGCGGTATTACAGTTGCTTAGAACACGTACTGCACACGACCGACGATGGAGTCACCGCTGTCATCGCCATTGGCGTTGGTGATTTTGTCGGTGCTGACCTTGCTGTAGTTCAGCGACAGCTTGACCGCCTCGTTGGCGTACCAGTTCACACCCAGGGTGTTCACGTTGGCCTTGGCGTCGCCGGTTTCGCGGGTAGCGCTGCTGACGACGATGTTCTTGTCGTCAACCTTGATGCTGTCGTAGCGGTAGAACACTTCCCAGGCGCCGAATTGCTTGTTCTCGGGCTTGATCGCGTCGAACTTGCCGCCGTCGAGCTTGTAGGCACGGGACTCGCCGGTCAGGGTGTAGGCCAGTTGGCCGTAGAAACCGCTGGTTTTCACGTCCTGGTAGGCATTGCTGTCAGCTTTCATCTTGCGGCTCAGGGCTTCAGCCTGCACCGAGAATGGGCCGGTTGCGAAGGCAAACTC
The DNA here is from genome assembly GCF_001855215.1 of Pseudomonas sp. 06C 126. Classification (NCBI taxonomy): domain Bacteria; kingdom Pseudomonadati; phylum Pseudomonadota; class Gammaproteobacteria; order Pseudomonadales; family Pseudomonadaceae; genus Pseudomonas; species Pseudomonas sp. 06C 126. Next base: position 49,346 of record NZ_MIFU01000079.1, on the reverse strand, counting down.
ACCACCGAACACGGTGTCGGTGTCATAGGCGCCCACTGCGGTCAGGTTGCTGGCGTTCAGGCCCAGACCACCGCCGAAAGTAGCGCGGTTGCCGTTGGAGCCGGCATCGTTGCCACCGGTGGTCGCTACGCCACGAGCGCCGAGACGAGGACGAATCCGCGAGTCGAAGGCTGCATCGTTCAGATCACGTGCCGCCACGTTCAAGCCGAAGTGCAGGACGTCGCCGCCTTTGTTCATCGGCGCCAACACGATACGGCCGTTGAATTGCTTCACGCCCTTGCCGTCTTCGTCGTTGATGTCCTTGGAGGCCAGGCTGGCGGAGCCGTAGAACATGTCCGCCGCAGTGCCGCTGACCTGGATGCCCATGCCGTTTTCGTGGGTGTTGACCCAGTCCGCAACCTCGTAAGCGGAGTTACGCTCCATGGCGGTGATCCACTTGGAGCTGGTGGCTTTTTCCAGGCCAAAATCCGGGTCAAAACGACCGACGCGGATGGTTACTGGCTTGAAGCCCACATAGGACATGGACGCTTCGTCGAAGTAGCCGTCGTCGGAGTTACCCGAGTTGTGGGAGAAGTCGTAGTTGAGCTGGTATTTGAAATCCTTGTAGACGGTGCCACCCAGCTCCAGGAAGGCGCGACGGAAGTAAGCGGCGTCGCCCGAGTCACCGTTCTTGGTGTAGAAGCCGTCAAATGAGCCGTAATCGGCTTGCAGGCGACCACCCAGCTTGAAGCTGAAGTTCTGGTCGGTAGTAGCAACCTCAAGGCCGCCCTTGGTTTTGACAACGATATCGGCGCCGTCAGTAGTGACAGTACCAGCGAAAGCCTGGGCGGTAACGGCCAGGGCCAGGGCGCTGGCCGCGAAACCGGCGAAGTGCTTACGGATCATCGAAGAATTCCCCTAATTGGTGGTCTTTTGCGTTGGAAAACACACGGGTTCTGCCCCGCTGGTGTTGGGAGGGGATCTTGGCGAGGGGATATTTCAGGCAAGTTGCTGCAAGATAAATATTTTATTACAGGGGAACTTTATTACAACCACTGGAAATAAGCGCAAAGCTAGAGCCGGCGCGGGCTTGAGCAAAAAAAGTACGAGAAATGCCAGGTGAAAAAAAGGTGAAAAAAACTTACGAACCTGCAATGTTTTTCAGCGCAGGGCTTTTCGCCGACACAAAAAAGCCCACGACGGCGACGTCGCGGGCGTTGGGTCCAGCAGAAGGCGGTCAGGAATTGCGCTTGAGTTCCGAGGCCAGGCGTTCGGCCAACCCTTGTGCATCCGGCACCTCGGGTTCGGGCAGGATGCGCAAGGTGGCTTGCATCAGCCGCATCTGGCGAATGAAGCGCCGGCAATTGGCACAGAACATCAGGTGATGGCGCATCAGCAGGCGCTCGCGAAAGGTCAGTTGCCCATCGAGATAATCACTGGAGCGTGCCACTTGTTCTTTGCAGGTCAACATTCGCCGGTTTCCTCGAAATGCTCCACCGTGGCGAAGACTTTAAGCCGCGCCCGATGCAGCAGTACACGCACATTGGAGAGCGAGACTTCCAGAAGATTACAAATTTCTTCCAACTCCAGGCCCTGGCGTTCGCGCAGCAGCAGCACGCTGCTTTGCAGCTCGGACAGACTGAGCAGCGTGTGCTCCAGACATTCACGCAGCTCGTTTTCGGTGAGCAGCGCCTCGGGGGTGTCCTGATGCCAGGCAAAGGGCGCGATCAGCCAATGCTCGTCGCCGGCGGCAAAGCGCTCATCACCAATGGTCCCGTGGGGCGACGGCAAGTCGTCGAGCAAAACTTCCCGGCGGTTCTGTTTGTAACGCCCCTTGGCCGAGTTGGCGGTGATGGTCAGCAGCCAGGTCTTGAGGCTGGAGCGCCCTTCGAACTTGGCGAGGCTGCGTACCACCGAAAGCCAGGCGTCCTGGACCACTTCGTCAGCGTGGCGCTGGCCAACGATGGCGTAGGCCACCGCACGCATGGCGCTCTGGTACTGGGTGACTAACTCCTTATAGGCCTGCTGCTCGCCCTTGAGCAGGCGCTCAAGCAAGTGCGCGTCGTCGGCTGCTGCCATTCAGAATCTCACTGTGTTGAGGGGAGCCGTTGTGGCGAGGGGGCTTGTCCCCCGCTGGGCTGCGCAGCAGCCCCCATAAAACCCACTGAGTAGTGTCAGGCAGACCGAGGGGGTGGTTTTGGGGCTGCTGCGCAGCCCAGCGGGGGACAAGCCCCCTCGCCACAACAAGCCTCCACCGATAGGCCTCTTGGCCACTCAGCGCTTGCGCAGGATCACGCTGCCAATCGAATACCCGGCGCCAAACGAGCTGAGTACCGCCAGCGCGCCCTTGGGCAGGTCGTCCTGGTAGGTGTGGAACGCAATCACCGAACCCGCCGAACTGGTGTTGGCGTAGGTATCGAGGATCACCGGCGCCTCTTCGATCTCGGCTTCACGGCCCAGCAGTTTCTTGACGATCAGGTGGTTCATGCTCAGGTTGGCCTGGTGCAGCCAGAAGCGCTTCACGTCGGTCACGCTCAACTGGTTTTCAACCAGGTGCTGGCCGATCAACTCGGCAACCATCGGGCAGACATCACGGAAGACTTTGCGGCCTTCCTGCACGAAAAGTTTATCTGGCGCACCAATGCCCTCTTCAGCAGCGCGGTTGAGAAAGCCGAAGTTGTTGCGGATGGTATTGGAGAACTTGGTCAGCAACTTGGTGCTGACAACGTCGAACTGGTGCTCGGAAGTGGCCAGGTCGGCACGCTCCAGAATCACCGCGGTGGCCGCATCGCCAAAGATGAAGTGGCTGTCGCGGTCACGGAAGTTCAGGTGGCCGGTGCAGATCTCCGGGTTGACCATCAGGATCGCCCGGGCCTGGCCCAGTTGGATGCTGTTGCAGGCGTTCTGGATGCCGAAGGTCGCCGAAGAACAGGCCACGTTCATGTCAAAACCGAACCCCTGGATGCCCAGGGCTTCCTGGACTTCGATGGCGATGGCCGGATAGGCGCGTTGCAGGTTGGAGCAGGCAACGATCACCCCGTCGATATCGGCCGCAGTCTTGCCGGCGCGCTGCAGGGCTTGCTCGGCGGCGCCCACGGCCATCTGGCAGAGGATCGACCACTCGTCGTTGGAGCGCTCTGGCAGGCGCGGGGTCATGCGCTTGGGGTCCAGAATGCCTTCCTTGTCCATGACAAACCGGCTCTTGATACCCGAAGCCTTTTCGATAAAGGCGGCGCTGGATTCAGTCAACGCCTGAACGTCACCCTGCTCGATAGCCACGGCGTTGTCGGCATTGAACTGTTGAACGTAAGCATTGAAAGACTGCACCAGCTCTTCGTTGGAGATGCTGTTGGCCGGGGTGTACAGGCCTGTGCCGCTGATGACGACGTTATGCACGGTCGTTCCTCTAAATCTGTTCAGGCAGAAGGGATTGGTACCTTCGTACCAAACCGTAAGTCGCTCTAGTCCGCCGCGCGGACATCAAACGGGGAAACGCTTTGTCCCGGCGCGTCGAGGCTGATACAGCCAATCTAGACGATCCTGGCATTTATAACGGCGAAGTTTGCCATAAACCGGGGGGTTTGGCGCCTGTCACACGCGCACCTGCCCCCGGGATTGCAGGTCAAGGCTCCACCTGGCTCCACTGTTTGCTCAAACGCTTGTCGGAAATCGGTACCTTGGTGCCCAACTGCTGGGCAAACAGCGACACCCGGTATTCCTCCAGCCACCAGCGGTAAAGCTCCAACTGCGGATCGCGCTTGCCTTCCTGGGTGTGCTTGTTCAGCCGCGTCTGGTACTGGCTCCACAGGCCGCTCAACTCGCCGCTCCAGACCCGATCCTTCTGCACCTGGCTGGGCAGTTTTTCCAGGCGCAGTTCGATGGCCTTGAGATAACGCGGCAGTTCCTTGAACCACTGCGCCGGGGTTTCGCGCACAAAGCCTGGGTACACCAGGTTGCTCAGTTGTTGCTTGATATCGTTGAGTGCCACGGCCTGGGCCAGGTCGATCTTGCCCTTGAAGCGCTTTTGCAGGCCGTGCCACAGCTTCAATACTTCCAGGGTCAGGCGCGCCAGGCGTTCGGCATGTTCGGTCCAACTGCCGCGTTTGCGCTCGGCCAGGGCCGCCAAACCAGCGCCATCCCTCGGCAGGCTGGCCTCGCCTTCCAGCACGCAGCTGTCGAGGCTGGCCAGCAGAATGTCTTCCACCAGGGCATCGATACGTCCCAGCTCGCGGTACATCAGCCCCAGCTCGGTAAGACCGGGCAACTTGCCGCGCAGGAATTTTGCCGGCTCGGCCAGTTGCTGCATCAACAGACGCTGTAAGGCACGGCGATGCTGGAACTCGGCTTCGGCAGCAGTGGAGAAGCGCCCTTCCTTGACCGTCCCGTTTTCCTCCACCAACGCCGGATACACCGTCATCGACAGCCCGGCAATCTTTTGCTGGGTGGTCTCGGCCACGGCGGCGAAGACCTTGGCCTCCACCGGCAACTGGCTTTTGGCAGTCTGCGGCACCGCCAGGGCGGCCTGGCTGGCTTCGACAAAACGTGCTGTCAGCGCGGCCAGGTCGCGGCCCTCGCCGAGGAACTTGCCCTGGGCGTCCACCACTTCCAGGTTCATTTTCAGATGGTTTTCCACCTGCTGCGCGGCTTCGCTCCAGGCTTCATCGCTGACCCGCGCCCCCGTCATGCGCAGCAGCTCGCGCCCCAGCGCCTGAGGCAGCGAGCCCTGGGCAAATTCGATACGTTGCAGCGCAGCCTTGACGAAGTCCGGCACCGGCACGAAGTTCTTGCGCAGGGCCTTGGGCAGGTTGCGCACCAGGGCAATGCACTTGGCCTCGATCAGCCCGGGCACCAGCCACTCCAGGCGCTCGGCAGGCAAGGCCGGCAACAATGGGGCGGGCACGCGCACGGTCACGCCGTCGCGCGGGTGATTGGGTTCAAAGTGATAACTCAAGGCCAGGGCCAGGTCACCCAGGTGCAGCGTGTCCGGATAATGGGCAGCGGTGACTTCACTGGCCTCGCGCGCCAGCACGTCTTCTTCGCGCATGATCAGCAGTTGCGGGTCTTTCTGGCTGGTGATCTTGTACCAACTGTCGAAGGTCGCCGTCTGGTGGATCTCCGCCGGCAGGCGCGCATCGTAGAAGGCGTACAGGGTTTCTTCGTCGGCCAGGATATCGCGGCGCCGGGCCTTGGCTTCCAGTTCATCCAATTGCTCCAGCAACTGCTGGTTGGCGGCCAGGCACTTGGCCCGGGACTGGATCTCGCCACGCACCAGGCCTTCACGGATAAACAGCTCGCGCGACACCACCGGGTCCACCGGCCCGTAATGCACCGGCCGGCGTCCCACCACAATCAGGCCGAACAGGGTGATCTGCTCGAAGGCCACGACCTGGCCGCGCTTCTTCTCCCAATGGGGCTCGAAGTGGTTTTTCTTGATCAAGTGCCCGGCCAGGGGCTCGATCCAATCGGCATCGATCTTGGCCACCATGCGCGCATACAGCTTGGTGGTTTCCACCAGCTCGGCGGTCATCAACCATTGCGGGCGCTTCTTGCCGATCCCCGACGACGGGTGAATCCAGAAGCGCCGCTGACGGGCACCCAGATAGTCGCCCTCTTCGGTCTTCTGGCCGATCTGGCTCAGCAGGCCGGACAACACCGCCTTGTGCAGTTTCGGGAAATCCGCCGGCTCCTTGTTGACCGTCAACTGCATGTCACGGCAGATCAGGCTCAACTGGCGGTGGGAATCGCGCCACTCGCGCAGGCGCAGGTAGTTGAGGAAATTCTTGCGACACCAGTTGCGCAACGGGCTGGCGGTCAATTCCTGGCGCTGCTCTTCAAAGCCGCGCCACAGGTTGACCAGACCGGCGAAGTCCGAATCGGGATCCTTCCATTGCGCGTGGGCCTGGTCGGCCGCTTGCTGGCGCTCCGGCGGGCGCTCGCGCGGGTCCTGGATCGACATGGCACTGGCGACGATCAGCACTTCCTGCAAACTGCCGAGCTTGGCCGCTTCCAGCAACATGCGGCCCATGCGCGGGTCCACCGGCAGGCGCGCCAGTTGCCGGCCCAGGGGCGTCAGTTGGCTGTTGCGGTCCACCGCCGAGAGTTCCTGCAGCAGGTTGAAGCCATCGCTGATGGCCTTGCCATCCGGTGGCTCGATAAACGGGAAGTCGGTGATTTCGCCCAGGCGCAGGTGCAGCATCTGCAGGATCACTGCCGCCAGGTTGGTGCGCAGGATTTCCGGATCGGTAAATTCCGGGCGCCCGATAAAATCTTCTTCGCTGTACAGGCGCACGCAAATGCCCGGTTCAACCCGGCCGCAACGCCCCTTACGCTGGTTGGCGCTGGCCTGGGAAACCGCCTCGATCGGCAGGCGCTGGACCTTGGCGCGGTAGCTGTAGCGGCTGATGCGGGCGGTGCCGCTGTCGATCACGTAGCGGATGCCCGGCACGGTCAGCGAGGTTTCCGCGACGTTGGTCGCCAGCACCACGCGCCGCCCCGGATGGGACTGAAAAATGCGCTGCTGTTCGGCCGGCGACAGGCGCGCGTACAACGGCAGGATTTCCGTGTGCTTGAGCTGGGCCTTGCGCAGCATGTCGGCGGCATCGCGAATCTCGCGCTCACCGGGCAGGAACACCAGCACATCGCCCGGGCTCTTGCGCTCGCTGCGTTCAAAGGCGGCAATTTCATCGAGGGTGGCGAGGATCGCCTGGTCCACGGTCAAGTCGTCTTCGACGCGGTTGCCCTCTTCGTCCTGCTCCAGGGTCAGTGGGCGGTACCAGGTTTCCACCGGGAACGTACGCCCCGAGACCTCGACAATCGGCGCATCGTCGAAGTGCTTGGAGAAGCGCTCCAGGTCGATGGTGGCCGACGTGATGATGACTTTGAGGTCCGGGCGACGTGGCAGCAGGGTCTTCAGATAGCCGAGCAGGAAGTCGATGTTCAGGCTGCGCTCATGGGCTTCGTCGACGATGATCGTGTCGTAGCGCTCGAGGTAGCGGTCGTTCTGGGTCTCGGCCAGCAGGATGCCGTCGGTCATCAGCTTGATCAGGGTGTTGGAGTCGCTCTGGTCCTCGAACCGCACCTGATAGCCGACCAGCGCGCCCAAAGGCGTCGCCAGTTCTTCGGCAACCCGACTCGCCACACTGCGCGCCGCAATACGCCGAGGCTGGGTATGGCCGATCAAGCCGTACTGGCCGCGACCGATTTCCAGGCAGATTTTCGGCAGCTGCGTGGTTTTACCCGAGCCGGTCTCGCCCGCGATGATCAACACTTGGTGTTTTTGCAGCGCCGCCTTGATTTCATCGCGCTTGGCGGCGATGGGCAGGCTGTCGTCGTAACGAACCTGCGGCACGCTGGCCGCGCGCGCCGTGACCTGGGCACAGGACGCCTGCATGCGTGCCACCCACTGCGCCAGCTTCTCCTCATCGGGCTTCTTGCGCAGCTCAAGCAACTGCCGGCGCAAGCGGTGGCGGTCGGCGAGCATGGCGTGATCGAGGTTCTTCAGGAGTTGGTCGATAGCGGGCGCTTGGTCAGTCATCAGGTACTTTGCAGGTCGTCTATTTATGCACGGCCGGCAATTGTGGCAGAAAAGCGCCCGCAACGTTAAAGGCCGCGTAAATCACGTTTGGGAGCTGTCGAGCCCCACCCCAGCGAGGCTGCGATGACGGCGGCACTGCCTGCATCAATGTTGCCTGCCCCACCGCTATCGCGGGCAAGCCCGCTCCTACACGGATTAGTGCCCTTATTCGTTATCCAGGCCCTTGCGCCGGTACGGAAACACATCAATCACTTTCCCCGCCCGAATCGCCTCTTGCAGGCCTTTCCAGTAGTCGGCGTTGTACAGCTCACCGTGCAACTCATCGAACAAGCGCCGTTGCCCGGCATCCGCAAACAGGAACGGCGGGAACTCCTCGGGGAATACGTCCAGCGGGCCGATGGAATACCACGGCTCGGAGGCCATTTCATCTTCCGGGGTTCGGGGTGCCGGGATATGGCGGAAGTTGGCTTCGGTGAGGAAGCAGATCTCGTCATAGTCGTAGAACACCACGCGACCGTGGCGGGTGACGCCAAAGTTTTTCAGCAGCATGTCGCCGGGAAAGATATTCGCCGCCGCCAGCTGTTTGATTGCCAGGCCGTAATCTTCGAGGGCTTCGCGCACCTGGGCCTCATTGGCGTTTTCCAGGTAGAGGTTGAGCGGGGTCATGCGCCGTTCGGTCCAGCAGTGACGAATCAGCACCGTGTCACCTTCCACCTCGACCGTGCCCGCAGCCACTTCCAGCAGTTCGGCCAGGCATTGGGGCTCGAATTTGCTCAACGGGAAACGGAAGTCGGCGAACTCCTGGGTATCAGCCATGCGCCCGACCCGGTCGACACTTTTGACCAGGCGGTACTTCTCGATAACCGTCGCACGGTTGACGTTCTTCGACGGCGAGAAACGGTCCTTGATGATTTTGAACACCGTGTTGAACCCCGGCAGGGTGAACACGCTCATGACCATCCCCCGCACGCCCGGGGCCATGATGAACTGGTCGTCGGTGCTGGCCAGGTGGTTGATCAGCGCCCGGTAGAACTCTGACTTGCCGTGTTTGTAGAAGCCGATGGAGGTGTACAGCTCGGCGATGTGCTTGCCCGGCAGGATGCGTTTGAGAAAACCGATGAATTCCGCCGGTACCGGCACATCCACCATGAAATAGGAGCGGGTGAACGAGAAGATGATCGACACATCGGCTTCGTCAGTGATCAGCGCGTCGATGCGGATGCCCTGCCCTTCGCGATGCAGCAGCGGGATCACCAGCGGCCACTGTTCGTCGCGGGTATAGAGACGACCCACCAGGTATGCGCCTTTGTTGCGATAGAGCACCGAAGAAAACAGCTCGACGTTGAGGTCCGGGTCCTTGCAGACCCAATCCGGCAGGCTCTCGCGCAGTTGCGCTTCGAGGCGCTGCAGGTCGGCGGCCAGGTCGGCGTAGGGCTCGCTGAAGCGGTAGTCGCTGAAAATCTGCTCGAGCATGCCCGCCAGTTGGCCCTGGGGCTTGTAGGTGCGGGTTTGCGCAGCGCGGGCGCGACGCAGGCTCGGGCGAGTGGTGTGGATGAACATGCAGCCGTCGCTGATCAGGTCGTGGCTGAACAGCCCGCAAAAGATCGAGTTGTACCAGGTTTCGGACAGCTCATCGTCAAACCGCAGGTCGATCAGGCTGATATAGGCGCTCTTGACCAGTGGCCAGGACTTGATATCCAGCAACGCGCCTGCGTCAAAGGTTGCCCGCAGGCGCGTGGTGACTTCACCGACCTTTTCTTCGTACAGGTTGATCCGCGCCGCCGAGGCGGTTTGCGCCTCCTGCCACTGGGCCTTCTCAAAGCGCTCGCGGGCGCCGTCGGTGATCTGGCGAAAATGCTCGCGGTAATCGTCGAAGCCATCAAGGATCATCTGTGCGATGGACTGCGCGGTGTCGATGGCAGGCGTTTGCTGCGGCATGTCGGAGACCTCTGCGGGCGTTCGGAAGCCCTGAGATTAGCCAGAGTCCGCAAGCAGGAGAAGTACAATTTTCGCCGGGCGATGCCACGCGGATCGGTGCGCGACAAACAAATGTTTACGATTTTTTAATTCGACCATCCGGTCAATAAAACACCCCAAAGTCACGTCGCGTCGATGAATCGATTCACCTGAAGGCCGCAAAAGCCGGGCGCTGGCACCAAAAGCAGGGAACAACTCAGGCCGGCGTGGGCTCTGCGGCCTTATACAAACGTGGATCCAATGTAAGGGAAACCCTGATTACCTCAGTGATGGCACTTTGCTATATAGCCACCCCCTTCCCTGATAACAAGGTCAAAAGACCGGCTCGGGAACGGCTTTAAATCGCCCAAGGAGCATTGCAATGTCATTGAGGAATATGGGGATCGGCCTGCGCGCCAGTCTGAGTTTTGCGGTATTGGCCGGCCTGCTGGTGCTGGTCGGGTTGTTTGGCCTGGGGCAGATGGCCAAGCTGCGCGAAAGTGCCGCCATCATTGAAACGGCTTGGATGCCGAGCATCGAGAACATCCACGACAGCGCCGCCAACGTCGCGGCGATCCGCCTGGAGGCGCTGCGCTTGTTGACCACCGATGAGTCGGCGGTGCGCGAGCGCAGCAAAGGTTTGATCGCCAAGGAGCGCGCGCAGTTGCAGGAGCGCCTGGACAATCACCAGGCCCTGTTGAGCAATGATCAGGAGCGTCAGCTACTGGACCAGCTCAAAACCGCCGCGGCGGGTTATATGACCATCGTCGACCAGTTGATCCAACGGGTAGACCAGGATGAGCAGATGCAGGCCCTGACCTTGCTCACCGACAAGTTGACGCCCCAGGGCGTGATCCTCGGCCGGAGCCTGGACGCGTTGATCGACTTCAACCAGCAAGGCGCGCAGGATGCGGCGCAATCGGCGGCGCAGGTGTATCAGAGTGCACAGTGGATCGTCGGCGTCATCATCGCAGTCGCCCTGATCGCGACGTTGCTACTGGCCTGGCTGTTGACCCGCAGTATCACCACGCCCCTGGCGCAGGCGTTGCGCGCGGCACGTACGATTGCCTCCGGCGACCTGAGCCAGCCGATTCACGTGCAGGGCAAGGACGAACCGGCACAGTTGCTGGGCGCCCTGGCCACCATGCAGGAGCAATTGCAGGCGACCATTCGCGGTATCAGCGAATCCGCCCAGCAATTGGCCTCGGCCGCCGAAGAGATGAGCTCGGTGATGGAGCAAAGCACTCGCGGCCTGCAAGCCCAGAACGATGAAATCGAGCAGGCCGCCACCGCCGTCACGCAAATGAGCGCGGCAGTGGATGAGGTAGCGGGCAATGCGGTCTCCAGCGCCGAAGCCTCCCAGGCGTCCGATGAAGACAGCAAGCACGGGCACTATCAGATCAGCGAAACCATCAGCTCGATCCAGAACCTGGTCAACGAGGTGCTCGACGCCTCGGGCAAGGCCGAGGGCCTGGCAGTGCAGGCGCAAGACATCAGCAAGGTGCTGGAAGTGATACGCGGGATTGCCGGGCAGACCAACCTGCTTGCGCTCAACGCCGCCATTGAAGCCGCCCGCGCTGGCGAGGCCGGGCGGGGCTTTGCGGTGGTGGCCGACGAGGTACGTTCCCTGGCACAACGGACCCAGGACTCCACCGAAGAAATCGAGCAGATGATCACCGGTATCCAGCAAGGCACGCAGGACACGGTCGGCGCCCTCACCAGCAGCGCCGAGCACGCCAGCCAGACGTTGCAACGGGCCAACAGCGCAGGCAGCGCCCTGGAAAAAATCACCGCCGCCATTTCGCAGATCAACCAGCGCAACCTGGTGATCGCCAGTGCTGCCGAGCAACAGGCGTCGGTGGCCCGGGAGGTGGATCGGAGCCTGGTGAACATCCGCGACCTGTCGACCCAGACCGCCGCCGGGGCGACCCAGACCTCGGCCGCCAGCCAGGAGCTGTCGCGCCTGGCGGTGGACCTCAATGGTTTGGTGACGCGCTTTATTGTGTAGTGGATACGTAAAAGATTGTGTCAGACAGGTCCCTGGGCAACACTCTCGCCCTGATTAAAAAGGAGCTGTCCGTGAGACCTGTCGACACCCTGTACCTGCTGGTACTGGCCGCCATCTGGGGCGCGAGCTTTCTGTTCATGCGGATTATCGCCCCCGAGATCGGCACGATTCCTACAGCATTCTTCCGGGTGTCAATTGCCGCAGCCGGTTTGCTGGTGATCCTGGCAATCCTGCGGGTGAGCTGGGATTTTCGCGGTAAATTCAAAACCGTGCTGTTGCTTGGGGTGATCAACTCCGGGATCCCTGCGACCATGTATTCGGTGGCGGCGCAGGTCTTGCCCGCAGGTTATTCGGCGATTTTCAACGCGACGACGCCGTTGATGGGCGTATTGATTGGCGGGCTGTTTTTCCATGAACGGCTGACGCTGTCGAAGATTACCGGAGTAGGCCTGGGTTTGTTCGGCGTGGGCATCCTCACGCGGGCCGGGCCGGTGGCCTTTGACCTGGAACTGCTGATGGGCGCCCTCGCCTGCCTGCTGGCAACCACCTGCTACGGCTTCGCCGGCTTCCTGGCGCGCCGCTGGCTGGATCAACAGGGTGGCCTGGACAGCCGTCTTTCGGCCTTGGGCAGCATGCTCGGTGCCACATTGTTTCTATTGCCTTGGTTTGGCTGGAGCGCCATCAGCCATCCGCCCGCCAGTTGGGGTGGCTGGAATGTGTGGTTGTCGCTGCTCGGTTTGGGGCTGTTGTGTACGGCGTTTGCCTACATCCTGTACTTCCGCCTGCTGACATCCATCGGGCCGGTGAAGTCGATGACCGTTACCTTCATGATTCCGCCGTTCGGCGTGTTGTGGGGCGCATTGCTGCTGGATGAACCGTTGTCCATGGCCCATCTGTATGGCGGGATGTTGATCGCGGGGGCGCTGTGGCTGGTGCTACGCCCAGGGAAACTGATCAAGACCGTGTAGGAGCCGGCTTGCCGGCGCCTACACGGGGTATCAGGCTTTACGGAAAACGAACACCAAGCCGACGATGATCAACCCCATCCCCAGCACACTCAGCAGCGCCAGCCGATTGCCAAAGATCAGGTAGTCCATCACCGCAGTCACCGCTGGCACCAGGTAGAACAGGCTGGTGACATTCACCAGGTTGCCCCGGGCGATCAGGCGGTACAGCAGCAGCGTCGCCAACAGTGACACCACCAGCCCCATCCACAACACCGGCAGGTAAAAGCGGCTGCTGTGCTCGAAATGAAAAGGCTGGAACGGCACGAACACTGCGCACAACAACAAGCCCGCCAGGTACTGCACTGGCAAGGTGCCCAATGGGTTCTCGGTAATGCGCTTCTGCATGATCGAGCCCAGGGTCATGCTCGCCAGCGCCAGCAAGCCAAACAGCATGCCGGCCAGGGACATGCCGGCCAGACCGATGCCCTGGTACACCACCATGATCAGCCCCACCAACCCCAGCGCCAGGCCGAATATCCGACGCCATGAACGCTGGCGCTCCATCAACACCACGGTGAGGATCGGTTGCACGCCCATGATGGTTGCCATCACACCAGGGGTGATCTTCAAGTCCAGGGCCAGCAGATAGAAAATCTGATAGGCCCCCAGCAGCACCAGCCCGGTGGCCACCGCATACCACAGCGGTTTGCCCGGGCGCGGCAACCTGAGCTTGAGGATCGGTACCAGCACCACCAGGCCCGCCAGGGCAATGGCAAAGCGGATCAACAGGAAGGCAAAGGGTGATGCATGAGCCAGGCCCAGCTTGGAGAAAATCGCCCCGCTGCTCCACAGCAGGACAAACAGGCTCGTCGAGGCCGCCGCGGCCACGGATTGTTTCGAAAGAACAGACATGATGAACACCTGTAGTCAGGCAAAAAGCCAACTCAGCCAAGGCTGAAATTCAGTAGGTTCGGTACAGGCAGGCAACGGGCAACAGTGATCTGCTGATCAGCCCGAAATGCCAACGCCCGGCGGTGATACGACTGCGTACACCGGCGTGCTACTGACAGGTGGAGGGTAATGACTGATCTGCGCAGGCTGCTGGCTCCCACACGGCACGACCGCAGCGTTGACCGCTGAATCGACTACCGCTATGCGTGGGGAAGCAGGCATGGGCTGATCTTTTTTGAAGGGATTAAAGGTGCTGTGAAACACCTGGCGCCGACTATAACCAGCCGGTGACACGCTTTGCAATGGCTTTGCCAAAAGGCCAGTAAGGACAAGTTGAAAAACCACCTCTAGCCTTGGGAAAAACCAACTCACTCCTCTTCAGGAGGCTTTCGACTCATGACCGCCAATGCCAAAAACACGCGACTCCTTGCGATACCAGCTCTACCGATCCAAAGCTTTACGCCTTGCGAATGCATCGACTCAACAGTGGTACAAAAACCTGAAACACACCGACGCCCAAGGCGCAGAGATCGACTTGACCCATGTCCGTTTTGAATTGATCGACAGCCATGCATTGGCTGCCTATCAGGACTGGGCAGAAGACTCTCACTTCTCATGGGACGAGGTTGCGACATGGAAAGGCCGTGAACCGATGGCGTTCGATTTGTCCCTCTGGTACGACGAGGTGCTCTGTGGGCTGTGCTTTGCCAATCCCAATCAAAGCCGATTGCGGATCAAGGTCATCCGCCTGGAGGGAAGACCTGGAAAATCCCACCCTTTGAAAAGCCGCATAGCATCACTGACGATGATTGCCATCGACCATTACGCGAGAATCATTGGCAGCCAATGGATAGAAATTCAGGAGCCCGCACCCGGGGCTATTCCCCTCTATCAAAACCTGGGCTTTGACTTCGATTCACGGGGCAGGCTTGTGATAGCGGTAGAGAACGAATAGCATCGCAAACATGTTCAATTAATGATCAATCGTGGAGGCTGCATGGGAGAACTTATTAAAAAACCCGTCGCCCGAAAAGCGTCGTCCAAGGCCGGCCAGGAACCTAAAAGCACTGTGCTGACCGCCAATCAGCGCCGTTTTCTCAGCGCGGCTATGGCCGGCAACGTTGAAGAACCAAGCCTTTTGGCGGGTCACCCGGAAAAATAAAAGTCATAAAAAAACCGCTCATACGAGCGGTTTTTTTGAACCCATCAGCCAAACAACCAATACACCAACGCCCCCACCACCACCGCCGCCAATACCGGCCGCATGACGCGATAGGCTTTGGGGTGCTTGCGCTTCCACTGCTTGACCACACCACTGAAGCGATCGCTGAAGCTCTTGCTCCAGGCATAGGCCTGGTTGATCCCGCCCACGCGCTCGTCGTCCAGGTTCTGTGGCGCAGTCGCGCGGCCCAACTGGGCACTGACCCAGCGGTTGATGCGGGTCATCAATCGGTTGCTCAGGGGGCGTTCGATATCGCAGAACAGAATCACCCGGGTCTTCTCGGTTTCGTTCTTCACCCAGTGCACGTAGGTTTCGTCGAACATCACATCTTCGCCATCGCGCCAGGCGTAGATCTGGCCATCGACGAAAATGCGGCAGTCGTCGGAGTTGGGCGTCGACAACCCCAAGTGATAGCGCAGGGACCCGGCAAACGGGTCGCGATGGGGATTGAGGTGGCTGCCGCCCGGCAACAGGGCAAACATGGCGCCCTTGACGTTGGGGATGCTGCTGACCAGGGCCACGGTTTTTGGGCACAGCAACTCGGCCGACGGCAGTGGTTTGTCGTACCACTTGAGGTAGAAGCGCTTCCAACCCTTCTTGAAGAACGAGCCAAAACCGGCATCGTTGTTCTTCTCGGCGGCGCGGATATAGCCTTCGTCAAACAGGTGCATGGCCTCGTCGCGGATCACTTCCCAGTTGTCCTTGAGCACATCCAGTTCCGGGAACTTGCTGCGGTCCAGGTACGGCTTGGACGGCACAGCCGAAAAGATGTACATCAAGGCGTTGTACGGGGCGAACAGTGCCGAATGGTTGACGAACTGGCGCAGCACCGGCAAACGCGCCTTGCCGCGCAAATGCACGTAAAGCGTACTGCCGATAAACAACAGCAGCACCGACAGCTTGGCGGCCAAAGAAAAGGTCATGCAGCAACTCCTGGAAATAGCCTCCCGGCAGCGGGAAACCCGACATAGCAGCCGGCCATGATAAACACTCCAGGCCGGAGGAAAAACCCGCGTTATCCAACAATACGTTTTAAGGGGTGCGCGGCGAGTAAACAATTATGCATAAAGGGCATCAAACCGGGCTGATTTGGATCAACCCGATTTCTGTAGGAGCGAGCGTGTCTGCAAGGGGCATTCAGGGTCTTCGTGGGCAAGCTCGCTCCTACAGCGTCAGGCCTGGTTTTCCTGGTCGGTGAACAGATCGCTGAACAGCATGCTCGACAGGTAACGCTCGCCGGAGTCCGGCAGGATTACCACAATGGTCTTGCCCTGCATTTCTGGTTTCTCCGCCAGGCGTACCGCGACGGCCATCGCCGCACCACAGGAAATCCCGCACAGGATGCCTTCTTCCTGCATCAACCGCAGCGCCATGGCCTTGGACTCATCGTCACTGACCAACTCCACCCGGTCGACCATCGACAGGTCGAGGTTCTTCGGCACAAACCCTGCGCCGATCCCCTGGATCTTGTGGGGGCTGGGCTTGATTTCCTCACCGGCCAACGCCTGGGTAATCACCGGCGAGCTGATGGGCTCCACGGCCACCGAGAGGATCGGTTTGCCCGCTGTATTCTTGATGTAACGCGACACACCGGTGATGGTCCCACCCGTGCCGACACCCGCTACCAGCACATCCACGGCGCCATCGGTGTCGTTCCAGATTTCCGGGCCGGTGGTTTTTTCATGGATGGCCGGGTTGGCCGGGTTGTCGAACTGGGACGGCATGAAGTAGGTCGCCGGGTCGCTGGCAAGGATTTCGCCAGCTTTCTCGATCGCGCCCTTCATGCCCTTGGCCGGCTCGGTCAGCACCAGTTCAGCGCCCAGGGCCTTGAGCACCTTGCGCCGCTCGATGCTCATGGAGGCAGGCATGGTCAGCAGCAACTTGTAGCCACGGGCAGCGGCGACAAAGGCCAGGCCAATCCCGGTGTTACCCGAAGTCGGCTCGACGATGGTCATGCCAGGCTTGAGTTTGCCGCTGCTTTCCGCGTCCCAGATCATGTTCGCGCCGATCCGGCACTTCACCGAATACCCAGGGTTACGCCCTTCGATCTTGGCCAGGATGGTCACGCCACGGGGCGCGATGCGGTTGATCTGAACCAGGGGCGTGTTACCGATGGAGTGCGCGTTGTCTGCAAAAATGCGGCTCATGGCGGGGTCCTTTAGGCGGTTTCAAGAAGGCAACAAGGGTATGCCTCGTACTCCAAGGCGTCCAGTCGAGGAACGTTGGCGCTGCCTGCGTAGTCAACCGCCTATACACAGGGAGGAAAAACCTATGAAGCGTCGCTACAGTTGGCCGATATGGACGGTCGCCGGGCTGGTGGTCGTGCTGGTGGCACTGGATATCGCCCTGCCCTACCTGGTGCGCAACTACCTCAACGAAAAACTCGCCGATATGGGCGACTACCGTGGCCAAGTGACTGATGTCGACCTGGCGCTATGGCGCGGCGCGTACCGGATCAACGGCCTGCAGATCGTCAAGGTCGATGGCAAGGTGCCCGTACCGTTCGTCAAGGCCCCGGTGATCGATCTGTCGGTCAGCTGGCATTCCTTATGGTACGACCATGCGGTTGTAGCCGAAGTGCAATTCGTCGAGCCAGAACTCAACTTCGTCGACGGCGGCCCCAACAAACAGGCGTCCCAGACCGGTCGCGGCACCGACTGGCGGGCACAACTGGGCAAGTTGCTGCCCATCACCCTCAACGAAGTGCGCATCGACGACGGCAAGATCGCCTTTCACAACTTCAATTCAAAGCCGCCGGTCAACATCGGCGCCACCCAGGTCAACGCCAGCCTCTATAACCTGACCAATGTGGTGGACGTCGAAGGCAAGCGCGATGCGCGCTTTGACGGCAAGGCCATGTTGCTGGGGCATGCACCACTGGAAGCCAGCGCGACTTTCGACCCGCTGAGCAACTTTGAAGACTTCGAGTTCCGCTTCCGCGCCCGTGATATCCAGCTCAAGCGCATGAACGACTTCGCCTCGGCCTATGGCAAGTTCGACTTCAAAGCCGGCACCGGCGACGTGGTCATCGAGGCCCAGGCCGAAAAAGCCCAACTGACCGGTTATATCAAGCCACTGTTGCGGGACGTGGAAGTCTTCGACTGGCAGCAGGATGTGGAGAACAAGGACAAGGGGATTTTCCGCTCGATCTGGGAAGCCGTGGTCGGCGCCAGCGAAACCGTCCTGAAGAACCAGAGCAAAAACCAGTTCGCCACCCGAGTCGAGCTCAGTGGCAGCGTGCACCAGCAAAATATCAGCGCATTCCAGGCGTTTTTGCAGATTTTGCGCAATGGTTTCGTCCAGGCGTTCAATGCCCGCTACGAACAACCCAAGCCCAGCGCGGATTGACCGTGGAGTGACTGGTCATTCAGAGACTGAATAACCCGTCTGCGTTCACAGTCACCGGGGCTGCGCGCTATAGTCGCAGGCATGCTGACTACCGGCGTCATGTTCGAGGATTGAGAAATGAAGTTCGAAGGCACCCAGGCCTACGTTGCCACCGATGACCTGAAACTGGCGGTCAACGCCGCCATCACATTGGAGCGCCCGCTGCTGGTCAAGGGCGAGCCGGGCACCGGTAAGACCATGCTCGCCGAACAACTGGCCGAATCGTTCGGCGCACGCTTGATTACCTGGCACATCAAGTCCACCACCAAGGCGCACCAGGGCCTGTATGAATACGATGCGGTCAGCCGCCTGCGCGACTCGCAGCTGGGCGTGGACAAGGTCCATGACGTGCGCAACTACCTCAAGAAAGGCAAGCTGTGGGAGGCTTTCGAGTCCGAAGAGCGGGTGATCCTGCTGATCGACGAGATCGACAAGGCCGACATCGAGTTCCCCAACGACCTGTTGCAAGAACTCGACAAGATGGAGTTCTACGTCTACGAAATCGACGAGACCATCAAGGCCAAGAAGCGCCCGATCATCATCATTACCTCCAACAACGAGAAAGAGCTGCCGGATGCGTTCCTGCGTCGCTGCTTCTTCCACTACATCGCCTTCCCCGACCGCACCACCCTGCAGAAAATCGTCGACGTGCACTACCCGGACATCAAGAAAGACCTGGTCAGCGAAGCGCTGGACGTGTTCTTCGACGTGCGCAAGGTGCCGGGCCTGAAGAAAAAACCTTCCACCTCCGAACTGGTGGACTGGCTCAAGCTGCTGATGGCCGACAACATCGGCGAAGCGGTGTTGCGCGAGCGTGATCCGACCAAGGCCATCCCGCCACTGGCCGGCGCCCTGGTGAAAAACGAGCAGGATGTGCAACTGCTTGAGCGCCTGGCGTTCATGAGCCGTCGCGGCACTCGATAAGGGCTTTTGCCATGCTGCTCAACCTGTTCAATGAAATGCGTGCAGCCAAGGTGCCGGTCTCGGTGCGTGAGCTGTTGGACTTGATCAACGCCCTGAAACAACGGGTGACCTTCGCCGACATGGACGAGTTCTACTACTTGTCCCGGGCGATCCTGGTGAAAGACGAGCGCCATTTCGACAAGTTCGACCGTGCCTTCGGCGCCTACTTCAACGGCCTGGAAAAACTCGACGATCACTTGCAGGCGCTGATTCCCGAAGATTGGCTGCGCAAGGAGTTCGAGCGTTCGCTGAGCGATGAAGAGCGCGCGCAGATCCAATCTTTGGGCGGCCTGGACAAGCTGATCGAAGAGTTCAAGAAACGCCTGGAAGAACAAAAGGAACGCCACGCCGGCGGCAACAAATGGATCGGCACCGGCGGCACCAGCCCGTTCGGTTCCGGCGGCTTCAACCCCGAGGGCATTCGCGTGGGCGATGCCGGCAAGCGCCAGGGCAAGGCGGTCAAGGTCTGGGATCAACGCGAGTACAAGAACCTCGATGATTCGGTGGAGCTGGGCACGCGCAATATCAAGGTGGCGCTGCGCCGCCTGCGCAAATTTGCACGCCAGGGTGCGGCCGAAGAGCTGGATATCGACGGCACCATCGACCACACCGCCCGCGACGCTGGCCTGCTGAATATCCAGATGCGCCCGGAACGGCGCAACACGGTCAAATTGCTGTTGCTGTTCGACATCGGCGGCTCGATGGATGCCCACGTGAAGATCTGCGAGGAGCTGTTTTCGGCCTGCAAGACCGAGTTCAAGCACCTGGAGTACTTCTACTTCCACAACTTCATTTATGAATCAGTGTGGAAGAACAACATGCGCCGCACCTCCGAACGCACCTCGACCCAGGACCTGCTGCACAAGTACGGCGCTGACTACAAGGTGATCTTTATCGGCGATGCGGCCATGGCGCCTTACGAAATCACCCAGGCCGGTGGCAGCGTGGAGCACTGGAACGAGGAGCCGGGGTATGTGTGGATGCAGCGGTTCATGGAGAAGTACAAGAAGCTGATCTGGATTAACCCGTACCCGAAAGATACCTGGGGCTATACCTCGTCGACCAATATCGTGCGGGATTTGATTGAGGACCAGATGTATCCGCTGACCTTGCGGGGATTGGAAGAAGGGATGCGCTTTCTCTCTAAATAGGTGGTGAATTCACTGACGCTATCGCAGGCAAGCCAGCTCCCACATGGAATGCATTCACATACTTTACTGTGTGAACGCAGTTTAAATGTGGGAGCTGGCTTGCCTGCGATGCCTTTAGCGGTTCATAAATCGCTGCAAATAGCTCAGATGCTCCCGGTGCGCCGTCTCCTGCATCACCGGTGCCAACCGCACCTTCTCCCCCGGCAGGCACTGGGCCAGGCGCGCCAATGACAACGGCGTCAACGCACCCAATCGCGGGTAGCCGCCAATGGTCTGCCGGTCATTGAGCAACACAATCGGCTGCCCATCCGGCGGTACCTGGATTGCGCCCAAGGGGATGCCTTCGGAGATCAGCGACGCGCCCTGATACGCCAGCGGCGTGCCCAGCAGGCGCATGCCCATGCGGTCGGCGCGGCTGTCCAGGGCCCATTCGGTGTTAAACGCATCGAACAGGCTCTGGCCGCTGAACTGGCCGATCTGCGCACCGAGAATCACGTCCAGGGGCGCCGCTGGGTGTAATTGTTCCACAGGCAACTCACGCAAATTGCTGCTCGTGCCGCAATAGGCAAGCGTAGCGCCTTCAGCCAGGGCCCGGCCAAACCCGTCCAAACCGCCCAAGGCCTCGCGGCCAACACTGGCACAACTGCCCAGCACCTTGGGCGCATCAAAACCTCCCGGCGCCGCCAGGTAAGCCCGTGCGCCACGGTGTGGTTGGGTGAAGCGCAAACGCTGGCCTTTTTGCAGAATGAAACTACGCCCTGGGCTGACGGCACGCTCGTCGATGTACGCCCCCAGGTCAGCACCGGCCAGTGCCAGCACGCAATAGCCTTGGGCCTGGACGGTAAAACCGCCCAAGGTGATCTCCACCACCGGCGCATCCAGTGGATTACCCAGCAGCCAATTGGCCCAGGACATCGACACCCAATCCAGCGCGCCACCCTGGGTCACGCCCAGATGCCGCACACCAAAACGCCCGGCGTCCTGCAACAGGCACAGCGCGGTGCTGGCCTCGATCAACAAGCGGCTCATGCCTGGGCCTCCAAGGGCGTGTCATCGCCACCCAGGTTGATAAATTCAGCGCGGCCGATGGCTTCGAAACGCACACTGTCGCCTGGCTGCATGAGGCTGTAGCCATCGCGCTCGCGGTCGAACAGTTTGGCCGGGGTGCGGCCGATCAGGTTCCAGCCCCCTGGGGACTCCACTGGGTAGGCTGCGGTCTGCCGCTCGGCGATGCCGACGCTACCCGGCGCCACGCGTTTGCGCGGGGTGTTCAGGCGTGGCGCGGCGAGCTGTTCTTCGACCAGGCCCATAAAAGCAAAACCTGGGGCAAAACCGAGGGCGAAAACCTGATAGTGATGCTGGCTGTGGCGCCGAATCACCTCGTCGACCGCAAGCCCGCTGCGCTGGGCGAGCAAGGTCAGTTCAGGGCCGACGCTCAGGTCGTACCACACCGGCAACACGTGACAGTGCCCGCTGCCCTGTGCCTGTGGCTGCAGGTCGGTAAGCGCCTGATCGATCAGCTCCCGTGCCTGTGCCGGACTCAGCGCCAGCAGGTCGTAATGCACCATCAGCGTCGTGTAGGAAGGCACCAGGTCCACCAACACCGAGCCAAAGCCCTCGCGCAGGCGGCGCGTGGCGGCGAGCATCCAGGGCATGTTGTCTTCGGCTATTGCATCAAACAGGCGCACCATCAGGCAGTCGATGGCCACTACTTCAATCCGTGGCTTCATGGTGGCGTCAACGCGTGGCGAATGCGCTGCACCGCCGCCACCGAGCTGGCGTTATCGCCATGCACGCAAAGGGTGTCGGCCTGCAACAGCAAGGGGCTGCCATCGCTGGCAACCAGGGTTTCGCCACGGGCAATGGTCAGGGCCTGCTGGAGGATGACCTGCGCATCATGATGAACGGCCCCGGGCAACTGGCGCGAGACCAGGTGCCCGGCGTTGTCATAGGCGCGGTCGGCAAAGGCTTCGAACCACAGGGTCACGCCATACTCATCACCCAGGGCCTGGGCGGCGCTGTTGTCGCGGGTAGCCATGAGCATCAACGGCAGCCTCGCGTCGTACGCCGCCACGGCCTGGATCACCGCGCGCAGTTGCGCAGGCTTGGCCATCATGTCGTTGTACATCGCGCCATGGGGCTTGACGTAGCTGACCCGGCCACCCTGGGCCCGGCAGATACCGTCGAGGGCACCGATCTGGTAATGCAGCAGGTCCTGGAGTTCCTCGGCCCCATACGCCATGGAGCGGCGGCCAAAGCCTGCCAGGTCCTGATAGGCCGGGTGCGCACCGATCTGCACGCCATGCTGCAATGCCAGGGCGACGGTCTTGCGCATGATGCTCGGGTCGCCGGCGTGGAAGCCGCAGGCAATATTGGCGCAATCAATGAATGGCATGACCTCGGCATCCAGACCGATGGTCCAGGCGCCAAAGCTTTCGCCGATGTCGCAATTCAGTAGCAGGCGGCTCACGGTGAAGACTCCTGTAGGCTTTATTTTTTTGTAGTGTGGGATCTTTTACCAAGATCCCGCAACGATGTTGTCCTGAGCCCCGACGACGCTTATCGTGAGACAGCCCGATTTTTGGCGCGCAGCCCCTGCTGCGTCCAACTAATAAAAACCGATCCATGCATAAGAAAAAGTTGATCCCATGAATTTGAAGTTCCTCGAAACCTTCGTCTGGGTAGCCCGGCTCAAGAGCTTCCGGCTGACGGCAGAGAAGCTGTTCACCACCCAGGCCTCGATCTCCAGCCGCATTGCGGTACTGGAAAGCGAGCTGGGGGTGAAACTGTTCCTGCGTGACTCACGAGGGGTGAGCCTGACCCCGGATGGGATTAAGGTGCTCGATTATGCCGAGCAGATGATGGTCACCATGCAGGGGCTCAAGCAGTCGCTGGAAACCACCAGCAGCAAGGTCGGACGCATCCGCATCGGCGCGATGGACACGGTGATCCATACCTGGCTCAGCCCGCTGGTGACCGAACTGATGGACCACTTCCCCCTGGTGGAAATCGAGCTGGTCGCCGATACCGCGCTCAACCTCAGCGATCAGCTGCAAAAAGGCTTTCTCGATCTGATCCTGCAAACCGACCTGCTACGCCAGGAATCGGTGCGCAGCCTGGAACTGGCCAGCCACCCCATGGGCTGGATCGTCGCCAGCCATAGCATCTACAACCGTGACTACGCCTCCCTGGCCGAGTTGGCCCAAGAGCGGATCATCACCTATTCGAAAAACTCCCACCCGCACCAGGACGTGCTGAGCCTGATGCAGGCCCATGGCGTGGCGGCGCCGCGTATGAACTGTGTGAATTCGGTGTCGGCCATCACCCGCTTGCTGCGCGACGGCTTCGGTATCGGCGCGCTGCCGCCGGTGCTGGTCAGCGAAGAGTTGGCGCGGGGCGAACTGGTCATGCTGCCCATGACGCAACGCTTACCAAACCTGCAGGTGGTGGTGTCGTGGCGGGTGGGCGTGGAGTTGGTGGAGGAGATTGTTGCGTTGTGCCAGAGCGTCGTGGCGCGGTATGCCGAGGAAGTGGGTGAAGAACGCATGGTGCTCAGTCACCCACCCTCACTGAAGAAACCCGATTGAAACGGCAGGGGCTGGATTGGGTGGGAGCTGGCTTGCCTGCGATAGCCTCACCGCGGTGCAACTGTTGTACCGAGGCACATTTTTGCCGCAACGCGCAAACCTAAGCAGATAGAGCCCTTGTGGGGTGCAGGCCAGTGCCTACACAAACCCCGTTCCACATTTGGATTTACAAACCCTTGAGGTCCCGCTCTTCAATCGGTCGGCTCTGGCGCAGACGCTTGCCACCCAGTACCACCCAGTCGATCAGGCGGAACAGGCATTCCAGGCCGAACGACAACAGCATCGCCCCGCCCAGGCCCCAGCCCATGGCTTCGGGGGTCAGGAGGATCTGGTAGCTGTAGCCATTCCAGGTCTCCTTGCGGATATCCGGGTCGGCGGCCACCGCCACCTGCAAGGCGCGGATGTACCACGGCCCCTGCATGGCCTGGAACTGCTTGTCCAACGCCACCTGGCGATCGAGCAAGGTGCCAAGGCTGTTGGCATCGCTGCGGAACACCGGATCCTCACTGGCGCGGTAATGCGCCACCAATGCCTGCAAATCGCCATTGAAGAACTGCTGCGCAGTGCTTTCAAACCCGCGCAGGCCGGTCTGGGCTTCGATCAAATGGGCTTCGACGCGCTTGGCGTAGTCGTTGATAAACCCCGGGACTTGCACCCCGACCAACAAGCCGATGGCAAACAACACCAGGCGCAGATAGCTGAGCAACATAATCGACGTCCTTATGCGGTTGTACCCTGGCGCACGCATTCACCGCGCCGCCACAGGCTCCACTGGCCCGGTTCGTAGCGGGTCCAGGTCTCGTTTTCGGTCAAGGGTTCGGTGGCAATCACCGTTACTACATCGTTTGGCGTGGTTTCGGCCTGAAAATCGACGATCACGTCGACATCTTTCAGGCGCGCAGGGCCAAATGGTGCGCGACGGGTGATCTGCGCCAGTTTGGTCGAGCAGTAGCAGAACAGCCAGTCACCATCACTGAGCAGGCAGTTGAACACGCCTTTGCTGCGGTATTCGGCGCAGGCGGCGATCAGGTCCGGCAGCACTTGCTCGATATCCACCGGCTCGGGAAACGCCTCACGAATACGGTTGAGCAGGTCACAGAACGCCGCTTCGCTGTCGGTATCGCCTACCGGCCGGTAGAACGTGGCCTGGGGCGTGAAGTCGGCCAACTGGCCGTTATGCGCAAAACACCAGTTGCGCCCCCACAATTCGCGCACGAACGGATGGGTGTTGGACAGGCTGACCTTGCCGACGTTGGCCTGGCGGATATGGCCAATCACCACTTCGCTCTTGATCGGATAACGCTGCACCAGCAGCGCCACCTCAGACTCGCTGCTGGCCGCCGGGTCCTGGAACAGCCGCAGGCCACGGCCCTCGTAGAAGGCAATGCCCCAGCCGTCGCGGTGCGGCCCGGTACGCCCACCGCGCTGCATCAGCCCGGTGAAGCTGAACACGATATCGGTCGGTACGTTGGCACTCATGCCCAATAATTCACACATGCCAGGACTCTCGATGCAGGGCTTACAACGTTAAAGACGCGGCTCGACCCGCATGCCACTGACAGGGGCCGGCGGCCGGCCATAGGGTTCGTCGTCTTCAGGCTCGGCCGCGACCGCTGCCGCAGCGGCGGCCTTCTGCTCACGCCGGGCCTTGGCGGCACGCTCGATGGGCCAGCGGATCAGCACAAAGACCAGGTACAGGCCAAAGGCAATCATCGCGTACATGAGCAAATCGGAAACCGCTCGCCAGGCGTTATTGCCCACCTTGAGCAGCAGATCCAGGGCGGTGATGGCCACGGCCGGGGCAAACTGCTCCTTGACCGGGTCGACAATGGTCGGGCTTAACAGCAGCACCGCCATCAGCAACCGCAGCGGTTCGCGCAGCCAGCGCCAGATCCAGCGGGTCAGGCGAAACCACACCAGCAGGCAGCCCAAAGCGGCGAAGGCGTAGAGGCCCCAAGCGGTCAGATAGTCGTTCTCGGTCATGGTGTCCATGGCAAGGTAGGCAAACAGGCCCGTATGATAACGGCTTTTCCGTGCCACGGCTGCAATGCCGTCGGCCCACTGCCAGACAGAGAGTGATCCATGCCTCCATCGACCCACATCACTGCCGCCCCGATTGCCCGCAGCGCCCCAGGCCAGGACCCATATGCCTGGTTGCAGGAACGCGACAGCAGCGAGGTGCTCGACTACCTCAAGGCCGAGAATGCCTGGCAAGAGGCACAGCTCGATGATCAAAAAGAGCTGCGCGAAACGCTGTTTCAAGAGATCAAGGGGCGCATCCTCGAGACCGATCTGTCACTGCCCTCGCCCTGGGGGCCCTACCTGTACTACACGCGCACCACCGCCGGTGACGAATACCCACGCCACTATCGCTGCCCGCGCCCGGCCGACGACAGCCAGCAGATCGATGAGAGCGCCGAAGAGTTGCTGCTGGACCCGAATGTGCTGGCCAATGGCGGTTTTTTCTCCCTCGGTGCCTTCAGCATCAGCCCGGACCATAAGCGCCTGGCCTACAGCCTGGACACCAATGGCGAAGAGATCTACACCCTGTACGTGAAGGAATTGTCTTCAGGCAAGGTCAGCGAACTGACCTTCGAAAATTGCGACGGCAGCATGACCTGGGCCAACGACAGCCTGACGCTGTTCTTCGGCGAACTGGACGACACCCATCGCCCACACAAACTGTATCGCTATCGCCTGGACGGTACCGCTGCCGAACAGGTGTTCCACGAGCCCGACGGCCGCTTCTTCCTGCATTGCTACCGCTCCAGTTCCGAGCGCCAACTGCTCCTGGCCCTGGGCAGCAAGACCACCAGTGAAATCTGGGCCCTGGACGCCGAGCAGCCGCAACAGGCATTTGCCTGCCTGGCGCCACGGGTTGAAGGCCATGAATACGATGTCGACCACGGCAAGCTGGACGACCAGTGGACCTGGTTTATCCGCAGCAACCGCGACGGCATCAACTTTGCGCTGTTCCAGGCGGCGGACAACGGCAGCGTGCCCAGCGAAGAGCAGTGGCACAACCTGATTGCCCACGATGACGCGGTGATGCTCGATGGCGTGACGCTCAATGCCCGCGCCATGACCCTGAGCCTGCGCATTGGCGGCCTGCCGGTGATCGACGTGCACCCACAAGGTCTGCCGAGCTATCGCGTGGAACTACCAGACGCGGCCTACAGCCTGTATGTGCAAAACAGCCTGGAGTTCGACAGCGACAAGATCCGCCTGCGTTACGAAGCGCTGAACCGCCCGGCGCAGGTTCGCCAGTTGGAACTGGCCAGCGGCGCACAGCAGGTGCTCAAGGAAACCCCGGTGCTGGGTGAGTTCAACGCTGACGACTACGTCAGCCAGCGACTGTGGGCGACGTCTGCCGATGGCACCCAGGTGCCGATCAGCCTGGTGGTCAAGCGCGACCAGGTGGGCCAGCCAACGCCGCTGTACCTGTATGGCTACGGTGCCTACGGTTCCAGCCTCGATCCGTGGTTCTCCCATGCACGCCTGAGCCTGCTGGACCGGGGCGTGGCGTTTGCCATCGCCCACGTGCGCGGCGGCGGCGAACTGGGCGAAGCCTGGTACCGCGCCGGCAAGCAGGAGCACAAGCAAAACACCTTCAGCGACTTTATTGCCTGTGCCGAACACTTGATCGCCCAAGGCCTGACCACTTCCAAGCAACTGGCCATCAGCGGCGGCAGCGCCGGCGGGCTGTTGATCGGTGCCGTGCTCAACCAGCGCCCGGAACTGTTCCAGGCAGCGATCGCCGAAGTGCCCTTTGTCGATGTGCTCAACACCATGCTCGACCCGGACCTGCCACTGACCGTCACTGAATATGACGAGTGGGGCAACCCACAGGAGCCCGAGGTGTACGAGCGGATCAAGGCCTATGCGCCGTACGAAAACGTCAGCGCCCAGGCGTACCCGGCGATGCTGGTGATCGCCGGCTATAACGACAGCCGTGTGCAGTACTGGGAAGCCGCCAAATGGGTGGCCAAGTTGCGCGCCACCAAGACCGACGACAACCTGCTGCTGCTCAAGACCGAACTGGGCGCCGGGCATGGCGGCATGAGCGGGCGCTACCAGGGGCTGCGTGACGTAGCCCTGGAATACGTCTTTGTGTTCAAGGCCCTGGGGTTGGTTTAAGAACCCGCTGCCGGCGCCTTCGGCTTGCTGTCGCTTTGCTGCAGGCCGGGCAAGGTCTGGTCCTTGGGCGGCTTGGGCATTTCAATCGGCGGCAACAACGGCGCCCCGGCCCCTTGTGGCTTGGGTGCCATCGGCGGGGTGACTTGCGGATAGGGGGTCGGCGTTGCAGTACCCGGTGCACCCGTGGTGGTCGCCGGTGTGTTCGGCACGGGTTGCAACTGCTGGGCATGTGCGGCACCCAATGTGAGCACACTCCCTACAATGACCGCTAGAATGCTGCACTTCATCGATGGCTCCATGGCCTGACTGTTAACCAGTCCCAAGGCTACTCCCAACCGCGCAAGAATGCCCTTCCCAATGAGATTTCCATGAAACGTTTCGTGCTGCTCGACACCACCCCCATCCCCGATAACGGCGGCGCCCTGTGCCTGTTCGAGTACGGCGAGGATTTTGTGATCAAGATCCAGGGTGGTGACGGCGGGCAATTGATGAACACGCGCATGCACGGTTCCGAAGACGCCCTGGCAGAAATCCCCTGTCGCAAAGTTGCCGGGCGCCCCGGCTCGCGGGTATTGATTGGCGGCCTGGGCATGGGGTTCACCCTGGCCTCGGCGCTCAAGCACCTGGGCAAGACGGCGCAAGTGGTCGTGGCAGAATTGGTGCCGGGCGTAGTGGAATGGAATCGCGGCCCTCTTGGAGAAAAATCCGGCAACCCGTTGCAGGATCCGCGCACCGTGATCCGCCTGGAAGACGTGGCCAAGGTCCTGCAAGCCGAGCCCCAGGGCTTTGATGCGATCATGCTCGACGTCGACAACGGCCCCGAAGGCCTGACGCAAAAAGCCAACAGCTGGCTGTACTCCGCCGGTGGCCTCAGCGCCTGCGCCAAGGCCCTACGCCCCAAGGGCGTGCTGGCCGTGTGGTCGGCCAGCGCCGACAAGCAGTTCAGCGACAAACTGCGCAAGGCCGGCTTCAAGGCCGAGGAAGTGCAAGTCTTCGCCCATGGCAACAAGGGCACCCGGCATACCATCTGGATTGCCGAGAAGCTCAAGGGCTGAGGCAAATTGCCAGGCGAGCAGCTAGAATCAACGTCATCCGTGATCTATCCAATAAATGAACAGGAGCCATGATGAGCTCGACCAACCCGCCCTCCCACACCGCCAAGCTGGACCGCATCCTCGCCGATGCCCAGCGCGACCGGGAAATGGGCTACCGCGACAAAGCCCTGAAAATGTACCCCCACGTGTGTGGCCGTTGCGCCCGTGAATTCGCTGGCAAGCGCCTCAGCGAACTGACCGTGCACCACCGCAACCACAACCATGACGACAACCCTCAGGACGGTTCCAACTGGGAGTTGTTGTGCTTGTACTGCCACGACAACGAACACTCCCGCTATACCGACCAACAGTATTTCGGCGAAGGCTCCACCAGCAGCCCGACCATCGCCAAGGCTACGCACAACCCGTTTGCGGCGTTGGCGGGGTTGATGAAAAAGGACGACTGACGCTCGGCGCTGAACGCAACGACGCTATCGCGGGCAAGCCCGGCTCCCACAGGTGAATGCATTTCAAATGTGGGAGCCGGGCTTGCCCGCGATGACAATCCCCCAGACCCGCCATTTCTATACCGACCGCTGTTCGAGCAATCCCCGTATAATCGCGGTTTTTCTCGAAGGCACCCTCTCCCGTGGGCAATAAACGCTACAGCTGCATCGGTCTGTACAACCCCAAATCCCCCGAAAACGTTGGCTCGGTCATGCGTGCCGCCGGCTGCTATGGGGTGGCTTCGGTGTTCTACACCGGTAAACGTTATGAGCGGGCCCGGGACTTTATTACCGACACCAAGAAGGTCCACCACGATATCCCGCTGATCGGCATCGACGACCTGAAGAAAATCCTGCCCCTGGGCTGCATCCCGGTCGCCGTGGAACTGGTAGAGGGCGCTCGGCCGCTGCCGGAATACACCCATCCTGATCGGGCGCTGTATATCTTCGGCCCCGAAGACGGCTCCCTCGACAAAGAGATCCGCGACTGGTGCGAAGACGTGATCTACATCCCGACCACCGGCTGCATGAACCTGGCAGCCACCGTCAATGTGGTGCTCTACGACCGCTTGGCCAAGGGCAATAACACCCGTTCGGGACCCAAGTACTGACTTTTTGGGAACATCCTTGAACTGCCGACAGTCAGTTGCATATCAATGGCCCTTTGTTGGAGACAGACCATGAGCGACAGCAGAACCCTCGAACCTGTGATTGAATCGACGCCGTTCCAGACCCAGCCGACCCAGAACGTCCAGGGCTGGGAGCGCATTGGCTCCCTGGCCGGTGGCGTGGTGATGATGGGCAAGGGCATTCGCCGGGGCGGTTTTTTCGGCCTGATCCAGGTGGCGATTGGCGGCGTGGCATTGGCGCGCGGGATCAGCGGCCATAGCTCGGCCAAGTCGCTGCTGGAAAAAAGCCGTCAGGATATCAATAGTGTGCGGACCAAGATCGAGCGGGCCGGCGAGGAATTGAAGAACCTCAAGACCCGGGCTGAAGTGGCTGCCGAAAAAACCACCGGCTGACATTAATCAAAATGTAGGAGCTGGCCAGCGATAGCGTCACCTCGGTACATCTGATGGACCGAGCCGCTTGCATCGCTGGCAAGCCAGCTCCTACACGGGCCCGGTCAGTGCAGCAGCTTGCTGTCGAGCACCACGGACGATTCGCCGATCACGCTTTCAGCCAACTGCACAAACTCCTTGGTACTGATACTGTCCAGGCGCATCAGCGCTTGGGTCAGGTCATCCAGTGAGCGCTTGTTGTGGGTTTTCAGGCGAATTTCGCGATCCAGTTCTTGCAAAACCACCACCGCCCGCGCCACCGTGGCACCGCTGACGTGTTCGCCACGCAAGGTCGTCACGCCCTTGCCATCCTTGCTCAGGCGCGCCTGGATCGCCACATAACGCTCATCGCTGATACCACCCGCACGCCGCAGCAGCTCGATGGCGTAGTACTCCGAAAGCCCCTCACTGATCCAGTCACTGCCCTGGTGGTCGTTGAACCGTCCGATGGCTTGCACCACTTCGCGAATCAGCGGGCTGCTGCCGTTCTCGCTGACCAGCGGCGTGCGGCTATTGAGGTATACCGAATCGCGTGCGGCAAACGCGCCACGGCGCATTGGGTCGCTGGCGCCCACTACCAGCAGCTTGGCCGGGTGCCTGGGAAACGCCGCTTGCACCTGAGGCCAGACGAACGTCAGCAACGTCAGCACATCCATACGCCGCATGGCCTGGCCCTTGGGCGAGGCCACGGTGACTTCGGTTTCGCCCAGGCGCACACGGCGGCTGCCCAGGCTGCCGGCGAGCATCCAGCCAGTGGGCCGGTCGAACAGACGGGACACATTGTCGATACGGAATTTGTGCTTGCCGATCCGCGGCCAGGGCGTCTCGACGCTTTTCCACCCCGCCGGCAGCTCGAAGGTCAGCCGCGACACCAGTTCCACGCCATCCTGCTGGTCCAGACGGGCCGCCGGCACCAGGTCCTCGCCGCGAAACAGCGCCCAACTGGGGGTCATGCGTGATTCGTAGATACCGGCCTTGCGCGCATGGCTCAAGCGCACGCGGTAGGTCAGGCTGGCCTTGTCGGCGCCCGGCTGCCACAGGCCACGACTGGCCCCCGCGTCAGGCCTGACCTGCCACTGGCCGTCGGCCTTGAAATCGCTGTAGTCACCGTCGCGCCCCAAGTCGAAGTCCAGGCTGCGCACCGCCGAGCCCTGGGACAGGCTTAAACGGACTTCGGCCTGATCGCTCTGGGGCAAGAGTTTGACGTGATAGTCGAGGTCGACCTTTTTCGCCGACCACGCCGACGCGCTCAACCCCAACAACAGCAGGCTCACTGCCAGCTTGGCTTGGACCGTCATACGCTCTCCTTTTCAGCCTGCGCGGAAAATCAGGTAATCCTCCCAATCATCCTCGGGCACGCTGCCTTCGCTGAGCATGCGTCCGGACTGGGAAATGCGTTCGTGGTGCACGGCATCGCGATCACCACAGACCAGGTGGTGCCAGAGCGGCAGGTCCTTGCGCTCACTCACCAGGCGATAGCCGCAGGTCGGCGGCAGCCATTTGAACTGATCGGCTTGGCCCGGCGTGAGCTGGATGCAATCGGGGACCGAGTCGCGGCGGTTAGGGTAGTCGGTGCACTGGCAGGTTTTCAGGTCCAGCAGTTTGCAGGCGATACGCGTGTAGTAGACGCTGTTGTCGTCTTCATCTTCGAGCTTTTGCAGGCAGCACAGGCCACAGCCGTCGCACAGCGACTCCCATTCCTCCTGGTCGAGGTGCTCAAGGGTTTTGCGTATCCAGAAAGGTTCGACTTTGGCGGCCATGGCTCTACATCAGTTTCGGTATGTTAAAAGGCCGCCAGTCTAGTGCCCAAGCCCCCTGGGGCCAAGCGCTTACGACTACCGGTAGGGCAAGACTTGTCAGGTACGCGGTGGCGCAGTAGCTTTGAAGGCCGGTTTTTCCATCAGGATGCGCTTATGAGCACTGAAGCACGCGTTGCCGATTATCCGATCCACCCGCAGTTCACCGAACGTTGGTCGCCGCGTGCGTTTACCGGGGAAAGCATCCCGGAGGAAACCTTGCTGAGCTTCTTCGAGGCCGCGCGCTGGGCGCCTTCGGCCTACAACTCGCAGCCTTGGCGCTTTCTCTATGCCCGTCGCGATACGCCGGACTGGCAGCGCTTCCTTGGCCTGCTGAACGAATTCAACCGTGGCTGGGCGCAACATGCCTCGGCGCTGGTGATCGTGGTCTCGAAAACCGATTTTGCGGTGCCGGGCGCCAGCGAAGAAACCCCTGCCCTGTGGCACACCTTTGATACCGGCTCGGCCTGGGGCCACCTGGCGCTGCAAGCCAGCATCAGCGGCTGGCACACCCATGGCATGGCCGGTTTCGATCAGGAACTGACCCGCAAGGAACTGAAAATCCCCGAGGGGTATGCGCTGCATGCGGCGGTCGCCGTGGGCAAGCTGGGAGACAAGTCGACCCTGGCGCAATACCTCCAAGCCCGTGAAGCTCCAAGCCCGCGCCGGCCATTGAGCGAGTTGGTGGCTGCCGGGGACTTCAACCTCTAAGACTGCCCCCCGCCGCTGACACGCGGCGGGGTGTCCAGGCCCCCCATCAAGAAGGTTTAGCGACAAGGCCACTGTAGGCCACGCGCAGCGCCTCTTTATGCCTGTTATATGTGTCCATGACCACCGGCACCATAAACTCCAAGCCCTGGGAATCCATATCCACCGGGTAAACTTTCTGGTCTTTGGCAGAGTACATAAAGTTCTTTAATTGCAGGTCACTGTGATAGATATCCTTGGCTTCCATTTGCGCCAATACATCATCCAGCAATGAACGCGCCTCGGGTGGCAGGCCATTGCGCTCGAACTTGCTCAGATCCACACCTTCGATCCGCCCCATTTTTATATATTTACGCCCATCCTCGATGATTACCCTGGCAAAACCCTCGCCGTAATATTTATTCAGCGAGACCACTTCCGTATTGATGTACTTATCCGATGGCTTGATTGATGTAGGCCCCAGATCCTTGTAGACACTTTTGCCATCAAGGCTCGCGTAGATAATGCCCTCGCCACCTTGCCCGATTACAGCGCCCAGATCGGCTGCCACCGGCATCGGAGCAGCGCCCAACAGATTCAGGCGCTGCCATTGATCACCTTGTACATGCTGGACCAATAGCGGCGTCTGCCGGCCACGGTGATAGATCCGTGCCTGCACCACGCCCTCTTCGGTACGGGTGACTTGCCTAACCTCATACACAGCCGTCTCACCGGCACTGTCGGTATGGCGGATATGGGACAAGTGGCCGTCAGCCGCAACATAGACGCCCTGGCTGTTGCGCGACAGCCCGGCTATTTTCGAGGGCGCAACGCTGTACTCGACGAGCATCCTGTTGCCCAAGTCGCTGCCCGGCGCGACACGTCCCATGGCAAGCGCGCCGTCCACGGCCCTGGTCTGGGCCACAAAGTCCTGCAGAGGCCCACCATAGGCACGTAGCCTGTCGGCATCAAAGGCATACCATTTGCCGTTATGCAGGACGGCCCCTGCTTCGACACTGCGCCCTGCCACCTTGAACCTGCCGGTGGCCGCTACGCCATAGTCGTTGCTGACAGCCTTCAACAGGTCATAGCTGCCGGAAGTGCCCCTGAGCCTATTGACCCCGCCGACACCTTTGGCGAGCCCTTTGCCGACCAGCCTGGCACCGCCGACGCTCAAGTCACCCAACCCGCCAAGCGGGTTCAAGGCGCCAATCGTGGCCGCACCAATGATCTTCGCTCCCTGCAAGGCCTTGGCCGTCCCGGATATGGCTGCGCTGCCTAACTTGCCAAGCTTTCCGGCGACGCCCGCGCCGGCAGTCAGGAAGCCAAAGATATCCAGCGCTAGGTCAAAGGCGCCCTCGCCATAGTTGCCCTGTTGGAAATTGACAATCGCCGAACGCAGCGGAACCAGGTTCAATAAAAACGTTTCAACAACCTTGGCCCTGCCCCGCTGTGCGTCCAGCGTGGTGTGCCCTCTCGCGTGTTCCTTTATCGCGGGATCATCAAGATCAAGGTGTTCGACAAATGCCTGCGCAATGTATTGAGTGCGTGCCGTCGCAAAACTATCAAGTAACGGGTTACCCACGGGTGTTGTTTGTTCTTGTTGCTGGGCTTGGCTGGCGGCAGGTGTGAACGCCTTGGTCTCGTAGACCAGGTTGGCATTTCTGGAACGACGCTCCTCGGCTTGCCAGGGCTCAGTTGATCGAATAGTGCCTTGGGCAAAGTTTATTTCGTACGCCGCGGTCTTTCCCTCGCGTTCGGTTTTTACCAGCAGCTCCACCCCCTTGGGATGATGGGTTTTATCGGAGAACCCCAGCCCGAGCGTATGGGATGAACGTTGATAGAAGGCGATCTTTCCATATTCAAAGTTCTTTCGGTCCTCCAGGGGAAGCTGCGCGATCAAGTGTTTGACGGCTGTGGTGACCGCCGCCTTTTTACTCTGGATGACATCATTGAACTGCTGGTTGAACGACTCGGTTGTGCCAAACCGGTAGTTGGCATTCAACTCGGCCAGGGGGATGCGGCTGTCCGCCGAATAGAACAAGGCTGGAGAAGGCAGGTCCATCATGGCGATATCCAGCAACGAATGGAGGCCGACCAATCGGGTGGCCGGCGTTCCCGGCGCTCCTCGCGGGGAACTTGTGGTGCTGATCAACCTTTCTTCAAAAAGCCCACCGAGATCGCCAAACCGTTGTTTGAGTTCGGCCAGCGCCAGTGCCTTTCGACCAGGGAGGGCCTGGTCCAATGACCGGCTGGCACTGATCATTTGCTGCTGGCGGGTATTGAAGGTGTTCTGGAGGGTGTCCAGTTCTTGGTTGGTGTAGCGTTCGTCCGCCTTGCGCACCAGCAGGCCATTGACCACCCCCCAGTCCACCAGCGCAGCCTGCTGTGCACGCTGGGTGATGTCCGGATCAGCCAGCCTTGCGCGCTCGGCCTGCTGCATGACCTGCACAAAGGTCATGTTCGGTACTTTGCCCGGCGACTGGGCCTCGATGGTCGCCGCCGCAATCGCCAGGCTGACCCAGGCCGAACTGCCATAGGTCACGCTGGCGGGGATGTCTTTGATAAGAAATTCGGGAGCCGCTTTGGCCAGCAACAGATAGGCGCCCACCCCGGCCATTTCCGGGCTGGTCTTGCCTCCAGCGCTGAGGTGCTCGCTCAACCCCGCTACCACCGTTGAAGCGGGTTGGCCCCAGTGCTTCTCGCTGGCCAGGTCGAAACCCGCCACCTTGTTGCGCTGGGGAGCGCCGATGGGCTCGGGATCCATCTGTACAGCCATGGCGGCCAGCAAATAGTCGCCGGCACTGCGGTCAGTGGCTATCCCGCTCATTTGTTGCTGCAAGTACTTCCCCAGCCGCTGCCCCTCGCTGGAACTGACCAGCGACTCCAGAGCCTTGGCGGGGTTGCCCAGCACAGGCGCGGCGACTGGCTGGCCAGCGTGCAGGAAACCCAACACCCCCTTGCCTTGCCTGCCTTGTGGCTGCTCACCCAGATAACTCTGGGTCAACACGCCAAGTTTGTGCTGCTCAGTTGGGCTCATGGGCACCGGCCAGGACAACCCACCGCCAAAATCGCCAAGAGGGTGCTCCAGGGCTTTTTCATCCAGCGCCTGGGCCAGGCTGGTGAGATGAAAATGACTGGAGGGCAGGAATAAACCCAGATGCTTGATAAAGGCTGCCAAGGTGATGCTGCGACCGGTCTGCAGCGCATGGGACGACTCGGGGTCGATGCCCATCGGCGTACTCTCCAGCGCCGCCAGCACTGCCTGAGGCGCAGCGTCTACGCCCAATCGGGTGGCGACCTCGTGGAGCTTGCGCGCCAGGAGCTTGAGGTTTGCCTGGTCTGCCAGCGCGGCCCGCAGACCCGCCGGCTGCTTGGTTCGGGCCGGGATGACCTGGGCGCCTGCATCAACAGTGGTCGGATCAGGTTGCGGCTGCAGCGGGCGGGAAGCGTCAACGGCGCGATCAGCCGCAGGCATGAGAAGCGGGGATAGTGGCGGGGGAACAGCGCGCAAAACGAGCATGGAGAGGCCTCCCTTCTTAAGGTCAGAGAGCCTCCCACTTTTGCCGCCAGCGATAAAATCAGATGGGTGCCACGCACCGTGTGGGGTTTTTCAATATCCCCGCTCGAAACTCACCTCGCCCCGCAGCGAATCCTTGGCCTGGTACGCCCGCAGGTTTTCCACAAACAGCGCCACCATCCTGCGCGGGCAGGTCGGCGCGGAGCTGTGGCCCGTCAGCAGCAAACCCCAGGCGGTCCAGAACGGATGGCGCTGGGGCAGTGGCTCCTGGCGGCAAACGTCGATCACCGCACCGGCCAGGTGACCTTCCTTCAAGGCCTCGACCAGGTCGGCATCCACCACCGCCACGCCACGCCCGACGTTGATAAACAACCCGGTCGGTTTGAACTGCTTGAACAGCGCTGCGTCGTACAGGTCGTGGGTGTTGGGCGTGTTGGGCAGCAGGTTGACCACATAGTCCACCTCGCCCACCAGGCGGCCCAGTTGATCCGGCCCGACCACCTCGATAAACGGTGCCTGCTCCCGGGCTTCGCTGGCGATGCCGTACAACTCCACGCCAAAGGGCAGCAGGAACTGCGCCACGCTCTGGCCGATATCGCCGGTGCCGACGATCAGCACCTTGCGCCCCGCCAGGCTCTGGCCCATGCGGTTGTCCCACTTGCGCTCGACCTGGCTCACCAGGCGCGCCAGCACTTCACGCTCGTGACCGAGCATATAGGTGAGCACGTACTCGGCCATCACCTGGCCAAAAATGCCGACGGCACGGGTCAGCCGATAATCCCGAGGCAGGCCATCGGCCAGCAGCGGCGTGATGCCGGCCCAGGTCGATTGCAGCCACTGCGGGTGGTGGCCCTGGCGCAGCAGGGTTGCCAGCAGGTCTGGCTGGCCCAGCCACACCGGGCAATCGGCAGCCAGGCTCGACAATTGGGCCGAGTCGCCACTGGTCAGGACTTCAATATCCGGCGCCGCTTCGCGCAGCAATCGGGCGTACAGCGGGTGGTCCTGTTCTGCTATCAGAACGCGCATGGTTCAAACCTTTCAAAAACAGTGCAGGCGGCCACCGCCAGCAAACTGACTGCAGGGCTCGGGGCTCGCCAGGTCATTCGATTCAAACGTGTCCCGAACGGGACACTGGTCGCTCACATCGGGTCGTTACGGCGCAGCAACTCTTCGGGAAGGTGTTCGATGTACTCGTCATCCGGCGGTGGCATTTGCAGGTGGTAGCCCTGCTTTTCGAGGTTGGCCAGGACCGCCACGATATCCTCCTGCTGCAACTTGCGTTCCGGCGTCAGTACCAGGTTGAACGCGTGTACCGGCTTGCCGAACACCGTCAGCAGGCCTTCGGGCACGCGCTCGAGGGCATCGCTCTTGAGCACGTAGAGGTACATGCCGGCACGTTTCGGGCTGCGGTAGATGGAGCAAATATGTTTCAAGGCTGTTCTCCGGCAGTGGCCAGGCTGTCCAGCAGCGCCTGGCCCATCAACTCGCGGCGCCAGCCACGCAGCGAGTCAGGCAATTGGTAAGGCCCATCGGGGTAGCCGCTCTTGACCAGCGCCTCAAGGGTTTTCTTGCGCAGCATCAGTTCCGGGGCCATGTCCAGGCGTTCGGCGAAGGTCTGGCCCAGGGCGCGCAGTTGCTTGATCAGCACCGCGGCATCCACCGGCAACGGCTCGGGCACGGCCGGTGGCCATTGGTCCATCGGCACACTGGCGGCACGCTTGATCAGGCCCAGCAGGAACTCGCCGTCCTGGCGCACGGTGCGCGGGTGCATGTCTTCGATTTTGCCCAGGGCAGCGAGGTTATCCGGCTGCGACTTGGCCAGGGGCCATAGTGAGTGTTCGCGGATGATGCGGTTGCGTGGCAGGTCGCGGGCACGGGCCTGCTGCTCGCGCCAGGCGCACAGTTCGCGCAACACGGCGAGCTGGGCCCGGGACAGTTTCCAAGCCAGCTTGGCGTCGCGGTAGACCTCGTAGGGGTCGATTTCCCGGCGCAGGTTGGCCACCAGTTCGGCGCCATCTTCCAGGACCCAGGCGTACTTATCGTCGGACAACCGCGGACGCAGGAGCGTATAGACCTGCGCCAGATGCACCGCGTCTTCGGCGGCGTAACTGACCTGGGTCTCGGACAGTGGCCGCTGCAGCCAGTCCGAACGCGTCTCGCCCTTGGGCAACTCGATATCCAGCACCGCTTGCACCAGGCGCGAGTAGCCCATGGAGAAGCCGAGGTTCAGGTAGGCCGCCGCCAATTGCGTGTCGAACAATGGCACCGGCAGGCTGCCGGTCAGGCGCAGCAATACTTCCAGGTCTTCGCTGCAGGCGTGCACCACCTTGATCACCGCTGGATTTTCCAGCAACGCGGCCAAGGGCTGCCAGTTATCGATGGTCAGGGGATCGATCAGATAAGCGCGTACACCATCCCCGATCTGGATCAACCCGGCGATGGGATAGAAGGTGTCGACCCGCATGAATTCGGTGTCGAGGGCGACGAATGGCAACTGCTGCCATTCGGCGCAATGCTGGCCGAGGCTATCGTTGTCGCAGATCCAGTGAATATCGATGGCCACACGGCTCTCCCTTGAAGAATGGCGCGCAGTATATATCGCCTGAGGGTCTTTCGAGCACCCGCAGTGTGCCAGCCATCATGAAAACTCTGACAGGAGACGAAGAATAGTCCGACGTGTGCGGCTTATCCTCTTTTACGCAGCACATAAACCCGCCACAAGGCCGAGCCGGGCATGAACTCTTGCTGGTTCAGCACCGTGAAGCCCGCCTGGCGGAACTCCGCTTCCACCTCGCTGCGATGGGCCAGTAAAGGTTGCCCCGCGCCTGCCGGGTGGCGTTGACGATGGCGGCTGTCGCTGTCTACCGAGACAATCACCGTGTCGCGGCTGACCCGGTGAAATTCGCGCAACAACGCCAGCCGCGCGTCAGCCGTGGGGACGTGGCGAAACAATTCCAGGCAAAAAATGCAGTCCACCGCGTTGGCCGACAGGCCGATGGAAAAGGCCGAGCCCTGGAACGTCTTGATCCGCCGCAGAAATGCCGCGCCATGGTGGCTCTGTGCATGATCGAGCATGACTTGGGAGGCGTCCGAGGCCAGGATCACGCGGTTGCTGTGCTCAGCCAGCACCGGCCAGAAACGCCCCGCCCCGCAGGCCAGGTCCAGCACCAGGCCGGGCTCCCCCGCCACCTTCAGGGCCTGGCGCACCAGGCGCTCATCGCGCCATAACCACAAGCGCCGCAGCAAACCAGGCGGTCGCGTGTCACCACAGACCCGAGCGTGGTCACGATCACAGCGCGCGGCGAATTCAGCCTCGATGGACGATAGGGGGGGTGGTGACATCACGGGACTCATGTAGATGAACCGGTCTCTACGGACACTGGAACTTGAGCTTAACCACCCCTGCGTGAAAAAAAGGTCGAAAGGCCATCGTCACGCCTGGTGCAAGTACCAACGCCAGTCCTGCTCACCCACTTCGCCCATGAACTGCCGATACTCGGCCCGCTTGACCGCCAGGTACACGCCGAGGAACTCCTGGCCGAACGCCTCACGCGCCCAGGCCGAACCTTCCAATGCGCGCAAGGTGGTCAGCCAATCGGTGGGCAGCAACTCCTTGGCCTGGGCATAACCATTGCCCGTCACCGGCGCGCCCGGATCGCGCTGTTCGCGAATGCCTCGGTGAATCCCCGCGAGAATGGCTGCCGCGGCCAGGTAAGGGTTGGCATCGGCGCCGCAGATGCGGTGTTCGATATGCCGCGAATACGCCGGCCCGCCTGGCACACGCAGGCTCACCGTGCGGTTGTCGACGCCCCAGGTGGCGGCCAGCGGCGCGTAGCTGTTGCTCTGGAAGCGGCGGTAGGAGTTGGCGTTGGGACAAAACAGCAGCAAGCAATCGAGCAAGGTACTGAGCATCCCGCCGACCGCCTGGCGCAACAATGGCGTGCCGTCGGGCGCCTCGCTGGCAAACAGGTTGTTGCCGTCGGCATCCGCCAGGCTGACATGCATGTGCATGCCTGTGCCGGCCAGGTCGTCGAACGGCTTGGCCATGAAACAGGCAGTCATCCCGTGTTTGTGGGCCACGCCCTTGACCAGGCGCTTGTAACGCACCGCCTCGTCCATCGCCTGCAACGCATCGCTGCGATGCTCGAGGGTGATCTCCACCTGGCCTGGGGCGTATTCGGAAATTGCCGTGCGCGCGGGGATGCCTTGCAGTTTGCAGGCACTGTACAGGTCGGCCAGAAACGGCTCGATCTGCTCCAGTTCGCGCAGGCCATAGACCTGGGTCGAGCGCGGGCGAGCGCCATCCACATCCCGCGCCGGTTGCGGGCGGCCATTGCTGTCGGGTTTCTGGTCGAGCAGGTAGAACTCCAGTTCCGCCGCCATCACCGGGTAATAACCGTCGGCCTTGAGCCCATCGATGACCTTGGCCAGCAAGTGCCGGGGATCGGCAACCGTCGCCGGCAGGCCTTCCTCGGGGTGCATGCTGACTTGCACCGCTGCCGTGGGAATCAAGCGCCACGGCATGCGTTGCAAACTGCCGCTGATCGGGTAGGCACGGCAATCGATATCGCCCACCTCCCACACCAGGCCGGAGTTTTCTACGTCATCGCCATTGAGGGTCAGGCCCAGGATGGTGCTGGGCAGCGGCCGACCGCTTGCATAGACCGCCAGCAGTT
The DNA here is from genome assembly GCF_001855215.1 of Pseudomonas sp. 06C 126. Classification (NCBI taxonomy): domain Bacteria; kingdom Pseudomonadati; phylum Pseudomonadota; class Gammaproteobacteria; order Pseudomonadales; family Pseudomonadaceae; genus Pseudomonas; species Pseudomonas sp. 06C 126. The sequence goes on along the minus strand of NZ_MIFU01000079.1, from coordinate 8,244 downwards.
CATCACGGTGCAGCAACTTGCCCCGGGGCACGCCGTTGCTGTCGAGGATGAACAGTTCGAACATCTCGATATCGGGGTTGTGGTCAAGAAAGGACTGGGCTTCGTGCAGGTTGGCAAAGACGGTACTCATGGCAGCTCTCTTACGTTTGCGTCAGGCAGGCGCGCACGACGGCACGCCCTGGATGGGGGCAATCAGCGTAAGGGCGTGGTGTCTGGCGGGCGGGCGTGGCGGCAGTGCCACAGCGCCCAAAAGGCCAGTTCAGAGGGCAGTGCATCAGCACCCAACCGACATACCGGGCAGCAGGGCGCGATGGCGCCAGGCGAGGCCTCGGGGTGAGCGTCGGGGGAGCCGTCCATGCAGTGATCACAGTGAAGAGATGAACACCAGCGTCACACGGTGCAATAAGTCGTTAAATTCACCCTTGATGGAGTTTGGATGCGACCTCACTAAACATTCAGAAGCGACTTACATCGTTTGCTGAATATTCATGCATAGCTCACAGCCGTCTACGCTGTTGGGACATTCACAAGAACGAGGGACGGGTCAATGAAGGGAATGCTCCGCGCCACCTGGCTGCTGTTGCTGTTGTGTGCCAGCCAGGCCCACGCCGCTACCGCCCAGGAACAGGACGCCCAGGCCGCCAAGGCGCTGCTGGAGAAGGCTCTGGCCTACTACCACGACAACGGTGACAAGGCCTTCGCCGCCTTCAGTCGCCAGGGCGAGTTTGTCGACAAGGACCGTTATGTGTTCGTGGTCGATACCAAGGGCGTGCTGCTGGCCAGTGGCGGCCCGTCATCGGCGTTGATCGGGCGCGACGTGTCCGAAGTGCTCGGCCCGGACCTGCGCCAGTCCTTCAAGGAGGCGTTGAAAATCCCGGAAGGCAATGGCATCCAGCAAGCCGAATACCGCTGGCAGAATTGGAACGATGGCAAGGTTGAACGCAAGCGTGTGTTCTACCAGCGCATCGGCCAGCGCATCCTCGCCGTCGGCTATTACCTGCCCCGCGCCACGCCCGAACAGGCCAAGGCCCTGCGGGACAAGGCGGTCAAGGACCTGGAGAAAAACGAAGCGGGCACCCTGAAGGCAATCAACGCACTGCAAGGTGGCTTCCTGCAGGACGACCTGTATGTGTTCGTGGTCGACCTGGATACCGGGCGCTACGTGGCCCATGGCACCAACCTGCGTCTGATTAACACCGACTTTGCCAAGGTCAAGGACCCGGACGGCAAGCCCGTGGGTGAGCCGATCCTGGCACTGATGAAGGAGCAGGGTCAGGGCGAATATGAGTACCGCTGGAAAAACCCGGTGACCGGCAAGGTGGAAGACAAGCATGCCTACCTGCGCAAGAGTGGGCATTTTCTGGTGGCAGTGGGTTACTACAGCCCATAAAGCGCCCGCGCTAAAGAATCCCCGTGGCGAGGGGCTCATCCCCTCGCCACGGGCGGGGTTCGCGCTTAATTGAGCGTCCTGGGTCGAAGCGTTTATCGCGCCTTGTCCTCACGCCCACGCAACAGGTGGTTGGGCATGGCAATCGCCGCCGCCAGCCCCAGCAGCGACACTGCCGCACTGATCATCAATAAATGCCGGAACGTACTCAGCAACTCCCCACGCAAGGCATCCTGCGCCGGGCCGGGCGCGGCATTGAGGCCATCGAGCAGGACGTTGCCGGAACTGCCTTCAGCCATCATCGAGCCACCGGCCAGATGGGCAATACTCGAATCCTGCAACAACGCCAGCAGCAAGGCCGACATGCATGCCACGCCGACCGCGCCACCCAGGGAGCGGAACAGGTTGGTGGTGCTGGTGGCGACGCCAATGTCGTGTTGGGCCACCGAGTTTTGCGTGCCCACCAGGGATGTCGGGAACTGCATGCCTGAGGCAATGCCACTGAGCACCATGAACAGGCTGCTCAAGACCAGGGACTGGGGTGCGCTGAAGGCCATGCCGAAGATCGCAATCGGCGTGAGCACTGCCCCGGCCAGGATCATGGGTTTGTAGCGCCCCGTCACCGAGGTCATGCGCCCGGCGAAGAACGCGCCCATGGGCAAGCCCATCGCCAGCGGCAGCAGGTGCAGCGCAGCGCTGTCGGCGCCGGCGCCCGTGACGCTCTGGTAGCGCAGGGGCATCAGTACGATCAGCGAGATGGCCTGGAAACTGGTGAAGAAAATCGTGCACCAGCACAGCACCGCGCTGCGGTTGGCGAACAGGTGCATGGGCAACAACGGCTCCCGCGCCCGGCGCTCGTGCCAGACAAACAGCGTCAACGCCACCAGGGCACATGCCAGCAGGCCCAGCACTTGATCATCGCGCCAATGATGGCCCTGGCCGATTTCGGTGATGCCCAGCAACAACGCCGTCAGGCCAACGATCATCAGCAGCGTGCCAAGGTAATCGATGATCGGCTTGCGCTGTGGCACCGGCAGCCCCACCAGGGTGCGATGGGCCACCCACCAGGCGCCCGCGCCCAATGGCAGGTTGATCAAAAACACCCAGCGCCACGACAGGTACTCGGTCATATAGCCGCCCAGCACCGGCCCGGCCACGCTGGCGACGGCGTACATGCTGCTGAAGTAACCCTGGTAACGCCCGCGCTCGCGGGGTGGGATGATGTCGCCGATGATCGCCTGGCTCACGGAAATCATCCCGCCCGCGCCAATGCCCTGGAGGATACGCGCCAGCACCAGTTGTTCCATGCTTTGCGCCATGCCACAAAACAGCGAGGCGACGGTGAACAGGCCCATGCCGATCAGCATCATGGGCCGGCGCCCGTACAGGTCGCCGAGCTTGCCGTAGATCGGCACCGCCACCGTCATCGCCACCATGTAGCCAGAGATGACCCAGGCCAGCAAGTTGACGTCGTTGAACTGGGCGGAAATGGCCGGCATCGACACCGCCACGATGGTCTGGTCCAGGGCGCCGAGGAAAATCGCCAACATCAGCGCGGCGAGGACACTGCGTACGGAAGGTGTGGGTTGAGTCACGGCAGAACCTGCAGGCAAGGCCACGGAAAAAGAGGCCCGCGGCAATGCCCGTCATGTTACTCGATAGCCAGCTATTGGATAGCTTCGTAGGGAAGTCCGACGTAATTTTCTGCAATGGTTTTACGCCCGGCCTCAGACTCGACAAAGTACTCCAGCTCGCTCTGGGCGATGCGTTGGCTGAAGCCATCCGCCTCGGGAAACTGGTGCAGCATCGAGGTCATCCACCACGAAAACCGCTCGGCCTTCCAGATACGGCGCAGGCAGATCTGTGAGTATTTTTCCAGCAGCTCCACGCGCCCTTCCCGGTACACCTTGCACAGGATCGTAAACAGGGTGCTGACATCACTGGCCGCCAGGTTCAGGCCCTTGGCCCCGGTGGGGGGCACGATGTGGGCGGCGTCTCCCAGCAGGAACAGGCGCCCGTACTGCATGGGCTCCACCACGAAACTGCGCAGCGGGGCGATGCTCTTTTCGATCGACGGCCCGGTGACCAATTGCGCCGCCAGATCCGTGGGTAAGCGCGCCTTGAGTTCATCCCAGAAGCGCTGGTCGGACCACGCGTCAATCGACTCCGCGGCCGGCACTTGCAGGTAATAGCGGCTGCGGCTGGACGAACGCATGCTGCACAGGGCAAAGCCGCGCGGGTGCTTGGCGTATACCAATTCGTCGTGGACCGGCGGGGTGTCGGCAAGAATGCCCAGCCAGCCGAAGGGGTAAACCCGCTCGAAGGTCTTGAGCACGTCGCTGGGGATCGACTGACGCGCCACGCCGTGGAAGCCATCGCAACCGGCTATGTAGTCACAGTCCACGCGTACCTGCTGGCCTTGATGCTCGAAGGTCAGCCAGGGCCGCTCGCCCTTGAGGTCGTGGGGTTGTACGTTGCGTGCTTCATAGAAAGTGATGGCGCCGGCCTGCTCGCGGGCGGCCATCAGGTCGCGGGTGACTTCGGTCTGGCCGTAGATCATCACGGTCTTGCCGCCGGTCAGGGATTTCAGGTCGATGTGTTGCAAACGCCCATTCAGAGCCAGCTCGAAGCCTTCATGCACCAGGCCTTCGGCGTCCATCCGCTGGCCGACGCCCGCCTGGCGCAACAGCTCGACCATGCCCTGCTCCAGCACCCCGGCGCGAATCCGCCCCAGAACATAGTCCGGGGTCTGCCGCTCAAGAATCAGGGTTTCAATCCCGGCGTTGTGCAGCAACTGGCCGAGCAGCAGCCCCGAAGGACCGGCGCCGATGATGGCGATTTGGGTTTTTAGCGTTTTCATTATTTTTATGACCCGCCTGCTTCCCCCGAACGTAACCGGTGAAAGCGTTGTCAGTGGTTTTGGTACTGGCATTTTTCCCTTGAGTGACCGCCACAAGAAGGTGAAAACTGAGCCAAAGCCTGCGCTTTTCGCCAATCGGGGCGATTACCGAACCACTGTCCTGAGTATCGGATAAAAACATGACCAAAAATGCCAGCCCCGCGATTCCAGTGTTCAAACTCTACGGGGAAAGCCAACAGTGGCCGACGCCAGACTTACTGCACTGTGAAACCATCTCCCGGCGCAGCCGTGAGTACCAGTGGGAGATCCAGCCCCACCGGCATGCGGACCTGTGCCAATTGCTCTACGTGTACAAGGGCCAGGCGCAACTGGAGATCGAGGGCCAGCGCACGACGCTGACGCAGTCGACCCTGCAGGTGCTGCCGCCGCTGTGTGTGCATGGGTTCCGGTTTTCCGAGGATGTCGAAGGATTTGTGGTGACACTGGCCGCGCCACTGGTGGCGCACCTGCAAGGCCAATTGGGTTCGGCGGTGGACGGCTTGAGCGCCCTGGGCAGCTACCCGGCGGGCCAGGACAGTGACTATCTCAATAGCCTGTTTACGCGGTTGCAGAACGAATACAGCGACGACTTCCCGGCCCGGGACATGATGATGCACGCCCTGGTCAGCGTGCTGCTGGTGTGGATCAGCCGCCAGGCCATCCAGCGCCGCCATCCACGGGCCCCACGGGGCCGTGAGTACTTCCGGCGGTTCACCCAGTTGGTGGAGCAGCACTACCGTGAACACCCGAAAATCGAAGACCTGGCGCACAAGCTGGGGATCTCTGTGTCGCACCTCAATGGCACCTGCCGCGAATTGGGCGGGCAGCCGGCCTTGCAGATCATGCATGACCGTCAGTTGCTGGAGGCCAAGCGCCTGCTGACCTACACCAGCATGACCATCAACGAAATGTCTGAGGTTTTGGGGTTTTCAGATCCGACCAATTTTTCACGCCTGTTCCGACGACGCGTGGGGTTTTCACCCAAGGCATTTCGCGAACAGCTGAACGCGGCGCCTAACGATGGCGTGTCAGCGCAGAGCGCTCAACGTCGCTGAGTAGGTGCATTGCCCATGGTTGCAACTCGCGGCCATGCCCGGTTGCTGGCGGGCCTGTTCGGCGCGGTAGGCGGCGGTGCCGTACAGGGCTGTGGCGAAGGCGCACAGGGCAAAGATCATCAGGTACTTTCTGGTTTTGATCGTCATGGCGGTGACCTCCGGACAGATCAAGAAGGTGCTGTCTTAAGCATAGGTCAGCCAGGGCGAGTTGCCAGTATTGACGGGTATTCAGGCGCCTTATCGGCCCTACAGCCCCGCATCCCATTGCGGCTCGGGCGGGAAGCGCAATACCAGGAAATCCAGAAGGCTGCGCAAGGCCTGCGGCATGTGCTTGCGCGAGGCGTAGACCGCGTACATGTTCATCCGCCGGGGCTCGGCATGGGGCAGCAGGCGGATCAGTTGCCCGCTGCGGATGTAATCGCCGGCCTGATAGGTCGGCAACATCGCCACCCCCGCGCCGGCCAGGGTCAGCCGTAGCAAGGTGCTGGCCTCATTGGCGCTGATATTGCCGTGCACCGGCACCGACACCGGTTCGCCATCCTCCTCGAAATGCCACAGGCTTTTGCCGAAGTAAGAATGGGTCAGGCAGTTATGCCCCGCCAACTCCTCTACCCGCTGGGGTTGCGGGTGCTCCTGCAGATACGCCGGCGAAGCGCAGATCACCGAGCGGCATACCGTCAGTTGACGGGCGATCAGGTTGGGATCCAGGTCATTGCTGGTGCGGATCGCCAGGTCAATGCGCTCATCCACCAGGTTCACCGTGCGATCGAGCATCTGCAGGTCAATGCTGACCAACGGGTAACGCTTGACGTAATCGGCCATCGCCTCGGCCAACTGCGCCTGGCCAAACGAGGTGCTGACACTCAGGCGCACCAGGCCACGGGGGGCGTCGTCCGGTTCGCTGACGGCGGCCTGCATGTCGCAGGACAATTCCAGCATCTGCCGGCATCGTGGCAGGGTTTCGCTGCCGGCGGCGGTCAGGCTGAGCTTGCGGGTGGTGCGGTGCATCAAGCGTGCGCCGACCCAGTCCTCCAACTCCGCCAGATAACGCGACACGACAGGGCGCGACAGGTCCAGGTGATCGGCGGCGGCAGATTGGCTGCCCAGGTCGACCACGGTGACAAACACGCGCATTGCTTGAAGACGATCCATGATTTGCCCGATTTCAGAAACAAACTATGTTCCAGCATCGCATTTTTTGCTGCGTTCAGTGCAACTAAGCTCTGTCCATCGCCTGCCAAGGCACCCCTGACCTGGACCTGAACATGCTCACCACCCTCAAGCGCTTTGTATTGGCTACTACCGTTCTCGGCTTTGCCGCCCACGCCGTCGCCGCCGACCTCACCCTCGATGTCTACAACCCGGGCGAATCGGCGATCTTCCCTGTCAGTTCGGTGCTGGTCAGCGGCGAGAAAGACGCGATCCTGGTGGACGCGCAGTTTGGCAAAGGCCAGGCCGAACAACTGGTGCAGAAAATCCGCGCCAGCGGCAAACAACTGACCACCATCTATATCAGCCATGGCGACCCAGACTACTACTTCGGCCTCGACACCCTGGCCAGCGCCTTCCCCCAGGCCAAGATCCTCGCCCCGCAGCCCGTGGTCGACCATATCAAGGCCACCGTTGCCGGAAAGATCGAATACTGGGGTCCGAAAATGGGCGACGACAAGCCGGCCAAAACCATTATTCCCCAAGTCCTCGAAGGCCATAGCCTGACGCTTGAAGGGCAAGCACTGGAAGTGATCGGCCTGGATGGCCCGCAGCCGGATCGCAGCTTTGTCTGGATCCCATCGATCAAGGCCGTGGTCGGCGGCGTGGTGGTCTCGCAAAACATCCACCTGTGGATGGCCGACACCCAGGGCGCGAAATCCCACGCCGATTGGCTGGGCACCCTGCAACGTATCGAAAAACTCAAACCGGTCACCGTGGTACCCGGTCACTACCTGGGCACACCTTCGGCCAAATCTGTCGCCTTCACTGCCGACTACATCAAGGCGTTCGACGTAGAGACCGCCAAGGCCAAGGACTCCACCGCACTGATCGCGGCGATGAAAAAACGCTACCCGCACCTGGCCGATGAAAGCTCCCTGGAACTGAGCGCCAAAGTCGCCAAGGGCGAAATGAAGTGGTGAATTGATCCAACCCTTACCCACCCTGGAGAACGTCATGAGCAAGATTGCAATCATTGGTGCCACCGGCCGTGCCGGTAGCCAACTGCTGGAAGAAGCCCTGCGTCGCGGCCACACGGTCACTGCCATTGCCCGTAACACTGGCGCTATCGCGGCGCGTCCCGGCCTGACCGTCAAACAGGTCGACGCCCTGGACGCGGCAGCTCTGCAACAGGCCATCAGCGGCAACGACGTGGTGATCAGCGCCGCGCACTTCGCCACCCTGCCCGCTGCCGCAGTGATCGGCCCGGTCAAACAGGCCGGCGTAAAGCGTTTGCTGGTAGTGGGCGGTGCGGGTTCGCTGCTGTTGCCGGGCGGCGGGCGGGTCATCGACAGCGAAGGTTTCCCTGCCGAATACAAGGCCGAGGCCAGTGCGGGTGCGGTGTTCCTCGACACCTTGCGCCAGGAAAAGACGTTGGACTGGACCTTTCTTTCGCCCTCGGCAGAGTTTGTCGCGACTGAGCGCACCGGCACGTTCCGCCTGGGCCAGGACGACCTGCTGGTGAGCAGCGAAGGCCGCAGTTGGATCAGCTTTGCCGACTTCGCCATTGCGTTGATCGATGAAGTGGAAACACCCAAGCATTCGCGCCAGCGTTTCACCGTAGGCTACTAAACACACACCCTGTGGCGAGCGGGCTTGCCCCACCACTCGGTGCCTCGCCTAGGCTCGGCATGCCCGCAGTCAGGCATTGCTCCGTGGGCCCGCCGCGATCGGCCATCCATGGCCGTGTCGCG
>NZ_MIFU01000078.1:0-92889 GCF_001855215.1 Pseudomonas sp. 06C 126 | reverse complement strand
AGCGCTTGCATGGCATGCAAGAGGTCAACGGTTCGATCCCGTTTAGCTCCACCAATTTACAGGTTCAAGGTCTGGCCACACCGTCCTTGAATCGATCAGTTCTCAGCACTGATCAGTTGTATAGAAGGTTTGTGTCCCCTTCGTCTAGTGGCCTAGGACACCGCCCTTTCACGGCGGTAACAGGGGTTCGAGTCCCCTAGGGGACGCCACGATTACCCGCTCTGCGGGATTTTTAAGGGTCATTCAATTATTGAATGGCCCTTTTGTTTGTCTGGCGTTTGGGTTTTCTCCCTCCCTCTTCAAAAAACCTCTTCTGACCAGCGGTCGAATTCACCGCTTGCTAAAAAGTATTATGCGGATAATATTTTAACCGTAATATTCGGAGGCCGTCATGAGCGATAAAAAAGCGCAAACCCGTGAACGTATTCTGCAAGCCGCCAGTTCCGCGCTGGTCCAGCGTGGCCCGGCCGAACCGAGTGTGGGTGAAGTCATGGGCGCCGCGGGGCTGACCGTGGGTGGCTTCTACGCCCACTTTGAAAGCAAGGACGCTCTGATGCTGGAGGCGTTCGAGCAGCTCTTGGCGCGGCGTCGGGCATCTATCGACGATATGGACCCCAGCCTGACAGGCGAAGAGCGCCGAGCCCTGGTAGCCGCGTTCTACCTCTCGCGCAAACACCGCGATTCTACCGCCCAGGCCTGCCCGATCCCGGCCACGGTCGGCGAGATGAGCCGGCTGCCGGATGAGTTTCGCGATGTATTGAACCAGCACGTCGAGTTGATGGCCGCACAGCTGGCCGCCAGCCCGGAAGACACCGACAAGGCCCTGGCCGACATGGCCTTGATGATTGGTGGCCTGGCATTGGCCAGGGCTCTGGGGCCGGGCGAATTATCGGATCGTGTATTACGCGCCTCCAAGTCGGCTGTGCGCTGAACAAGGCTTGTGAGCCTGGGGAGTGAGTGGATGAGCACCTTGAGCTGGATTCGCCGAGTCAACGGCACCGTGGGCAGGCTGGCGCCGCAAACCATCGCCAACCAGATGCGGCGTGCCTTCATGACGCCACGAGACTTGCCGCCGCGTGATTGGGAGTTGCCATTGCTGGCGCAGGCCGAGCGCGTCACCTTGCGCTTTGGCCTGTCGGCCCTGCGCTGGGGCCAGGGCCCAGCGGTGCTGATGATGCATGGCTGGGAAGGGCGCCCGACCCAGTTCGCCAGCCTGATCGACGCACTGGTGGGCGCGGGTTACTCGGTGATTGCCCTCGATGGCCCGGCCCATGGTCGTTCGCCGGGCCGCGAAGCCCATGTGGTGCTGTTTGCCCGGGCGATGCTGGAGGCTGCCGCTGAATTGCCGCCCTTGCACGCGGTGGTTGGCCATTCCATGGGTGGCGCCAGTGCGATGCTGGCCATCCAGTTGGGCCTGCGCACCAATGCGCTGGTGAGCATTGCTGCCCCTTCACGCTTGCTCGATGTATTGCGCGGCTTCGCTGGAGTAGTCGGCATGCCGGCGCGGGCGCGTGCGGCGTTTATCCAGGAGGTCGAGTACTCCCTGGGCATTCCGCTCAAGCACCTGGATGTGGCCCACTATCAAATGAATATCCCCGGGCTGATCGTGCATGCCGAGGACGATACCTTCGTCCCGGTCAAAGCTTCGCAGATGATCCACGAGGCCTGGTTCGACAGCCGCCTTTTACGCCTGGAGCAGGGCGGCCATCAAAAAGTCCTGGCCGACCCAAGGGTGGTCGAAGGTGTGCTGGCGCTGCTCGCCGGCTGCCGTGAGCCGGCCCGGCAAACCGCTTGAGCCAGGCGATAGGTTACACTGCTCCCCGCCGACATTAATCGACCGGGAGCAGGGCATGGGCTGGGACTTGGCAAAGCCGTTTATCATCGATCTGCAGGTGGCCCCTGAGGACATCGACGGCCTGGGGCATGCCAACAATGCCGTCTACGTGTCTTGGCTGGAGCGTTGTGCCTGGCGCCATTCCCAGCGCCTGGGCCTGGACCTCACCGAGTACCGGCGCCTGGACCGGGCCATGGCGGTGGTGCGCCACGAAATCGATTACCTGGCGGCCGGCTACGAAGGCGATGAGCTGCAGCTGGCAACCTGGATCGTCGATTGGGACCAGCGCCTGAAAATGACCCGACGCTTCCAACTGATGCGCCCCAGCGATGGCACCACCTTGTTGCGTGCGCAAACCACCTTTGTCTGCATCGAGCTCTCCAGTGGCAAGCCCAAGCGCATGCCGGCGGAGTTTATCGAGGGCTATGGCGTCGCGCTTACGGCATTGTCCATGTAGGAGCGAGCTTGCTCGCGAAGAACGTCAACGATAACGCGGTCGATCAGTTTTACCGTGTCGTCTGGGCGTTTTTCGCGAGCAAGCTCGCTCCTACAGGGGGCGGTAGGGTTAACGGTTGCTGTGGGAAACCCAGTAAACTGCGCCACGTTTTTCGTTGAGTGTTTTCCATGCAAATTGCTTTGGCGCCCATGGAGGGGTTGGTCGACAACATCCTGCGGGACGTGTTGACCCAGGTGGGTGGTATCGATTGGTGCGTGACCGAATTTATTCGGGTCAACGACCGCCTGCTGACCCCGGCCTATTTTCACAAGCTTGCCCCAGAACTGCTGCACGGTGCCAAGACCGCTGCGGGCGTGCCGTTGCGCGTGCAGTTGCTCGGTTCCGACCCGGTGTGCCTGGCGGAAAACGCCGCACTGGCCTGTGAGTTGGGCTCTGAGGTTATCGACCTGAACTTCGGCTGCCCGGCCAAGACCGTCAACAAGTCCCGGGGTGGCGCGGTGCTGCTCAAGGAGCCGGAGCTGCTCAACCAGATCGTCGAACACGTGCGCCGTGCCGTGCCTGCGCATATCCCAGTGACCGCCAAGATGCGCCTGGGCTTTGACAGCCCGGACGGCGCGCTGGTGTGCGCCACGGCCCTGGCTGAAGGCGGCGCCGCGCATATTGTGGTGCATGCGCGGACCAAGGCCGATGGCTACAAGCCGCCTGCACACTGGGAGTGGATCCCGCGGGTGCAGGACGTGGTCAAGGTCCCGGTATTTGCCAATGGTGATATCTGGTGTGTCGAAGATTGGCGGCGCTGCCGTGAGATCAGCGGGGTCGAAGACATCATGCTCGGTCGCGGCCTGGTAGCGCGTCCCGACCTGGCCCGGCAAATCGCCGCCGCGCGCGCCGGTCAGGACGTGGTGGAGATGACCTGGGAGGACATGCAGCCCATGCTCCAGGAGTTCTGGAGGCAGTCCGTGGCGCAATTGACGGAACGCCAGGCGCCGGGCCGACTGAAGCAGTGGCTGGCCATGCTGACGCGAAATTACCCGCAAGCCGTGGAGCTGTTTACCGCGTTGCGCAGGGAAACCGATCTTCAGCAGGTTAGCCGTCTACTCGGAATGCCCCATCCGCAAGTGGCCTGAAATTTTTCCTACAGCCACTCTTGAAATGTAATTGGCGGTCCTTATCTAGGGATTACACGATGCCGAATTCGGGTCGTGGAGATAAAGAACCTTGCTGATATTTCAGGAGATTTGACCATGAGTACTGCATTTTCCCTGGCGCCGCTGTTCCGCTCCTCCGTCGGTTTTGATCGTTTCAACGATCTGTTCGAGACCGCACTGCGCAATGAGCCGGGCAGCAGCTACCCACCCTACAACGTCGAGAAGCATGGTGAAGACGAGTACCGCATTGTCATCGCGGCTGCCGGCTTCCAGGAAGACGATCTGGAGCTGCAGGTGGAGAAAGGCGTATTGACCGTCAGTGGCGGCAAGCGCGACACCAAGGCTGAGAGCGTTACCTATCTGCACCAAGGTATTGCCCAGCGCGCCTTCAAACTGTCGTTCCGCTTGGCGGACCACATTGAAATCAAGGCGGCGGACCTGAGCAACGGCTTGTTGAGTATCGATCTGTTGCGGGTGGTGCCGGAAGAAGCCAAGGCCAAGCGCATTCCAATCAACGGCGCGCAGAAGCCAGCTTTGCAACATTGAGTCCATGTATTTAAGTTTTTCACCTCCTCTGAAAAGGGCGCCTCTGGCGCCCTTTTTTTGTTTAAGACTCTGTTGGTCGGGCAAGTAATTCAGATGCCGTCAGTTAAATTCATGTTTGGTTTGATTGTATATTTTGAGCATTTTGAGAGTAGGTGTGTGTAACTTTATTGTAGTTCTAGTCAACTGTGAGTGTTGCAGCGGTTTTTTGTTTTTTGATTTTGCTTGGCGTGGCAGCAGTATTAAGCGCGCGGGAAATATCATGGGCGATGCAAAGACAGTTCAAACAATCGTGACGTTCTTTTTCCATGGCGCAGTTTATTAGCGAGTATGACCTGTTTTTTTCAAAGGACGGCCTTGTAAGGCAGGCCTTTGCAGAAGTCTATAGGTAAAAGTCCGAAATTGTCTTTTGATGTCCTTATGTTTTCCGCGATTTCTGGAACTCGAACGTTTTTTACTCCACGAAACTAGGGACTTCGAATCGGTGGCTGCCGTTTCAAGTCATAAGTAAACACTGTTCGTTATGGGGGCCTGAGCGCCCTGTGCTGTCTTGAGAAGAGGAATGACGCATGTCTTATCTATCTATAAACAATCCTCCAGGCGCGAATGTCGCTAATCGCCAGTTTGATTTGCCGACACCGGTACCCACTCCACCTGGGGGGAACGATGCGAGCAAGTTGCTGGGTAATAAGTTGAATGTGTTGCCGGAATATAACCGGGCTACAGGCGTCGGACGCGACAACATTGTTGTGAGTGTTGATTCTCTTGCAAAACTGTTCGACATGTTTGAGCTTGTTTTCAAGGCGATGCGCGATCTGTTGTCTGGCAAAAAGCCCTTACCCGAACCTACACCGGGGGATAAAACGGTAACTACAGGCCTGGACAGCAAAGTGCAGGTTGACGCTGGCAAACAACCGGAGAAGAAGGCACAGATCGACAGCAAGCCCCTGATACTCGGCAATGACGCCAAGGTGCAGCTCGAGGCTGAAAAATCACAGGAGAAGAAGGCGCAGACCGATGGCAAGCCCGTGATACCAGATACGAAAGTGAATTCGGATGTGGGCAAGCACCCCGTGGTGCTACCCAATATCACAATTACACCGAGGGTTCCTGGTACCGATTCCAAGGCATCGTCTGACACGGTTGTGCGGGTAAACGTCGATCTCAATGTGAACAATTGCCACTGCCCGGAGGACTCTCATCCTGCTGTGCCAAAGGTCGACACTCGTGTGCGGCCGCATCCGAGGCCGCTCCCGACGATCGACCCGCAAGCCCGGCCCGACTGGGTGCACAGGCCAACAGTGTCGTTGACCGACCGCCAGGTAAAACCTGATCGGGTGCCTGATCTGGCAGTACCGGAAACCGACGCGCAGGTGCCGCCTGCTGTTCGTCCCCGGCCAACCCCAGTGATGCCGTCGCACGACCCCAAGCCTGAGCCAGACCTGACGTCGCCCGGCCCTGATTGCCGCCCGGGTGAAAGAAGCTGGGCGCGGGGTTTGTCTCGCCGGTTCTAATGCGCCCGCTACATCAGTAAACACCCAATAAAGTTCTTGATTTCAATCAGTGACCTCTTCGGCAAAGTTTAGGCCGGAGGGGCACTTTGTGGCAGGAAAACTAATGTCTAACTTAACTATTAACAGTGCTACAAACGTGCCATGTGGTTGTTCGGGTAGGGTAGAGGGGAACTTTAACTCTCTGCAGCCACAGCGTCTTAGGCAGACCGCGGGCGTCGTTGACCTATCTAACAGTTTCACGGATTTCAGGGGTGACGTTGCAACTAAGGAAGTGGAATTAAAAAGTCTTGTTTCAATGTTCATGAATTTGCTGAGTCAGCTATCAGCGTTGTTGTCAGGACGGGATAAGGAGAAACGCGTTCAAACCGATGTGATTCCTGACAAGCCTACACCGGCAGTGCCTACGCCCGATTCACACCCGGTCAGGATTGAGGGGCTTTCGGAAAAGCGCAACGGGGCCAAGGCCGATGATATCTGGAGCGGTTTTCGTCAGGGCCCGGATGGTAACTGCGTAACGGTATCGGCAATCAAGGCGGCGATGCATAAATTCGGACAGAGCCCTACTGATATTTACAAAAAAGTCATCAAAACCGAGCGCGGTTATCACGTTGCGATGCGAGATGGCTTTCGCTTGACGCTGACTCATGAGGAGTTGAAGCAAGCGGCACAGGGCGCGCGTTTTGTTGGAAAAGACAAGGGAATGCTCAAGGATGCTCAGTTCCTGTTTGCCGTCAGCGCCAAGCGCGCCCAGATGGAAAACAACGATGGCCGAGCGGCTAGAAGTTTTAGCGCGGCAATCCGCAGCCTGAATGATGGTGAGGATGAGAGAGGGGCGGGAGAGGGTTTTCTGCGGTTGGGCTTGAAGAAGCACATGAAGCGTGTGGCGGTAAGTGTGTTGGCCAGGGGGCAAGTCGGCATGGTCAACCGCACCGGGCATTCGGTTGCGGTGATTGGTGGCAAGGAAGAGTTGTGGGGCCGTAAAGGAAGGGCGCCCAGCCAGGGGCACGCAGTCGCGTTAGTCGACTGATGGGGGGTGTTGGTAGGTAAATAGCGGTTTTTACACTAGATGTTGATTTAAGAATAAAAGTGGTTGTTTTTATCCTGCGCAGGTTTTTATTCGTCATTGTATTTTTAAGTTTGAATTCGTCACTTATCGGCTGTGTGTTGTTTGTCGTGTCTTTAATAATATTTTTGGGTAGGAAACTCCTATGAGTATCGGTATGTTCGGTCGGATGTTGTTTGATGGTTTGAGTGTGGCTCATGAATCTGTCCGGCGTTTATCGACAGTCACATTGTCGGCGGCCGGGGGGAACAAACCCCGCGATATTTTGAATGCATTTTCCGCCACCCGACGTAACTTTGGTGAGTGTTTTGATAATAGTACCCATGCCGCAGTCATTAAATTGATGATGATGACCTTCGGTCAAAGCCCACATGATATGTTTGAAAAGGTCAAGGCGGTGGGCGACGGTTATGAGATCACGATGAAAGATGAGTTCAGGGTTCATGTGTCTGCCGAGGAACTAAGGATGACCGCGCAGGCATCACGGTTTGCCGGGAACGATGGCATGGCGGTATCGGACGCCAACTTAGTGCTCGCGGCATTTATCAAGCGCAAGCAGCTGATCGGCAATCATGAGCGTTTCGAAGACGTCCTGCTCAAGAGTCTAGAAGGTGAAACTACCCAGAACTTCTTGCGTGGTATGGGCCTGATGGGTTTTGCCCAGTTTGTGCCTGCAACCTATATGGCGGCGCGTGGCGCTTTGGGTGTCGTGGAGACCCATAACTTCGGCTCGGCTTTTGTGATGGACAACACCCAACATCTTTATTCGGAGCAGCGCAAGGTAGATAAAAGTTATGGGTTCATGTTGTTCAATGATAAAAAAACGCCTGATGTATCCCCCGAAATAGTTGATGAAAAGGCCCCGACTCTTTCCAGTGTGCCAGTGGGTATCCGCCCCGCTAATATCTGGAGTGGTTTTTACCAGGGTGTAGAAGGTAACTGTGTCACAGTGTCAGCGATCAAGGCCGCCATGATGAAGTTTGGCCAGAATCCGCAAGGCATCTATAAAAAAATCTCCGCCACCGCTGACGGATACGAAGTGGTCATGCGCGATGGCTACAAACTGACGTTGACCCACGACGAATTGAACAAGGCCAAGGTGCACTCCGGTTTGCAGGGCAGCAATCAATCCCTTTTGGACGATGCCAATTTTTTGTACGCCGTAAGTGCCAAGCGGGCGCAATTGGAGAACAACGACGGCCGGGGAAACCAGAGTTATGAGGTCGCCATGGATACCTTGAACGACGGTGAGTATCCCGGATCGGCGCTGCGCAGGCTGGGGCTGTATGCCTACATCCGGGAAAGCACGGTGCAAGAACTGGCTGACGGGGCCATTGGAACGCTGGCGGACACCCACCATTCAGTGACGGTCGTTGATGGGATGTTCGACATGTATGGAGAAAAGCGCAGCCTGGCGCCCTCCAACTGGAAGGGCTACTTCGTGCGAGCGTTGAAATTGGTCTGATGCCCCGTGCTGGGCCTGGCGGTTCATCTGGCGGATTGTTTTCAGCCTCCGGCAGCGCTCCTCAAAAGTTGCGTGAACGCGTCCACCGGCAGTGGCCGGCTATGCAAATAGCCCTGATACAGATGGCACCCCAAGCCTTGCAGGAACGCCAGTTGCTCGCAGGTTTCCACGCCTTCGGCAATCACTTCCAGGTTGAGGCTGCGCGCCATGGCTACGATCGCGCGGATGATCTCTGCATCGTTGGGGTCGTGGGTGGCATCGCGCACAAATGACTGATCGATTTTCAAGGCATCGACCGGCAGGCGCTTGAGATAGGTCAATGACGAATACCCGGTACCGAAGTCGTCCATGGCAAAGCTGACCCCGAGTTTTTTCAGGCGGCGCATTTTGCCGATGGTGTCGTCCAGGTTCTGGATCACGATGCCTTCGGTGATTTCCAGCTTCAGCAGGCTAAATGGCAGTTGGTGCTGCTTGAGGCTGCGTTCCACCCGTTCGACAAAGTCGTTCTGGCGAAACTGCCGGGGGCTGATGTTCACGCACAGGCTGAAACCTTTGGGCTCAATCAGGCCTTCGGCAATCAGCCTGGCAAAGGTGGCGCACGCTTCATCGAGGATCCAGGTGCCCACCTCGAGGATCAGACCGCTGTCCTCCAGGACCTTGATGAACTCTGTCGGTGATTGTGCGCCCAGTTGCGGATGCTGCCAGCGCACTAGGGCTTCGGCGCCGACAATGCGATTGCCCCGGGCATCGACCTGGGGTTGGTAATGCACGCTGAACTCGCCCCGCGACAGCGCCAGGCGCAGGTCGGTCTCCATGCGCAAGCGCTCGCTGGCGGTGCGTTGCATGCTGTTATGGAACATCTGCGTGGTGTTGCGCCCGGAGTCCTTGGCCCGGTACAGGGCAATATCCGCGCGCTTGAGCAGGTCGGCCGGGGTCGAGCCGTGATCGGGAATCAGCGCAACACCAATACTGGGGGTGACCTGTAAGCGCTGGCCGTCGAGGAACATCGGTTCCGACAGCAGCTCGCGCAGGGTGTCGGACAGCAGCTGCACCTGCTTGCTGACCTCCATTCGCGAACCTTCCAGGCCGCTGAGCAGCACGACAAACTCATCGCCACCCAGGCGCGCCACGGTGTCCTCCATGCGCACGCTGGCTTCCAGGCGCGCGGTGACGATTTTCAGCACGGTATCGCCCACCGGGTGCCCGAGGGAATCGTTGATGTGCTTGAAATGATCCAGGTCCAGAAACAGCAGCGCGCCTCGCAGGTTATGCCGCTTGAGCAGGGCAATCTGCTGGCTCAGGCGGTCCATCAGCAAGGCGCGGTTGGGCAGGTTGGTCAGCGGGTCGTGATAGGCCAGGTGGCGGATCTGCGCCTGCGCGCTTTTCAGCAGGCTCACATCCCGTGCGGTCAGCAGCAGGCATGGCGTTTCATTGAGGGTAATGGGCTCGACCGACACTTCCACTGCCAGCAACTCGCCGCGCTTGTTGTGCCAGAGCATGTCCAGGTGGTGGATGCGGCCCTTGATCTGCAGTTCGGCGAGCAATGCCGAGCGTTGGTTCTCATCGGCCCAGATGCCGATCTGGTACAGGGTCAGGCCAATGGCTTCCTCGGCGCGGTAGCCGGTCAGGCGGCAGAAGCCGTCGTTGACCTCCACGTAGCGCCCAGTGTCACGCTCGGTAATGGACACTGCGTCGGGGCTTGAGTGAAAGGCCTTGGCGAATTTTTCCTCGCTGGCCTTGAGCGCCGCTTCCGAGCGCTGTTGCTGGGTGATATCGCGCAGGGTGGTGACCACGCAGGGCTGGTTGCCGACGGTGATCAGCCGGCTGGAAATCATGCAGGTCAGACGCTGGCCATTCTTGTGGTGGACGATGATCGCCACGTTGTTCAGCGCTTGCTCGCGGATCACCTGCTCGATGCGCTGCAGGCGTTGGGTCGGCTCATCCCACAAGCCGATCTGCTCGGCGGTGTGATTGATGACTTCGGCGGCGGTCCAGCCAAAGGTCTGGCAGAAGCTGGGATTGATTTCGATGAATTCGCCGCTCGACAGGCGGGTAACGCAGATCGGGTCGGGGCTGGCGAGGAACAGGCTGGCGAACTTCTCTTCAGAGGCACTCAGACGCTGCTCGCGTTCCACCTGGTCGGTGATATCCAGCAGCGTGCCGGCCATGCGCAGGGGCGCGCCCTGGGCGTCACGGTAAAGGCGGGCGCGGCTTTCCAGGTAGCGCGAACTGCCGTCCTCCAGTTGCACGCGGTAGGTCAGTTGGTAATTGCCTGCCGGGCCTTCACGCAGGGTGCGATAGGCGTCGCGCATGCTGGCGCGCTCCTCATCGGGCATACCTTCAAAAAACGCATCGAAGGATTCATGGAACGGATGCGGCTCCAGGCCGTGCAACTGCGCCGCCCGGGCTGAGCCGTAGAGCATGCCGCTGGGGATATGCCAGTCCCAGGTGCCCAGTTGGGCCGAATCCAGGGCCAGGTCCAGGCGTTCCTGGCTGTCCTTGAGGGCCTGTTCGGCGTTCTTGCGCTCGGTGGTGTCGAGGAAAGTGCTGATCAGGTAGGCCTGGCCGTCGAGTTCGACCTTTTGGGCACTGAGGGTGCCGTCATGGATTTGCCCATTGCTGGCGCGAAACTGCACTTCCATGGTGATGGGTTCGCCCTTGCGCTGGGTCGCCTTGACCAGCAAGGCGCGTTGCTCAGGATGCACCCACAGCCCCAGGTCCAGAGTGGTGCGGCCAATGGCATCGGCCACCGGCCAGCCGAACAGGCTTTCAAAATACTGGTTGGCCTCACTGATCAGGCCGTCTTCCTGGCGAGTCAGCAGGACCATGTTCGGGCACAGATGAAACAAGGTGGCGAAGCGTTTTTCCGAGTGGCCCAGGGCATGTTCGCGCTCGCGTTGCTGGGTGGTTTCGCGAATCACCCCGATCATGCGCCGCCGCCCGGACGCGTCCGGCAGCAGGCTGCCGTTGATTTCCAGCCAGTGCAGGCTGCCATCCGGCCACTGGATGCGGTGGTGCATGGCTTGCTCGAAGGGCGCGCCCGCCAGGACGGCGTGAAAGGCCCGGATCACGCGGCCGCGGTCCTCGGCGGCCAGCAAGTCGAGGTAATCCAGGTCCTTGGGCAATGGCTGGCGGGGGTCAAAACCAAACAGCGCCTGGGTGCCGCGCGACCAGCTGATTCGCCCGCTGTCGATATCCCAGCTCCAGGCGCCGAGCCGTGCGGCATTGAGCGCCGCCAGCAGCTGCGGGGCGTTCTCCCAGCTTTGTTCCGCCTGCTGGGGGTCCAGGGCGTGAATGCGAGGCAGCGGCGGCACGGGATCGACAGGGTTGGGCATTATCAAGGGGCCTTGGCTCGATGGGCATTCGGCGCGGGAGCAGGGTCTACAGGCCGCACGGCCTCATGCCGGCATCTCCGCCGGATCAACCTGTGCATCCAATAGGCTCATGAAAGCCCGCGCAGCGTTCGACAACGTCCTTTCGGTGTGCACGATATAGCCTAGCTGGCGACTGAGCTGTATGCCCGGTAAAGCGATGCTGGCCACTTGATCATCAAGCATAGTGCGCGGCAACACGCTCCAGGCCAGGCCGATCGAAACCATCATCTTGATGGTTTCCAGGTAGTTGGTGCTCATGGCGATGTTCGGCGTCAGGCCCTGGGCCTCGAACAGCCGGTGCACGATATGGTGGGTAAAGGTATTGCCGCCAGGGAAAACCGCCGGATGGCGGGCAATGTCGGCAAGGCTGATAGTGCCGTTATTGGCCAGGCTGTGTTCGGGCGCCACCACGAAATCCAGGGGGTCATCCCATACCGGGGTGGCCCGCACCAGGCTGTGGGGCTCCGGCGCCAGGGTGATGACGGCGACTTCGGCGCGGCCATGGAGGATTTCCTCGTAGGCGACTTCCGAATCCAGGAACTGAATATCCAGGGCCACGTTCGGGTATTCCCGGGTAAACGTGCGCAATACCGGCGGCAGGCGGTGCAGGCCGATGTGATGGCTGGTGGCCAGAGTCAGGCGCCCGCTGACTTCGCCGGTCAGGTTGGTCAGGGCGCGACGAGTGTCATCCAGCACATTAAGGATCTGATAGGCGCGGGGCAGCAGTGCGCGCCCGGCTTCTGTCAGGCCCACTTCACGGCCCAGTCGATCAAACAGGCGCACCTTCAGTTGCTGCTCAAGGCCGGCGATACGCTTGCTGATTGCCGGTTGCGTCAGGTGCAGGCGCTCCCCGGCGCCGGAGAAGCTGCCGGTTTCGGCGATAGCAATAAAGGCATTGAGGTTGGCCAGATCCATGGTTGTATTCCAGTGAGTTATCCAAAGCATGAAAAATATGAATTTGAGTTATTTAATGTAACGCCATAGCATCAGCCTCACAAGCCAAAGGGTTATTGAATCGTTCAACGCCCAGGGCATAGAAAGACGCTGATGAGGACCGACTGATGGCCGGCAAAACGCTTTACGACAAACTCTGGGATTCCCATGAAGTGAAACGGCGCGATGATGGGTCATCGCTGATCTACATCGACCGTCACATCATCCATGAAGTGACCTCGCCCCAAGCGTTCGAAGGCCTGCGACTGGCCGGGCGCAAGCCTTGGCGCGTCGACTCGATCATCGCGACCCCGGACCACAACGTGCCGACCACCCCGGAGCGCAAGGGCGGCATCGAAGCCATTGCCGACCAGGTCTCGCGCTTGCAGGTCCAGACCCTCGACGACTATTGCGACGAGTACGGCATCACCGAATTCAAGATGAATGACGTGCGCCAGGGCATCGTCCACGTTATCGGCCCGGAGCAGGGCGCAACCTTGCCGGGCATGACCGTGGTCTGCGGCGACTCCCATACCTCCACCCATGGTGCGTTCGGCGCCCTGGCCCACGGTATCGGCACCTCCGAGGTGGAACATGTGTTCGCCACCCAGTGCCTGGTCGCCAAGAAAATGAAGAACATGCTGGTGCTGGTCGAAGGCACCTTGCCCTTTGGCGTCACCGCCAAGGACATCGTGCTGGCCGTGATCGGCAAAATTGGCACCGCTGGCGGTAACGGCCATGCCATTGAGTTCGCCGGTAGCGCGATTCGTGATTTGTCCATCGAAGGCCGCATGACCATCTGCAACATGTCCATCGAAGCCGGTGCCCGTGTGGGCATGGTGGCGGCGGATGAAAAAACCGTGGAGTACGTCAAGGGCCGTCCATTCGCTCCGCAAGGCGCCGATTGGGATGCCGCCGTGGAGGCCTGGAAAGACCTGGTTTCTGACAAAGATGCGGTGTTCGACACCGTGGTCGAACTCGACGCCGCCCAGATCAAGCCACAAGTCAGCTGGGGCACTTCGCCGGAAATGGTCCTGGCCGTCGACCAGAACGTGCCGGACCCGGCCAAGGAAGCCGACCTGGTCAAACGCGGTTCCATCGAGCGGGCCTTGAAGTACATGGGCTTGAAAGCCAACCAGGCGATCACCGACATCCAGTTGGACCGGGTGTTTATCGGTTCCTGCACCAACTCGCGGATCGAAGACCTGCGCGCCGCGGCGGTGATCGCCAAGGGCCGCAAAGTGGCCGCGACCATCAAGCAAGCCATTGTGGTGCCAGGTTCGGGCCTGGTGAAGGCCCAGGCCGAAGCCGAAGGCCTGGACAAGATCTTCCTCGAAGCCGGTTTTGAATGGCGCGAGCCGGGTTGCTCCATGTGCCTGGCGATGAACCCGGACCGTTTGGAGTCCGGCGAGCATTGCGCGTCCACCTCCAACCGTAACTTCGAAGGGCGTCAGGGCGCCGGTGGCCGCACCCACCTGGTGAGCCCGGCCATGGCCGCTGCGGCTGCCGTCAACGGTCGTTTCATCGACGTTCGCGAATTGATCTGAGGAATACCCGATGAGAGCTTTTACCCAACACACAGGTCTTGTCGCACCGTTGGACCGTGCCAACGTGGACACCGACCAGATCATCCCCAAGCAGTTCTTGAAGTCGATCAAGCGCACCGGTTTCGGCCCGAACCTGTTCGACGAGTGGCGCTACCTGGACGTGGGCTACGCCTACCAGGACAACTCCAAGCGCCCGCTGAACAAAGACTTCGTGCTCAATGCCGAGCGTTACCAGGGCGCCAGTGTGTTGCTGGCCCGGGAGAACTTCGGTTGCGGTTCCAGCCGTGAACACGCGCCTTGGGCCCTGGAAGAATATGGCTTTCGCAGCATCATCGCGCCGAGCTACGCCGATATCTTCTTCAACAACAGCTTCAAGAACGGTTTGTTGCCGATCATCTTGAGCGATGCCGAAGTGGACGAGTTGTTCCAGCAAGTGGAAGCCAATGTCGGCTACCAATTGACCGTCGACCTCGCGGCGCAAACCGTGACCCGTCCGGACGGCAAGGTGTACCACTTTGAAGTGGATGCGTTCCGTAAGCACTGCCTGATCAACGGCCTGGACGATATCGGCCTGACCTTACAGGACGGCGATGCCATTGCGGCGTTTGAAGCCAAGCACCGGGCCAGCCAGCCTTGGTTGTTTCGTGATGCCTGATTTGCGGTAAACCGTGCGGGCCCCATCGCGGGCAAGCCCGCTCCCACATTTTGATCTGTGAACACGGTCAAATGTGGGAGCTGGCTTGCCGGCGATAGCGCCCGTACCAACACCACAAAACCCAAGGAAACTTCCATGACCAGCACCGCCCACACCCAAGTCGTGCAAAAACAATTCGGTGAACAGGCCTCGGCCTACCTGAGCAGTGCCGTGCACGCCCAAGGCACCGAATTCGCACTGCTGCAGGCCGAACTGGCCGGGCAGGGCGCGGCACGCCTGCTGGACCTGGGTTGTGGCGCCGGTCACGTGAGTTTCCACGTAGCACCGCTGGTCAAGGAAGTGGTGGCCTACGACCTGTCGCAGCAAATGCTCGACGTGGTCGCCGCGGCTGCCGCCGACCGTGGGCTGGACAATATCCGCACCCTGCACGGGGCCGCCGAGCGCCTGCCGTTCGCCGATGGCGAGTTCGACTTCGTGTTCAGCCGCTACTCGGCCCATCACTGGAGCGACCTGGGCCTGGCGCTGCGCGAAGTGCGCCGGGTGCTCAAGCCGGGTGGCGTGGCGGCATTTGTCGACGTCTTGTCACCGGGCAGCCCGCTGTTGGACACTTACCTGCAAACCGTCGAAGTGCTGCGCGACACCAGCCATGTGCGCGATTACTCCGCTGGCGAGTGGATGCGCCAGCTCAGCGAAGCCGGCTTGCATGTACGCAATAGCAGTCGCCAGCGCCTGCGCCTGGAATACACCTCGTGGGTCGAGCGCATGCGCACGCCAGAGGTATTGTGCGCAGCGATCCTGGCACTGCAAAAGGCGATGGGCCAGGAAGTGCGCGATTATTTTGAGATTCAAGCCGATGGCACCTTCAGCACCGACGTGCTGGTGGTCTGGGCCGAACGCTAATAATTTTCCCGACCTGCCCGAGGGCGGGTCGCTTGATGAAATGAGGAACGCATGAGCAAGCAGATTCTGATTCTCCCTGGCGACGGCATTGGTCCGGAAATCATGGCCGAAGCGGTCAAGGTCCTGGAATTGGCCAACAGCAAGTACAGCCTGGGCTTTGAATTGAGCCACGACGTGATCGGCGGCGCGGCCATCGACAAGCATGGCGTGCCCCTGGCCGACGAGACCCTGGACCGTGCCCGTGCTGCCGACGCCGTGCTGCTCGGCGCCGTGGGTGGGCCGAAATGGGACAAGATCGAACGTGATATCCGCCCGGAGCGCGGCCTGCTGAAAATCCGTGCGCAACTGGGCCTGTTCGGCAACCTGCGCCCGGCGATCCTCTATCCGCAACTGGCCGACGCGTCGAGCCTCAAGCCGGAAGTGGTGGCGGGCCTGGATATCCTGATCGTGCGCGAGCTGACCGGCGGTATCTATTTCGGCTCGCCACGGGGTGTGCGTGAGCTGGAAAATGGCGAGCGCCAGGCCTATGACACCCTGCCGTACAGCGAGAGCGAAATCCGCCGTATCGCCCGTGTCGGTTTCGACATGGCCCGCGTACGTGGCAAGAAGGTCTGCTCGGTGGACAAGGCCAATGTCCTGGCCTCCAGCCAGCTGTGGCGCGAGATCGTCGAAGAAGTGGCCAAGGACTACCCGGACGTCGAGTTGAGCCACATGTACGTCGATAACGCCGCGATGCAACTGGTGCGTGCACCCAAGCAGTTCGACGTGATCGTCACCGACAACCTGTTCGGCGACATCCTGTCCGACCAGGCCTCGATGCTCACCGGTTCCATCGGCATGCTGCCGTCGGCGTCCCTGGACACCCACAACAAGGGCATGTACGAGCCGTGCCACGGTTCGGCGCCGGATATCGCGGGCCAGGGCATTGCCAACCCGCTGGCGACCATCCTGTCGGTCTCGATGATGCTGCGTTACAGCTTCAACCTGAGCGAAGCGGCGGACGCGATCGAGAAGGCGGTGAGCCTGGTGCTGGACCAGGGCCTGCGTACCGGCGACATCTGGTCGCAGGGTTGCACCAAGGTCGGGACGCAGGAAATGGGCGACGCAGTAGTCGCCGCGCTGCGGAATCTGTAATCTCTCGGGCCCGCTTGCAGTTGTTGCTGCAAGGCGGCCCACTTTTTAACAAGGTGTAGTTGCGATGAAACGTGTAGGTCTGATCGGTTGGCGCGGTATGGTCGGTTCCGTGCTCATGCAGCGGATGCTGGAAGAGCAGGATTTCGATCTTATTGAGCCGGTGTTTTTCACCACTTCGAATGTCGGTGGCCAAGGGCCGTCCGTGGGCAAGGATATCGCCCCGCTCAAGGACGCCTACAACATTGAAGAGCTCAAGACCCTCGACGTCATTCTGACCTGCCAGGGCGGCGACTACACCAGCGAAGTCTTCCCCAAGCTGCGTGAAGCCGGCTGGCAGGGTTACTGGATCGACGCCGCCTCGAGCCTGCGCATGCAGGACGACGCCGTGATCATCCTCGACCCGGTCAACCGCAAGGTCATCGACCAGCAGCTCGACGCCGGCACCAAGAACTATGTCGGCGGCAACTGCACCGTCAGCCTGATGCTGATGGGCCTGGGTGGCCTGTTCGAAGCCGGGCTGGTGGAGTGGATGAGCGCCATGACCTATCAGGCGGCCTCCGGTGCCGGTGCGCAGAACATGCGTGAGCTGATCAAACAGATGGGCGCGACCCACGCGGCCGTCGCCGATCAACTGGCCGACCCGGCCAGCGCGATCCTCGACATCGACCGTCGTGTGGCCGAGGCCATGCGCAGCGACGCCTATCCGACCGAGAACTTCGGCGTGCCATTGGCCGGTAGCCTGATCCCGTGGATCGACAAAGAACTGCCGAACGGCCAGAGCCGCGAAGAGTGGAAGGCCCAGGCCGAGACCAACAAGATCCTGGGGCGCTTCAAGAACCCGATCCCGGTGGACGGTATCTGCGTGCGCATCGGCGCCATGCGCTGCCACAGCCAGGCGCTGACCATCAAGCTGAACAAAGACGTACCGATTGCCGATATCGAAGGGCTGATCAGCCAGCACAACCCATGGGTCAAGCTGGTGCCGAACAACCGCGATATCAGCATGCAGGAGCTGAGCCCGACCAAGGTCACTGGCACCCTGAATGTTCCGGTGGGGCGTCTGCGCAAGCTGAACATGGGCACCCAGTACCTGGGCGCCTTCACCGTGGGTGACCAACTGCTGTGGGGCGCGGCCGAGCCGTTGCGCCGGATGTTGCGGATCCTGCTGGAGCGTTGATCGCTTTTTGGTGTTGAACAAACCCGTGCCCTGGTGACAGGCGCGGGTTTTTTATTGCGCCTGGGGCCGTCATCGCGGGCAAGCCCGCTCCTACACTTGAATGTGTTCACAAATCAAAATGTAGGAGCGGGCTTGCCCGCGATAACGGCCCCCATCACACCACAAAGCCCAGGTTAATTGCCTCACCCCCCACCACCCGGTAAAGTGCCGCTCCCCCCGCAATGCCCGAGGCAGCCTCCATGACCCAGACCTTTGATATCGCCGTGATCGGCGCCACCGGCACCGTTGGCGAAACCCTGGTACAGATCCTCGAAGAGCTGGATTTCCCGGTCGGCACCCTGCACTTGCTGGCCAGCAGTGAGTCGGCCGGCGCTTCGGTGCCATTTCGCGGCAAGAACGTGCGGGTGCGGGAAGTCGACGAGTTTGATTTCAGCAAGGTGCAACTGGCTTTTTTCGCGGCTGGCCCGGCGGTCACCTTGAGTTTTGCCCCGCGCGCCACTGCGGCGGGGTGCTCGCTGATCGACTTGTCTGGGGCCTTGCCGGCCGAGCAGGCACCTCAGGTGGTGCCGGAAGCCAACGCCTACGTACTGAAAGGTCTGAGAAAGCCCTTCCAGGTCGGCAGCCCGAGCCCGTGCGCCACTCATCTGGCGGTGGTCCTGGCGCCGTTGCGGGGCTTGCTGGGCATTCAGCGCGTGAGTGTCACCGCCAGCCTGGCCGTGTCTGCCCAGGGCCGTGAAGCCGTGAGTGAGCTGGCCCGGCAAACCGCCGAGTTGTTGAATGTGCGCCCCCTGGAGCCAAAGTTCTTCGATCGGCAAATGGCCTTCAACCTGCTGGCCCAGGTCGGTACGCCGGACGCCCAGGGCCACACGGCCCTGGAAAAACGCCTGGTCCACGAACTGCGCGTCTTGCTTGATTTACCGTTGCTGAAGATTTCCGCGACCTGCGTTCAAGCTCCGGTGTTTTTTGGCGATAGCCTGAGCGTGTCCCTGCAACTGGCGAGCCCTGTGGACCTTGGCGCAGTCAATCGCGTGCTGGAGTCGGCGCCGGGCGTCGAACTGGTGGAAGAGGGCGATTACCCTACCGCTGTTGGGGATGCGGTCGGTCAGGATGTGGTCTACGTGGGCCGGGTGCGAGCGGGCATTGACGACCCAGCGGAACTAAACTTGTGGCTGACGTCAGATAACGTACGCAAAGGTGCTGCGCTTAACGCGGTGCAACTGGCGCAGTTGTTGATAAAAGACCTTGCGTAAAAGATACTTGGCG
This sequence comes from Pseudomonas sp. 06C 126, assembly GCF_001855215.1. Taxonomy (NCBI): domain Bacteria; kingdom Pseudomonadati; phylum Pseudomonadota; class Gammaproteobacteria; order Pseudomonadales; family Pseudomonadaceae; genus Pseudomonas; species Pseudomonas sp. 06C 126. The sequence goes on along the minus strand of NZ_MIFU01000078.1, from coordinate 73,882 downwards.
GCAATTTGTAGATTGATTCTAGCTAAGCGCTATGCTTGGCCCCATGCACGAAAAGTTGCGCGTCGGTGACCTATCGGCTCGCCATGCCGAATGGCAGCGGTACCCAACCTTCTCGCGGGCCGAGGAGTGTTCAAACAAAGGATGAGGCTATGGTTCAAGTTCGCAAACTGGTGTTAGCAATAGCGGCCGCCTCGGCGCTGTCCTCCGGTATGGCGCAAGCGCTGCAACTTGGGGAGATGACACTCAAGTCGAAGTTGAACCAGCCGTTGTCGGTGGAGATCGAGCTGCTCGATGTAGGCGGGCTGAGCGCCTCCGACATCGTACCCAGCCTCGCGTCTTCCCAGGCCTTTGTGGATGCGGGCGTGGATCGCCAAGCGTTCCTTGATGAACTGAGCTTTACCCCGGTGCTCAACCCCAGCGGTCGCAGCGTGGTGCGTGTTACCTCCAGCAAGCCCTTGCCCGACTCCTATGTGCGCTTCCTGTTGCAGGTGCAATGGCCCAATGGCCGATTGATGCGCGACTACAGCGTCTTGCTGGACCCGGCCAAGTTCGAGCAAAAGGCCCCGGAGGCCATTGCCCCGGCACCGCGCCTTGCCCCGCCTGCGGCCAGCAGCGTCAGCAAGGCGGCTGAACACACTACGACTTCCCGCGACACCCTGTGGGAAATCGCCGCTAAAAATCGCAATGGCGGCTCGATCCAGCAGACGATGCTGGCGATCCAGGCGCTGAACCCTGGGGCTTTTGTCGACGGCAATATCAACCGCATGAAAACCGGCCAGGTACTGCGCCTGCCTGACCCGGTACAAAGCACCAGCCTGCCGCAACCTCAGGCGATTGCCGAAGTGACTGCGCAGAACGCGGCCTGGCGTCAGGGGCGTCGCGGTGCCACTAATCAGGCAGCGGGGCGTCAGCAACTGGACGCCACCAAGCGCACCCAGGCCGGTGCCGCGCCGTCGCAAACGGCTGCCAAGGACAACCTCAGCCTGGTCTCGGCCGAGGCCGCCAAGGCTGGAGTCAAAGGCGCCGCAGGGGATAGCAAGGCTTTGAACAACAAGCTGGCGGTGACCCAGGAAAGCCTGGATTCGACCCGCCGCGAAAATGAAGAACTGAAAAGCCGCATGACTGACCTGCAAAGTCAGTTGGACAAGTTGCAGCGGCTGATTGAACTGAAGAACAACCAATTGGCCAAGTTGCAGGCCGAGGGTGGCGCACCGGCGCAGCCGGCGGCCATGCCTGCGGAGTTGGCGGCGGCGCCCGTTGCACCAGCACCTGCTACCCCGGCGCCAGCCGCCGAAGCGCCCGTGGCTGCGCCTGTGGAAAACCCGGCTGAGCCCGCGCCCGTGGCCAGCACCGAAGGCAAGTTCAATGACCTGCTGACCAATCCCATCGTTCTCGGGGTGATTGGCGGTGCCGCTGGCCTGCTGGTATTGCTGCTCCTGCTGCTATGGGCGCGTCATCGCAATGCGCGCCTGGAAGAGGAAAAACACCTGCGCATGGCGCGGGCGCTGGCCGAGGAACCGGAGTTCTCCTCGAGCCTTGACCAGGACATGCCATCGGACAGTTTCGAAGGCCTTGAAGTCCCTGCGGCAAACGTCAAGCTGGCTCCAGCTCCAGCTCCAGCTCCAGCTTCAGCGCCGGTTGCCGTGGCGCCTGTGCCTGCACCGGTGACCAGCATGGCGCCGCCGAGCAAGCCGATCATCGAACCCGGCTCCTCCGACGCTTTGGCGCTCGCTCAGTCCCACCTGGATCGTGGTCACCTGAACCAGGCGGCCGCCGTGCTGGAAGAAGCGATCAAGCTGGAGCCCAAGCGCAGCGATCTGCGTCTCAAGCTCCTGGAAGTCTATGGTCAGCAGGGCGACAAAGATGGCTTCGTAACCCAGGAGCGCCAACTGGTCGCCAATGGCGAAAATCACGCCCAGGTCGAACTGTTGAAAAACCGCTACCCGGCCATGGCCGTGCTGGCAGCGGGTGTCAGTGCTGCCGTCGCCGCCGCTGCGCTGGATGCGCAGTACGTCAAGGATCTGCTCCAGGAAGAACCGGCGCCCGCCGCCACGCCTGAGGCCGATGGGTTCGACACCGACTTCGACCTGAGCCTGGATGACCTGGAAGCCGCTTCGCCGGCCGTGGTTGCGCCAGAGCCCGAGATCGATGATCTGAGCTTCGAGTCGGTATTGCAGCAGCAGAATGAAGCCAAGGCCAGCGAGGACGATCTATCGGATTTTGACCTCGACTTGCAATTGGATGCGCCAGCCTCTGCGTCCGATGACGACTTCCTCTCGGGCCTGGAAGAACAGATGAAGGACCTGCCGCCGGTAGAGCCGCCCACCCTGACACCGGCCGCGCTGGAAGATTTTGACCTGCCGGAAGACTTTGATCTGTCCCTGGCGGACGAACCCGCGGCGTCAGCCAAGCCGGACGCATTCGCTTCGGAGCTTGACGATGTCAACGCCGAACTGGAGCGTCTGTCCCAGAGCCTGGAAAGCCCGTCGATCGAGCCGAGCTTCACTGCCGAAGACGCCGCCAAGGGCGACGATGAGCCGGAGTTCGACTTCCTGTCGGGCACCGACGAAGTCGCCACCAAGCTGGACCTGGCCCAGGCTTATATCGACATGGGGGATGAGGGCGGTGCGCGCGACATCCTGGCCGAAGTCCTTACCGAAGGCGATGAAAAGCAACGGGATGAAGCCAAGGAAATGCTCAGCAACCTGGCCTAAAGCCATTACGCAACTCCTGTAGGAGCGAGCTTGCTCGCGAAAAACTCAAGGGCACCGCGTTCTTCCAGGATGGGCGCGTTATCGTTGACAATCTTCGCGAGCAAGCTCGCTCCTACAAAAATCCTCAAGCCATATATAATGGCTGCCTTTGCGCAACTCATCAGGCCCTCAGCTCTTGGCAAATATAGATAACGCGGCCGCCGAAATGGCGGCCGCTGGCTTTTTCAGAATCGCCCTGGGCGTTGAATACAAAGGCTCGCGCTATCGCGGCTGGCAGCGCCAGGCCTCGGGCGTGCCGACCGTACAGGAAACCCTGGAGAAGGCCCTGTCGAAGGTCGCCGACTCGCCGGTTTCATTGATGTGCGCCGGGCGTACCGACGCCGGCGTGCATGCCTGCGGGCAAGTGGTGCATTTTGACACCCAGGCCGAGCGTTCGATGAAAGCCTGGGTCATGGGCGCCAATATCAATCTGCCCCACGATGTTAGCGTCAGTTGGGCCAAGGTCATGCCGGCGCACTTCCATGCGCGGTTCAAGGCGATTGCCCGGCGCTACCGCTACGTGATCTATAACGATCAGATCCGTCCGGCACACTTGAACGAAGAAATTACCTGGAACCACCGCCCGCTGGACGCCGAGCGTATGGCTGAGGCGGCCCAGCACCTGGTGGGAATCCATGATTTCAGCGCGTTCCGGGCTGGCCAGTGCCAGGCCAAGTCGCCGATCAAGGAAGTCCACCACCTGCGCGTCACGCGCCACGGCAAGATGATTGTCCTGGATATCCGTGCCGGTGCGTTCCTGCACCATATGGTGCGCAATATCGCCGGTGTACTGATGACCATTGGCACCGGCGAGCGCCCGGTGGAATGGGCCAAGGAAGTGCTGGAGAGTCGAGTGCGTCGTACCGGCGGGGTGACGGCGCACCCGTTCGGCCTGTATCTGGTGGATGTGGAATACCGCGATGAGTTCGAGTTGCCGCAGCGTTTCATCGGGCCACACTTCCTCACAGGTTTCACTGAACTTGACGGCTGACGCCTGGAAAAGCATTTGTTACCATCCGGGACTTTCCTGGACAGCCCCCTGAGGTTCCGACGATATGTCAGGCGTTCGCAGCAAGATTTGCGGGATTACCCGCATGGAAGACGCGCTGGCGGCAGTCGAGGCGGGGGCTGACGCCATTGGTTTTGTGTTTTATGCCAAGAGCCCGCGCGCGGTGACGGTGCAGCAGGCACGGGCGATCATTGCCGGCTTGCCGCCGTTCGTGACCACCGTGGGGCTGTTCGTCAACGCCAGCGCCTGTGAGCTCAACGAAACCCTGGATGCCGTCCCCCTGGACCTGCTGCAGTTCCATGGCGACGAAACCCCGGATGAGTGCGCCGGCTACCATCGCCCTTATATCAAGGCCTTGCGGGTCAAGGCCGGGGACGATATCGCCGCCAGTTGCGCCGCCTACGCCGGGGCCAGCGGGATTTTGCTCGATGCCTATGTCGAGGGCATTCCTGGTGGTACGGGCGAGGCCTTTGACTGGTCGCTGATTCCCCAGGGCTTGAGCAAGCCGATCATCCTGGCCGGCGGCCTGTGTGCCGAAAACGTGGCGCAGGCCATCGCCCAGGTTCGCCCGTATGCGGTGGACGTCAGCGGCGGGGTGGAGCAGGGCAAGGGCATCAAGGATTCTGCCAAGATTCGCGCATTCATGCAGGCAGTGCGCAGCAGCAGTGGCGCGATGTGACGGCTGGCAGTCTGCCGCCGTCAGTAACTACCACTGTGTGAAACAGGCCGGCGTTGCCCTCGGGCGGCGCCAATGAAGTGGCAGCCACGCGTTGGCGGGTTGTCTGGAAGGCTGAGGGCAGGTGCAGGAAATGGCTGGTCGAACGTCTGACCCCGTCCTGCAGCTGTTATCGCCACATCAATGAATTTAGCTCAAGGGCATACGCGGGGCTGTGTTCAAGCCACCGGTACTGGAGAAAGAAAGCATGAGCAACTGGTTAGTAGACAAACTGATCCCCTCGATCATGCGTTCCGAGGTGAAGAAAAGCTCGGTCCCTGAAGGTCTGTGGCACAAGTGCCCATCCTGCGACGCGGTGTTGTACCGCCCAGAGCTGGAAAAGACCCTGGACGTTTGCCCCAAGTGCAACCACCACATGCGTATCGGCGCCCGCGCCCGTATCGACATCTTCCTCGACGCCGATGGCCGTGCCGAGCTGGGCGCTGACCTGGAGCCGGTGGACCGTCTCAAGTTCCGCGACGGCAAGAAGTACAAGGACCGCCTGACCGCTGCGCAGAAGCAGACCGGTGAAAAAGACGCGCTGATCTCGATCAGCGGCAAGCTGCTGGGCATGCCGGTGGTGGTGTCGGCGTTTGAATTCTCCTTCATGGGTGGTTCGATGGGCGCCATTGTCGGTGAGCGCTTTGTACGTGCCGCCAACTACGCCCTGGAAAACCGTTGCCCAATGATCTGCTTCGCCGCCTCGGGTGGTGCGCGGATGCAGGAAGCGTTGATCTCGCTGATGCAAATGGCCAAGACCTCTGCGGTACTGGCGCGTCTGCGCGAGGAAGGCATCCCGTTCATCTCCGTGCTGACCGACCCGGTCTATGGCGGCGTTTCCGCCAGCCTGGCGATGCTCGGCGACGTAATCGTTGGCGAGCCCAAGGCACTGATCGGCTTTGCCGGCCCACGTGTGATCGAGCAGACCGTGCGCGAAAAGCTGCCGGAAGGCTTCCAGCGCAGCGAGTTCCTGCTGGAGCACGGGGCGATTGACATGATCATCGCCCGTTCCGAACTGCGTCCACGCTTGGGTAACCTGCTGGCGCAGATGATGGGCTTGCCGACACCAGAATACGTCGCGCCTAAAGTCGAACCTATCGTCGTTCCGCCGGTGCCTGCAAACCTATGACCCAACGAACCCTGGGCGAGTGGCTCGCCTACCTTGAGCAGTTGCATCCGTCAGCCATCGACATGGGCCTGGAGCGCTCGCAACAGGTAGCGGCCCGCCTCGGGTTGGGTCGGCCCGCGCCGCGAGTGATTACGGTCACGGGCACCAACGGCAAGGGCTCTACCTGCGCCTTTGTCGCTGCATTGCTGCAGGCCCAGGGCTTGAAGGTGGGTGTCTACAGCTCGCCGCACTTGCTGCGTTACAACGAGCGCGTGCAACTCAACGGTGTTGAAGCCACCGACGAGCAATTGTGCGAAGCCTTTGCGGCGCTGGATGCCGGGCGCGGCGATACCTCCCTGACCTATTTCGAGATGGGCACCCTGGCTGCGTTCTGGTTGTTCGAGCGCGAACAGCTGGATGCCGTGGTGCTGGAAGTGGGCCTGGGTGGTCGCCTGGATACTGTCAATGTGGTGGACGCCGACCTGGCGTTGATCACAAGCATTGGCGTGGACCATACCGATTACCTGGGTGATACCCGCGAATCGGTGGCCTATGAAAAGGCCGGGATCCTGCGCCCAGGCAAGCCGGCACTGTGTGGTGACCTGGATCCGCCGCATACCTTGCTGGACAAGGTGCGCGAGCTGGATTGCCCCTTCTTCCTGCGGGGCCGGGATTTTTCCCTGGACGTGGCAGACGATCATTGGTCGTGGCGTGGTGTCGATGCGCGGGGTCTGGGCGTCGAGTTGCACGGCCTGCCACTGCTGAACCTGCCCATGGAAAACGCCGCACTCGCCCTGCAAGCCTACCTGTTGCTGGATCTGCCATGGAATGCCGGGCAGATTGCCGATACCTTGCAACGTACACGGGTGGTCGGGCGCCTGGATCGCCGCGCGTTCGAGTGGCAAGGCAAGCGCCTTGACCTGTTGCTGGACGTTGGTCATAACCCGCATGCTGCGCAGTACTTGGCGCGCCGTTTGGCCAGCCATGTGCCGACGGGTCGACGCCTGGCGGTGTTCGGCTTGCTGTCGGACAAAGACCTGGAAGGTGTGGTCGCACCCTTGCTGAGCAGTGTGCAGGCGTGGGCGGTAGCGCCGCTGGACACACCTCGCAGCCGTTCGGCCGATGATGTACAGGTGTTGCTGCAGAACCTTGGTGCGACGGTGACGTCCCATGCAAGCGTGACCGCTGCATTGGAGGCTCAATGCGCGGTAGCAACGGCCGAGGACGAGATTCTGTTGTTCGGATCATTTTATTGTGTTGCCGAGGCGCTTGAGTGGTTGGCCCGGCGCTCCACGGAGGAAGCTGCACATGGCATTACTGGATAGCGCATACAAGCAGCGAATGGTCGGAGCCCTGGTGCTGGTGGCATTGGCGGTGATATTCCTGCCGATGCTGTTTTCCCGTCAGGACGAGCAGCGCCAGGTCACGGTTGACGCGCCGGCTGCGCCCCAGGCCCCGGTAATGCCGCAGGTTCAGGTCGAGCCGGTGGTGGTGCCTGAGCCGCAGGCGCTGCCCAAGGAAGAGCCAGTGCCGACGGATGCAGAAATTGCCCAGCAGCAGGCACCCACGGCGCCAATTCAACCCAGCGTTCCCGTGGTCAAGCCAGCGCCAGTCGTGGCCGCCAAGCCTGCGGCGCCTGCTCCAGCGCCAAAACCTGTCGCGCCGCAGCCTGCTGCGCCAGGCAAGCCGGATGTCGGTCAAAGCCGTATTGATCCCAATGGCCTGCCGATCAGTTGGTCGGTGCAGCTTGCCAGTCTGTCCAACCGCGAAAGTGCCGAAGCCTTGCAGAAAACCCTGCGCAGCCAGGGCTATAACGCTTATATCCGTACTGCCGATGGCAAGAACCGGGTGTTTGTCGGGCCGCTGATTGAGCGTGCCGAGGCTGACCGCCTGCGTGACTTGCTGGGGCGTCAGCAGAATCTGAAGGGTTTTGTGGTGCGCTTCCAGCCAGAACGCGGCTGATTCTGGCTCCAAATGTGTGTGCAGGCTTGTGTGGGGGCGGGCTTGCCCGCGATGACGGTGCATCAGTCGATATTAAAGTTGACTGACACGCCGCTATCGCGGGCAAGCCCGCTCCCACATTGGTTTATGCCCGTCTGAGATGGCCGCAGCTTGCCACAACCCATTGATTTGCAATGGACCGCCAATCACCGCTTACCGATAGCCCAGCGCTCTGCTAAAATGCGCCGCCTTATCCGTCTGTAGGCTGCACTGTGCCATTTACCTGGGTTGATTGGGCGATCGTAGCCATCATCGCCATCTCCGCATTGATCAGTCTAAGCCGCGGCTTCGTCAAAGAAGCATTATCGCTGCTGACCTGGATCGTTGCAGGAGTCGTCGCCTGGATGTTCGGCGGATCCCTGGCCGTTTACTTGGCCGGCTACATCGAAACACCTTCGGCTCGTGTCATCGCGGGCTGCGCCATCATGTTCATCGCCACGCTGCTGGTGGGAGCAATGGTCAATTATCTTATCGGCGAATTGATACGTGTCACCGGCCTCTCCGGGACCGATCGATTTCTCGGCATGGCCTTCGGTGCCGCGCGTGGCGCGTTGCTGGTGGTCGTTGCGGTCGGGCTGTTGAGCCTGGGCCCGGTACAGCAGGATGCTTGGTGGCAGGAGTCGAGTCTCGTGCCAAAATTTCTATTGGTTGCAGACTGGTCCAAGAACCTCATATTGGGGTGGAGTAGTCAGTGGCTGGCCAGCGGTATCAGCGTACCCGCTGATATTCCGTTCAAGGAGCACCTCTTGCCGGGCAACGCGCCGCAGTAAGTAGTGTTCAGTCAAGATTCATTAAGTAGGGGTTGCGTCGCATGTGTGGCATCGTCGGTATCGTCGGTAAGTCGAACGTCAATCAGGCGCTGTATGACGCGCTAACCGTCCTCCAGCACCGCGGCCAGGACGCTGCCGGTATTGTGACCAGCCACGACGGCCGGTTATTCCTGCGCAAGGACAATGGCCTGGTACGTGACGTGTTCCATCAGCGTCACATGCAGCGCCTGGTCGGGCATATGGGTATTGGCCATGTGCGTTATCCGACTGCCGGTAGCTCGACTTCGGCCGAAGCTCAACCGTTTTACGTCAACTCGCCCTACGGCATTACCTTGGCGCACAACGGTAACCTGACCAATGTTGAACAGTTGGCCAAGGAGATTTACGAATCTGACCTGCGCCACGTCAACACCAGTTCCGATTCGGAAGTGCTGCTCAACGTGTTTGCCCACGAACTGGCCCAGCGCGGCAAGTTGCAGCCAACCGAAGAAGACGTGTTCGCCGCTGTGACCGACGTGCATAACCGTTGCGTGGGTGGCTACGCGGTCGTGGCAATGATCACCGGCTACGGGATCGTTGGTTTCCGCGACCCGCATGGCATCCGTCCTATCGTGTTCGGCCAGCGTCACACCGACGAAGGCGTCGAGTACATGATTGCCTCCGAAAGCGTATCCCTGGATGTACTGGGCTTCACCCTGGTGCGCGACCTGGCCCCGGGCGAAGCGGTGTACATCACTGAAGATGGCAAGCTGCACACCCGCCAGTGCGCGATCAACCCCAAGCTCACACCGTGCATTTTCGAGCACGTGTACCTGGCGCGCCCGGATTCGATCATCGATGGCGTCTCGGTGTACAAGGCGCGCCTGCGCATGGGCGAGAAGCTCGCCGAGAAGATCCTGCGCGAGCGTCCAGAGCACGACATCGACGTGGTGATCCCGATCCCGGACACCAGCCGCACCGCTGCGCTGGAATTGGCCACCCGCCTGGGCGTCAAGTTCCGCGAAGGTTTCGTCAAGAACCGCTACATCGGCCGCACCTTCATCATGCCGGGCCAGGCGGCTCGCAAGAAGTCGGTACGCCAGAAGCTCAACGCCATCGAGCTGGAGTTCCGCGGCAAGAACGTGATGTTGGTGGATGACTCCATCGTGCGTGGCACCACCTGCAAGCAGATCATCCAGATGGCCCGTGAAGCCGGGGCGAAGAACGTGTACTTCTGTTCCGCTGCGCCTGCCGTGCGTTACCCGAACGTGTACGGTATCGACATGCCGAGCGCCCACGAACTGATTGCGCACAATCGTTCGACCCAGGATGTGGCTGATCTGATTGGCGCTGATTGGCTGATCTATCAGGATCTTCCTGACTTGATCGAGGCGGTTGGCGGCGGCAAGATCAAGATCGAGCAGTTTGATTGTGCGGTCTTCGATGGCAAGTACGTGACCGGTGATGTCGATGAGGCTTACCTGAACAAGATCGAGCAGGCGCGCAACGACTCCTCGAAGATCAAGACCCAGGCGGTCAGCGCGATCATCGATCTGTACAACAACTGATTGACTACCGGCCCTGAGGGGCCGGTTTTGTATCTTAAATAAAGAATTGAGTGAAGGAGTGGCAGCATGAGTCAGGAATGGGATGCCGGTCGGTTGGACAGCGACCTCGATGGCGTGGCTTTCGATACCCTGGCTGTGCGCGCCGGCCAGCACCGCACGCCGGAAGGTGAGCACGGTGACCCGATGTTCTTCACCTCCAGCTACGTGTTCCGCACCGCGGCGGACGCGGCGGCTCGCTTTGCTGGCGAAGTGCCGGGTAACGTCTACTCCCGTTATACCAACCCGACCGTTCGTGCCTTCGAAGAGCGTATCGCGGCCCTGGAAGGTGCAGAGCAGGCCGTCGCTACGGCAACGGGCATGGCGGCCATCCTCGCGGTGGTCATGAGCCTGTGCAGCGCCGGGGACCATGTATTGGTCTCGCGTAGCGTGTTTGGTTCGACCATCAGCCTGTTCGAGAAGTACTTCAAGCGTTTCGGCATTGAAGTCGACTACGTGCCGCTGGCAGACCTTTCAGGTTGGGATGGGGCAATCAAGGCCAATACCAAATTGCTGTTCGTCGAGTCACCGTCAAATCCGCTGGCAGAGCTCGTAGACATCACCGCCCTCGCCGAAGTAGCGCACGCCAAAGGTGCAATGCTGGTAGTGGATAACTGCTTCTGCACGCCCGCCCTGCAGCAACCGCTGAAGCTGGGCGCAGATATCGTGGTGCATTCGGCTACCAAGTTCATCGATGGCCAGGGCCGTTGCATGGGCGGTGTAGTGGCCGGTCGTGGCGAGCAGATGAAAGAAGTAGTGGGTTTCTTGCGCACCGCAGGCCCGACCCTGAGCCCGTTCAACGCCTGGATTTTCCTCAAGGGCCTGGAAACCCTCAGCCTGCGGATGAAAGCCCATTGCGCCAACGCCCAGGCCCTGGCCGAGTGGCTGGAACAGCAGGACGGCATCGAAAAAGTCCACTACGCCGGCTTGAAGAGCCACCCGCAACATGAGTTGGCCCAGCGTCAGCAGCGCGGGTTTGGGGCGGTGGTCAGTTTTGAGGTCAAGGGTGGTAAAGAGGGCGCATGGCGCTTTATCGACGCCACGCGCCTGATTTCCATCACCGCCAACCTGGGTGACAGCAAAACCACCATTACCCATCCAAGCACCACCTCCCATGGGCGCCTGGCCCCGCAGGAGCGTGAAGCGGCCGGTATCCGCGACAGCCTGATCCGGGTTGCCGTGGGGCTGGAAGACGTGGCTGACTTGCAGGCCGATCTGGCCCGCGGGCTGGCTGCCTTGTGATCGAGTGGTCCCAGGAGGCGGCTGGCGCCAGTAATGGCCGGGTCGCGTTGGTAACGGGCGCTGCACGGGGTATCGGCCTGGGGATCGCTGCCTGGCTGATCAGCGAAGGCTGGCAAGTGGTGTTGGCCGATCTTGATCGCGAGCGGGGCGCTAAAGTGTCCAAGGTGCTGGGCGATAACGCCTGGTTTATCACCATGGACGTGGCCGATGAGCAGCAGGTGGCCCTTGGGGTTGCTGAAGTGCTGGGCCAGTTCGGGCGCCTGGATGCCCTAGTGTGCAATGCCGCAGTGGCCGACCCGCGCAATATCACGTTGGATAGCCTGGACCTGGCTTACTGGAATCGGGTGCTGGCGGTGAACCTCAGTGGGCCGATGTTGCTGGCCAAGCACTGTGCACCGTATCTGCGTGCCCACGGCGGTTCTATCGTCAATCTGGCTTCTACCCGGGCCAGGCAGTCGGAGCCGGACACCGAGGCCTATGCGGCGAGCAAGGGTGGCCTGTTGGCCCTGACCCATGCGCTGGCCATCAGCCTGGGGCCGGAGGTTCGGGTCAATGCTGTCAGCCCTGGCTGGATCGATGCCCGTGATCCCGCCGCGCGCCGCGCAGAGCCGTTGAGTGACGCCGATCATGCGCAGCATCCTGCGGGCCGGGTTGGGACGGTTGAGGATGTGGCCGCCATGGTGGCGTGGCTGCTGTCGCGCAGCGCTGGGTTTGTGACGGGGCAAGAGTTCGTGGTGGATGGCGGCATGAGCAAGAAGATGATTTACAGCGAGTAGGGCGGGTAGCTGTCTTGACGTGATTTTGTCTTTTTCAGAAAAACTTCAAGCAGGCTATTGACTTAGGTCCGCTATCTGCGTAAATTTCGCGGCCTCAACGAAGCAAAGGGTGATTAGCTCAGCTGGGAGAGCATCTGCCTTACAAGCAGAGGGTCGGCGGTTCGATCCCGTCATCACCCACCACTTCTTGAGAGTTTTGCCTTCGGGCAAGACGCAACGTTAAAAGTTGCACCGACGCGCAGCGGTAGTTCAGTCGGTTAGAATACCGGCCTGTCACGCCGGGGGTCGCGGGTTCGAGTCCCGTCCGCTGCGCCATATTTTCCAGGTCCGATATGTCGGGTTTGAGATTGAACAGTCAAGGCTGCTCAGTCAGATGTTTGAAGGCAGTTGAAGGTGACACTTCAGCAGTCTGAGCGATACGCAGCGGTAGTTCAGTCGGTTAGAATACCGGCCTGTCACGCCGGGGGTCGCGGGTTCGAGTCCCGTCCGCTGCGCCATATCTGTTCCGGGGTCCACTGAACACCCCGAGAGCGCCAAAGCAAGCTTCATGCTTGATTGGATCGATAGCAAAGACCCTGGTCGAAAGACCGGGGTTTTTTGTGTCTGCGATTTGATGATGCTACCTGTAGGGGAGGGCTTGCCCGCGATAGCGTCGTCAAGATCGCCATCGCCGGCAAGCCGGTTCCTGCAGGGTGTCGATCAGAAGCCCAGCTTGTCCCGCAGCCCGTAATACCACGCGCCCATTGCCGCAAATGGTGTGCGCAGCAGTTGGCCGCCCGGGAACGGGTAGTGCGGCAGGTCGGCAAACGCGTCAAAACGCTCCGCTTGGCCTCTGAGGGCTTCGGCCAGTACCTTGCCCGCCAGGTGCGTATACGTCACGCCATGCCCGCTACAGCCCTGGGAGTAGTAGATGTTATCGCCGATGCGGCCAACCTGGGGCAGGCGAGACAAGGTCAGCAGGAAGTTGCCGGTCCAGGCGTAGTCGATTTTTACATCCTTCAATTGCGGGAAGGCCTTGAGCATCTTCGGTCGGATGATTGCTTCGATATTTGCCGGATCCCGCGCGCCATACACCACGCCACCGCCGAAGATCAGGCGCTTGTCGCTGGTCAGTCGATAGTAGTCGAGCAAGTAGTTGCAGTCTTCGACGCAGAAGTCCTGGGGTAGCAGGGATTTAGCCAGTTCATCCCCCAGAGGTGCGGTGGTGATCACTTGTGTGCCGCATGGCATCGACTTGGCTGCCAGTTCGGGCACGAGGTTGCCCAGGTACGCGTTGCCGGCGACGATGATGAATTTAGCCTTTACCTTGCCTTGCGCCGTGTGGACCACAGGGTTGGCGCCACGCTCGATACGCACGGCGGCGGACTGTTCGTAGATAGTGCCGCCCAGGGACTCCACTGCCGCCGCTTCACCCAATGCCAGGTTCAGCGGATGGATATGCCCGCCACTCATGTCCAGCAGGCCGCCCACGTAGTTCTCGCAGGCCACTACCTCGCGGATGCGCCGCTCGTCGAGCAACTCCAACTGCGTATGGCCGTAGCGCTCCCACAAACGCTTCTGCGATTCCAGGTGGCCCATGTGCTTGCTATTGAGTGCAGCGAAGACCCCGCCGTCCTTCAAGTCGCACTGAATCTGGTATTTGGCTACCCGCTCACGAATGATCCTGCCGCCCTCAAATGCCATTTGTCCCAATAGCTGTGCCTGTTGGGGGCCGACGCTGCGTTCGATCACATCGATATCACGGCTGTAGCTGTTGACGATCTGGCCACCGTTGCGCCCAGATGCACCGAAACCTACCTTGGCGGCTTCCAGTACCGTCACGCGAAAGCCGTTCTCCAGCAGGAACAGCGCGCTCGACAACCCGGTATAGCCGGCGCCGATCACGCACACATCGGTTTCGACTTCACCTTGCAGCGCTGGCCGGGGAGGAACCGCATTGGCGGACGCTGCGTAATACGACTGGGGGTAGGGGGTGTTCGCCATACTGGAACCTCTGTTTTATATTTTTTACGAGTGCGCCGATCCTACCTCAGTTGAAAATACCCTGCCAGCCACCCGGAAAAAGCCGCGCGGCTAATGAAAAATAAAAAATTCGCATATTCATAGGCTTAGCTTCAAAAAAGGTGTTGACACCCCTCGGGAATTCCGTAGAATGCCGCCTCACAGCAGGCACGTAGCTCAGTTGGTTAGAGCACCACCTTGACATGGTGGGGGTCGTTGGTTCGAGTCCAATCGCGCCTACCAAACAAAATCCGCTCTGCTGGGCGGTCTAGAAGGGCTCACCGAAAGGTGGGCCCTTTTTTGTTGCTCTCTTGCCGGCCTCTGCGTTGGCGACCGCGAAGTTCATACCAAACACTGCGAAAGCGCTCATGGCTTACCTCCCAGCGTGCGCCTGCCTCGCCGGCTGGCGTGATTCGTTTAAGTGGGTGATATGCTTTGCTGCTTATCAAACAAGGAGGTGGCAATGGCCGGTAAAAAGCTTGAAGCGTTCCGCGAGTGGTTCACCCCGCGTAAGCGGTTATGGGCTGGGGTCACTTTTCTTGCCACTGCGGCATTCGGGCCGCTTCTCTATCCAGGCCTAAATGGTTATTGGGGGTGCTTGATTGGTCCCGGCGCCATATTTCTCGGCAGTACATGGAATCCCCACGCTCACGATAAGCAACAGTGAAGTGTTCGGCAGCGGGGTCACGCTTCGCACGCCGCTGGGGAATCAAGGCAATACAGAACTGTTGTGGGGCGCTACTTCAACCCCGACCTGACAACGCGCAGCCTCGGTGGCTTTGCGCAGTTGCAACATAAGCTCAATGAGCGCTGAGGCGCCGGCGGCAGCTTTACCTGGATGAAGGGCCGGGAGCAGCCTGAAGGTCGTGACTGGCTACCGCATCCCACCGCTCAAACTGACCGCCTACCTTGAGTTCAAGCCGAGTGAAGCCTGGAGCAACCGCGTGCAGGCCACCTATTTCGATGGCGCTGATTATCGCCTGATTGGCGTTGCCAGCTTTGGACGACGCAAGGTCGACAGCTACACCACCGTCGATATGATCAGCCAATACCAACTCGGTGAAAATGATCAGGTCAGCATGGGCATTCAGAACCTGTTCAATCGCAGTACTGCCTGCTCTACAGTCAACAATACCAGCCACATGCCGGCGCCAGGCACGGTGTTGACCGCAAGTTACACACCGCTGGTAAATGCGGGAGTTGCGCCTGATTGATCCACGATCGCGACACTCATATTGAGCCGACCTGCAGGGTGTTATAGAACAACACCCTTGCAGTGCCTTCTGAGGCTGTCTGGACCTTAATTATGGGTTTGAAAATGAAAGTAGAGAAAAACAACAAGATCTTCGCCGCTCCCATTCTCTTCTCGTTATTGATGCTTCAGTGTGCGCCGGTATGGTCAGGGCAAGTCACAAGTGTTGTTTCCAATGATCTGACTTCAGCCGTCGCCTGGAGGCAGACGGCTGCCGAGTTCGAGGCGCTTTACTATCAAGGTTTCAATATTGCCAAGATGCGCCTGGACAGTGCCCTGCAAGCGCACAAAGCCGGCGATCGGCCGTTGGCGATTATCAGCGACATCGACGACACCGTCTTGAGCAGCAACAGCTACTGGGGCTACATGATCAATTCGGGCAAAGAGTTCTTCGATGATGCCGCCTGGGATAAATGGGTGGCTGAAAACGGCCCGGTGGCCACGCCCGGCGCAGTAGAGTTTTTGAATTATGCGCAATCAAAAGGGGTAGAGGTTTTCTACGTCACGAGCCGTGACCAGGGTGACAAAACCTATGAATACGCCTTGGCAAACCTGCGCAATAGCAAGCTTCCCTTTGCGGATGAAAAGCATCTTACGGTTTACCGCGACACATCCAATAAAGAGCCCAGGCAACTGGAAATTGCCAAGGATTATGAAGTGGTCGTGATGTTGGGCGACAACCTCAATGACTTCAAGCGCAAGTACTACGTGTCCGATGTGCAGCAGCGCATGGCGCTGATGACCGAAGACAAGCAAGAGTTCGGTCGCAAGTTTGTTCTCTTCCCCAACCCGACCGATGGGCACTGGCTTAAAGCTATTTTTGGTGATTCCGAGCCGCCAGCCACACCGCAAAACAGCGCCAAATTCAAGGCCGCAGCTGCGTCCAGAGCTTGGCAGCCCTGATCACGCAGGTTCACCCGGCAGGGCATGCCACGATTTGAACCACGCAAATCGTGGCATGCCTGTAATTGCCTGCCATCCCCTCACAAACTTTATTGGTTTGCAGCAACAATTTTTCTTGTTGGACACCCTCCGCTCCAAGCAGCAAAGATGCCCGCCAATGACCCTCGACCTACCCGGTCAATAATAAAAATCCGCGTCGGGCTCCCCGCCATTGCTTATCAGCGAGGCAGGCGTCGCAGCACGCAATCAAGGACTCAACGCCATGCAAACTGTTGTGAACCTTTGGCCGCTGATTGGCGTGCTCGTCATCGTGGTCGGCTTCGTGTTGCGCTTCAATCCGTTGCTGGTGGTGACGGCGGCAGCGATTGCCACCGGATTTGCCGCGCACTTCCCCTTGGAAAAAATCCTCGCCACCATGGGCGATGGCTTCCTGCAGACCCGCGCCTTGCAGCTGATCCTGTTGCTGCCCCTGGCCGTCATCGGCTTGCTGGAGCGCCATGGCCTGCGCCTGCACGCGCAGAACTGGATTGCGCGCTTCGAGCGCGCCACCGTCGGGCGTCTGTTGATCATTTATCTGTTTGTTCGCGAATCCACAGCGGCCATGGGCCTCACCAGTCTTGGCGGGCATCCGCAAATGGTGCGCCCTTTGCTGGCGCCCATGGCGGAAGGCGCGGCCGAGAAACGCTTTGGCAAGCTGCCGGACAAGGTGCGCCACAAGGTCCTGGCGATGTGCGCCGCCACGGACAACGTGGGGCTGTTTTTTGGTGAAGACATCTTCGTGGCCTTTGGTGCGATTGCCTTGATGCACACCTTCCTGCTGGGTTCTGGCATTGATGTCGAACCGCTGCATATTGCGGTCTGGGGCATCCCCACGGCGATTTGTGCGTTCATTGTGCACGCGATACGTTTGCACCGCTTTGACCGAAGATTGACCCGCGAACTGACAGCCACCGCGCCCGCCAGCGTTCAGCCGGAGGCCGCGCAATGATCATTTCCATCCAATATCTGTATTGGCTCGCCGGGGTTTTGTTGCTGATTACCGCGGGCATGATCCTGGCTGACCGCACCCACCCCAAACGCTGGTCAAGTGCTTTGTTCTGGCTGCTGTTCGCCATTCCGTTCCTGGTGGGCGAGTACTTGCCGTCGGTGGTCGTGGGCGTTGGCGTGGTGCTGATGGCGTTGATCGCCGGGCTCGGCGGGGTGGGGCGTGGTGCCCATGTCGAACTGCATGACAAAGCCTCCCGTGCCAGTGCCGGCCGGCTGGGTCATAAACTGTTTATTCCGGCCCTGGCCATTCCGTTGACCACCGTAATCGGCTCTGTGCTGCTCAAGAACGTCGAGATTGGCGGCGTGCCACTGCTGGACCCGAAAAACACCACGTTCGTATCCCTCGGCCTCGGTTGCCTGATCGCCCTGGGCCTGGCCTGCTGGCTGACCCGCGACACGCCGGTGCAGGCCTTGCGGGAGTCGCGACGCCTGACCGAAGCCCTGGGCTGGGCCATGGTCTTGCCGCAGATGCTGGCGATGCTCGGCTTGCTGTTTAACGAGGCTGGCGTAGGGACGGCCGTGGCTCACGTCACCACCACCTATATCAACCTGGATTACAAGCTGGTGGCGGTGATGGTCTATGTGTTGGGCATGGCACTGTTCACGGTGATCATGGGCAACGGTTTTGCCGCCTTCCCGGTGATGACCGGCGGTGTTGGTGTGCCGGTACTGGTGGGGATTTATGGTGGCAACCCGGCGGTAATGGCGGCCATTGGCATGTTTTCCGGGTACTGCGGTACGTTGATGACGCCGATGGCGGCGAACTTCAATATTGTGCCCGCGGCGCTGCTGGAATTGCCTGACAAAAACGCGGTGATCAAGGCGCAGATGCCCACGGCGTTGATGATGTTGCTGGTCAACATCGTCCTTCTTTATGTGTTGATGTGAGGTGGTGATGGGGACTGTGCTACTGACGGGGTTTGAGCCGTTCGATCAAGACCTGATCAACCCGTCCTGGGAAGCTGTGCGTCAACTGGACGGGGTGCAATTGCAGGAAGGCGTCACCATCATCGCCCGCCAATTGCCCTGTGCCTTTGCCACTGCGGTTATCTGTTTGAACCAGTTGCTGGCCGAGCATCAACCGCAACTGGTAATTGCCACCGGCCTGGGGCCAGGGCGCAGTGATATTTCTATCGAGCGAGTGGCGATCAACCTCAACGATGCGCGGATCCCGGACAACCTGGGGGCTCAGCCTGTCGATACGGCGGTGATCCCTGAAGGGCCTGCGGCCTATTTCAGTACCTTGCCGGTCAAGGCCATGGTCAAGGCGGTGCGCGACGCTGGCATCGCCGCTTCGGTCTCGCACACGGCGGGCACCTTTGTGTGTAACCAAGTGTTCTACAGCTTGCAGCATGCCTTGGCGGGGTCTGGCGTGCGCAGTGGGTTTATCCATGTTCCTTTTCTGCCAGGGCAGGGGGCCGGGCCTCAGCCCTCAATGGCACTGGGGGCTACAGTCGAAGGGCTTAGGGTCGCGGTTCTGGCCGCGTGGAATACGCCGCAAGATATCCCGGAGAGCGGCGGTCAAGTTTGCTGACGGCCTGGGGTCATCCTTCGTTTACAAGGCCTGGGCCGATCCGTAGATTGCATCAGGGCCCGATAATGGGTAGCGAGCATAAGAGGGAGCCCAGCAGTGTCCGTCAAAGAATCGGCTGTATTTGATCGTCCGTACCGTGCATTTCTGTTTGATATGGACGGTACCCTACTCAACTCCATGGCTGCCGCAGAGCGGGTCTGGGCTGCCTGGGCGCGACGCCACGGGCTGGATGTCGAGGCGTTTCTGGGGACCATTCACGGTGTTCGGGCCATTGATACGATCAACCGCCAGGCGTTGCCGGGGGTGGACGCGCAGGCTGAGGCGCGAGGGATTACCGAGGCAGAGATCGAGGATGTGGAGGGCGTGCTGGCAATCCCAGGCGCTGTGGCATTTTTGCAGAGTTTGCCTGCCCACCGCTGGGCCGTGGTCACGTCTGCGCCCAAGGCCCTTGCCCTGCGCCGTATGCACGCGGCAGGCCTGGTACCGCCGGCTGTCATGATCACGGCTGAGGATGTGGCCAGCGGCAAGCCGGATCCGGCCTGTTACCTGTTGGGCGCCCAGCGTCTGGGGGTGCCGATAGGTGAGTGCCTGGTGTTCGAGGATGCCCCGGTGGGGATCGGCGCCGGTGAGGCGGCGGGTGCGGACGTCCTAGTGGTGACCTCGGTGCATGGGGAGCCAATGGTGACGGATCATCCGACGATTGCGAGTTATGACCGCGTACATGTCCAGTGCGACGCCGCCGGTTCACTGCGCTTGCGGCCTTCTACACCGGCTTGAATGCCTCGCCACGCTTGGTCAGCAGGATGTTTTCAGCGCTAGCCCACTGGTAGCCCAATGGATCTTTGATGCTCCCGTGGGTAATGGTGCCCGTAATCAGGTGCAGCAGATGAAGTTGACGCAGGCCCGCGAGGACGTCATCGGGCTTGCCGTGCAATTGCGCGGAAGACTTTGGATGATCTGCCGAGAGTTGTGCGATCAAGAACAATAGGTTCTTGGCGTTATGTTCTATGTCCATATCGATAACGTTTTTTATGGGATGTATGGGTATGGGTGCTACCGAAGTGGATAGTTCCTCCTGATTTAAGCATGGGATCCAATCGCTGTTTCAAGAGGGGGTTTTCTGGCGGGCCTGGCGAAACGCTCGACGACTGAGTTTTCGCTGGATCGCAGCCTGGATGGGCTTGAGGCAGAAGCAGAACAGATAGCCACCGAGAAACAACGCCAGGTCAGGCCATGAATTGGCATCCTGGACGGTGGTAGTGCCTTCCATATAAAACCTGAGACCATACCCGATCGCTACGAAAGCCAGGGCAATCACCAGGGCGATTATCCAGGATTTACGGGTATAGGGCTCTTTGCGGGATCGCCTCATTAACGCGCTCCGAGGGCACTGTAAGGTTTTGTAACGTTCCTGGAGGGGTTTGTCTGTTAAACGGCCCGCAAGTTCCGCGGGTGAGCCGGGGGAGGGGATGGCAAGTGGCTGGGCCTGGCGCGAATGCTGCGCTGATCACGGAATACCGTAGACAGGCCAAGAGGCTTTCGCCAGCCGTTACAGGGGACGAGCGGGCTGGCTACTGGGAGGGCTTCAAGGTGTTTCGCGTTTGTCCGGTGCAGTCAGGCCTGCCTGGATGCGCTGGTAAATCTCTTCGCGATGCACGGCAACATCTTTGGGAGCATTGATGCCGATTCTTACTTGCTGGCCGCTAACGCCCAGAATGGTGATCGTAATGTCATCACCGATATTTATGCTTTCACCGACTTTGCGGGTGAGTATCAGCATGGACTTCTCCTTGATTGCTTTGAAGGACGCATGTTCTAACAGGGCGGATGTCGGTTGCGTGTAGCTTACTGTGAAGCGCTTCCCTGTGGCTGCCTCTTTTAGGACGCATGGAGGCGGCATTAATTCCCATGGCGCCATCATACAGGTCTGGGAAACATCCTTCGCAATGTTTAAGCCAACGTTTATGACGGCCAGAATAGGCAGCGAATGATAAAGTTGCCTCTTTGATCATTAAAGGGGCAGGGCAGTGCGTAAAGTAGCGATGGCAATGGTGGTATTGGCGTTGGCCGGATGCGGTGAAGGGCCCAATCTCGACACCCCCCGAGACAAAGCTGAAGCCGCCAAAGCCCAGGCGCCTGCGGTTGCCGCTGTGCAGTGGGATATCCTGGTGCGCTCGCCCGACAACAAACTGCAGGCGCTGACCGACCTGACCGCCTGGTTGCTGGAAAACGGCTTTACTTTCTATCTGGCCAAGGAAGACGGCAAGGACCTGGTGCTGTTGGGACCATTCGCCAGCAAGGCCGAGGCCGAGGCTCGCCAGGTCCAGTTGCAGGAAAGGCTGGTGAAAAAGAAGAAGACCGACGCCGAGTCGCTGGTGATCGAGCACAAGGCCCGCCAGTAACAAGGGGGTTGGCGGGATCCGCGGATCCCGCTCGCGTTTATCCGCAGGCCTTGAGGTTCACCGGGCCGACGAACTCGTTGCCGCGCCCCATCACGCATGCCACGGTTTGATTGCGCTGGCGCTCCCAAGGCTGCACGGGATAGGTCCGGTTCCAGGCTTCATACAACTGGCGGTCCTGTTTCGACAGGCGCAGACCGTATTGTTTACTCATGTAAAAGTAAGTCCGGGCAATCATGCCGCGGATAGATGGCCTGGGCATGACCTTCTTGGCCTTGAAGTCCACTTGAGTCAGGCATGAACCGTATTGCCCGCTCTGCACTGGCAACCAGCCAAAGCTGAAGTTGTTTCGATCGCCATTGACCTCGCCGATGCTCGGTACCAGGTTGTGCAGGTCGGCTTCCGCGCGCTTGAAGACAGTATCGGTACGCGTGCAGTTTTTGCGTCCGCCGTCTTGCCAGCACTGGCGTTGATGCCCGATCTGCCATGCGGGGACAATATGCTCCCACTCGATGCGCGCGGCCCGGTTCGCGTTTTTACGTGGGATGTAGCCGCAGGCTTTCAGGTCTACCCGGTTACCCGTGTATTTGCAGCCGCAATAAAACTCCGTGGATTGCGGAGCGTAGAGTTTCCAGGCGATTTTCTTGGCTTCACTGAAGGTGCGTGGGGCTTGGGCGTGGGCGGCGGTGGCAAAAAAAATACATAACAGGGCGATAAAACGGACACTCATTGACTCAATCTTCCTTCGGCACGACCCAGAAAATCTGCACCCCACCATCATCGCGATAGGCGAGGGTGACGTTGTCGTTTTCTGCGATTTCCTCCAGTAGTCGTGCCCATTCGTCCTCTGGTTCCTCGGGCAGGCGAAAAATCAACGCGGCTTTGTTTTTTTGGGCGTTGGTGGAGTTGATGATTTTTTGCACGCGGATCGCCAGGCGTTGGTAGGCGTCGGGAGGTGTTGGTGTTGCAGCGGAGGGCTTGGCCACGGAGGAGTCCTTAGTTAGCTGTACGAACATACAGTATTTAACTGTGAGAAAATTCGCAACTGCTTAAAATCCAAGAAGTCTGTGTGGCGGCAAATTTATGAAAGGCAGGAATGTTTTTTATAGGGGCCGGCTGAGCGGCGATAGGGGTATGTCAGTCAATGATGCAACATCAGGTAGACCGCTATCGCTGGTAAGCCTGCGCCTACAGCGATAGCGGCGTATCGGTTACCGAGTGGACTCAGTATTCCCAGAAGATGCGCTGCAGTTCCTTGCTGTCCTGGGTCTTGGTCAGGGCGACCATAGCCAGGATGCGGGCTTTCTGCGGGTTCAGGTCATGGGCCACGACCCAGTCGTACTTGTCGTCAGGCTGTTCGGCGTTGCGCAGAACGAAACCGCCGGCATTGACGTGGGAAGAGCGAATGATCTGTACGCCTTCCTTACGCAGTTCCTGCAGGGCAGGCACTACCTTGGCCGGTACCGAGCCATTGCCGGTGCCGGCATGGATGATGGCTTTGGCGCCAGCCTGGGCCAGGGCTTTGTAGGCGGTGTCGCTGACGTTGCCATAGCCGTAGGCAATTTCAACATCCGGCAGGCTCTTGATGTTCTTGATATCGAACTCCGAGCCCATGGTGTGACGCTTGGCTGGCTGGCGGAACCAGTAGGACTTGCCCTCTACAACCATGCCCAGTGGGCCCCAGGCGCTTTTGAAGGCCTCAGTCTTGATGTTGATCATCTTGCTCACGTCGCGACCCGACTGGATCTCGTCGTTCATGGTCACCAGTACGCCTTTACCGCGTGCGTCCTTGCTGCCGGCTACGGCCACGGCGTTGTACAGGTTCAGCATGCCGTCGGCGGACATGGCAGTGCCCGGGCGCATGGAGCCCACGACGACGATTGGCTTGTCGGTCTTTTCCACCAGGTTGAGGAAGTAGGCGGTTTCTTCGAGGGTGTCGGTGCCGTGGGTGATCACGATGCCGTCCACGTCCTTGCTGTCGGCAAGTTCGGCGACACGACGACCCAGTTGCAGCAGGTTTTCGTTGGTGATGCTCTCGGAAGCAATCTGCATCACTTGCTCGCCACGCACGTTGGCGATCTGGCTGAGCTCGGGAATGCCGGCGATCAATTGTTCGATACCGACCTTGGCCGCCTGGTAGGTGGCGCTGTTGGCCGCGCTGGCGCCAGCGCCGGCGATGGTGCCGCCAGTGGCCAGTACCACCACGTTGGACAGCTTGGTCTTGGATTCAACTTCCTTGGCCTGGGCGGCAACCGGGAAGAGCAGCAGCAGGGCTAAGGCGCCCGGAACAAAGTTCTTGAGTGCAGATTTCATTATTTTTCTCTCTAGTTTTGATGAGTGCATGTGCAGGTTCATCCAGAACACCCCGGGCTGCGCTGAGCACCACAAGGTGCTGATTAAGAGCAGGATTTGTACCAGCGAGATTTTGTTTGAGGATTGTTTTTAACCTGCTGATTTAAAACAAATTTTTAACGTTGTGTGATTTTTTGGCTTTAGCTCGTGTCCGAATTTCCGAACGCTGGCGGCTTCGGCGTTCGGTTGTCCGAAAATCATTCCGGAAAAATCAGCAAGACGCTTCTGAAATGCGGCCGCAGGTCTGTCGTTTTAGAGAACGATCGCCTAGCCCGGATGTTTAGGCACGCGGGGGTTGGGCTGTAGGGCAGGAAGTAGAGCGTGCACGGAAAAAGCCCGTTTCTTTCGTTGACAAAATTCAGCCTTATTCGCATAGTTTGTTTAGCGCAAACGTTTGCGAGATGTTTCACGAGCACTCCGTGAGTGAGGTGAAGCTGCAGGCGTTGCTCAAAATAATCATAAGATCGGAGTGAACCCATGAAGCTGCCATTCGCTGGACGTTTGCTTGCTGCCGCTGTCCTGGCTGCCGCATCCGCTGCCCTGCCTATTTCCTCTGCATTCGCTGATGACAGCGCCGCCAAACCCAAGGTCGGCCTGGTGATGAAGTCCCTGGCCAATGAGTTTTTCGTCACGATGCAAGACGGTGCCAAGGACTATCAGAAAGCCCATGCCGCCGATTTCGACATGATCACCAACGGGATCAAGAACGAAACCGACACCTCGGCCCAGATTGATATCGTCAACCAGATGATCCTCGCGAAAGTCAACGCAATCGTCATCGCGCCCGCCGACTCCAAGGCCCTGGTCAACGTACTGAAGAAAGCCTCCGATGCCGGGATCAAGGTGGTCAACATCGATAACCGCCTCGACCCTGAAGTGCTGAAAAGCAAAAACCTCGAGGTTCCCTTCGTAGGCCCGGATAACCGCAAGGGTTCGCGCCTGGTCGGCGAGTACCTGGCCAAGCAACTGGAGAGCGGTGACAAGGTCGGGATTATCGAAGGTGTGCCGACCACCACCAACGCCCAGCAACGCACCGCCGGCTTCAAGGATGCGATGGATGGGGCGGGTATGAAGATTGTCTCCGTGCAGTCCGGTAACTGGGAGATCGACCAGGGCAACAAGGTCGCGGCTGCCATGTTGAGCGAACACCCAGACCTCAAGGCGCTGCTGGCCGGTAATGACAATATGGCCCTGGGTGCCGTTTCTGCGGTACGTGCGGCAGGCAAGGCCGGCAAGGTCCAGGTGGTTGGCTACGACAATATCGCCGCGATCAAACCGATGCTCAAGGACGGCCGCATCCTGGCCACCGCCGACCAGGCGGCTGCGCAGCAAGCAGTGTTTGGTATCCAGAACGCGCTGAAGCTGGTCAAGGGTGAAAAAGTCGAGTCCGTGGATGGCGTGATCGAAACGCCGGTAGAACTCGTCCTCAAGCAATAATCCCTGGCTGCGCACTACAGCGCCCGTTCACGTCGAGCGGGCGCCTGGAGATTTTCCTATGTCATCTTCCGCACCGACCACTGTCCTCTCGGTCAGCGGTATCGGTAAGACCTATGCCCAGCCTGTCTTGTCTGACATCACCCTGACGCTCAATCGCGGCGAGGTGTTGGCACTGACCGGTGAGAATGGCGCGGGCAAAAGCACCCTGTCGAAGATCATCGGTGGCCTGGTTACACCCACCACCGGGCAGATGCAGTTCAACGGCCAGGACTATGCCCCGGCCAGCCGCACCCAGGCGGAAAAGCAGGGGATCCGCATGGTGATGCAGGAGCTCAACCTGCTGCCGACCCTGACCGTAGCCGAAAACCTGTTCCTCGATAACCTGCCCAGTCGTGGTGGCTGGATCAGCCGCAAGCAACTGCGCAAGGCCGCGATCGAGGCCATGGCACACGTGGGGCTGGATGCCATCGACCCGGACACCCTGGTCGGCAGCCTGGGCATCGGTCATCAGCAGATGGTCGAGATCGCCCGCAACCTGATCGGCGACTGCCATGTGCTGATCCTCGACGAACCGACGGCAATGCTTACCGCCCGTGAAGTCGAGATGCTGTTTGAGCAAATCAGCCGCCTGCAGGCACGGGGCGTGGCAATTATCTACATTTCCCATCGCCTGGAAGAGCTGGCCCGCGTGGCCCAGCGCATTGCGGTGCTGCGTGACGGCCAACTGGTGTGTGTCGAGCCAATGGCCAACTACAACAGCGAGCAACTGGTCACGCTGATGGTCGGTCGCGAGTTGGGCGAGCACATCGACCTCGGCCCGCGCACCATTGGCGCGCCTGCCTTGACGGTCACGGGCCTGACCCGTTCGGACAAGGTCCGGGATGTGTCCTTTGAGGTGCGCGCCGGTGAGATCTACGGCATCTCCGGACTGATCGGTGCCGGTCGCACGGAGTTGCTGCGCCTGATCTTTGGTGCCGACCTGGCCGACAGTGGCACGGTGGCCCTCGGCTCGCCGGCCCGGGTGGTGAGCATTCGCTCGCCGGTGGATGCGGTAGGGCACGGCATTGCGCTGATCACCGAGGATCGCAAGGGCGAGGGCCTGTTGCTCAGCCAGTCCATCAGCGCCAACACGGCCCTGGGCAATATGGCCAAGGTGTCCAGCGCCGGCCTGGTCAATGGGCGTGATGAAGCGGCGCTGGCCAAGCGGCAGATCGACGCCATGCGCATCCGCAGCTCCAGCCCCGCGCAATTGGTGTCCGAGCTGTCGGGCGGCAATCAGCAAAAGGTGGTGATCGGCCGCTGGCTTGAGCGCGATTGCGCGGTGATGCTGTTCGACGAGCCGACCCGTGGCATCGACGTCGGCGCCAAATTTGATATCTATGCGCTGCTTGGCGACTTGACCCGCCAGGGCAAGGCGCTGGTGGTGGTGTCCAGCGACTTGCGCGAGCTGATGCTGATCTGCGACCGCATCGGCGTGCTGTCTGCCGGACGCTTGATCGAAACCTTCGCGCGTGACAGCTGGACCCAGGACGAATTGCTTGCCGCCGCGTTTGCCGGCTATCAGAAACGTGATGCGTTGCTCAACGAAGCAGCGCCCAGGACAACCCCATGAAAACAGCAACTCCAACCGCAAAAGCCGGCGGCAATTTCTACGGCCTGGGCACTTACCTGGGCCTGGCAGGTGCCTTGATGGCGATGATTGCGCTGTTCTCGGCCCTGAGCAGCCACTTTTGGTCCTATGACACCTTCAGCACCATCGCCAACCAGATTCCCGACCTGATGGTGCTGGCGGTCGGCATGACGTTCATCCTGATCATCGGCGGCATCGACCTGTCGGTGGGTTCAGTGCTGGCCCTGGCAGCATCTGCGGTCAGCGTGGCGATCCTCGGCTGGGGCTGGAGCGTAGTCCCGGCGGCGTTGCTCGGCATGGGCTGTGCGGCCCTGGCCGGGACCATCACCGGTTCCATCACCGTGGCCTGGCGTATTCCGTCGTTCATCGTGTCCCTCGGCGTGCTGGAAATGGCCCGTGGCGCGGCCTACCAGATGACAGGCTCGCGCACCGCCTATATCGGCGACTCCTTCGCCTGGCTGTCCAACCCGGTGGCATTTGGTATCTCGCCATCATTCATCATTGCCTTGCTGGTGATTATCGTTGCCCAGGCGGTGCTGACGCGCACAGTGTTCGGTCGCTACCTGATTGGTATCGGCACCAATGAAGAAGCTGTGCGTCTGGCGGGGATCAATCCAAAACCCTACAAGATCCTGGTGTTCAGCCTGATGGGGCTGTTGGCCGGTGTGGCGGCACTGTTCCAGATTTCCCGCCTGGAAGCGGCCGACCCGAATGCCGGCTCCGGCCTGGAGCTGCAGGTGATTGCCGCAGTGGTGATCGGTGGCACCAGCCTGATGGGCGGGCGTGGTTCGGTGATCAGCACGTTCTTCGGGGTGTTGATCATTTCTGTATTGGCAGCCGGCCTGGCGCAGATCGGCGCGACCGAGCCGACCAAGCGCATCATTACCGGCGCCGTTATCGTGATTGCCGTGGTGCTGGACACCTACCGCAGCCAACGCGCAAGCCGGCGGGGTTGAGACATGGCAACCATCAAGGATGTGGCGGCGCTTGCAGGCATTTCCTACACCACGGTTTCCCATGTGGTGAACAGGACGCGCCCGGTCAGCGAGCCCGTGCGGCTCAAGGTCGAAGCAGCGATCAAGCAGCTGGACTATGTACCCAGCGCAGTCGCCCGTTCGCTGAAGGCCAAGACCACCGCGACCATCGGCCTGTTGGTGCCCAACAGCCTGAACCCGTATTTCGCGGAGCTGGCCAGGGGCATCGAGGATTACTGCGAGCGCAATGGCTACTGCGTGATCCTGTGCAATTCCGATGATAACGCCGATAAACAGCGCAACTATTTGCGGGTGTTGCTGGAGAAGCGTGTCGATGGCCTGATCGTTACCTCGGTTGGTGGCGATGACAGTGGCCTGGCGACTGGCCTCAAGGCGGTGCGCACGCCCATGGTCATTGTCGACCGGGGCCTGGAGGGCGTTGATGTGGATCTGGTGCGCATCGATCATGAGCAGGGCGCGTACCTGGCGACCCGGCATTTGCTGGAGCTGGGGCACCGGGATATCGCCTGTATCGGCGGACCGGCGCACACGCGTGTCGCGCAGATGCGCCTGGCCGGCTACCAGCGGGCGTTGCAGGAGGCCGGTGTGGCGGTTCCTGCCAGCCGCGTACTGGAAAGTGATTTCACCAGTACCGGTGGCTATGCGGCGGCGGTGCAGTTGCTGGCGGATAATCCGCCCAGCGCGATATTCGCCGGCAACGATATGATCGGCTTCGGTGTGCTGCGTGCGGCCGCCGAACGCAACCTGCGGGTGCCCGCCGAGCTGTCGGTGATTGGTTTTGATGACATTCAAATGAGCCGCTATGTCTACCCCGCGTTGACTACTGTGGGCCAGTCGATCCTGCAATTGGGGGAGATGGCGGCGGAGTTGTTATTGCGACGGATTGCGACACCGCAATTGCCGGCTGATCAACGCATTGTCACGCCGAGCATTGTCTTGCGTGAGTCAACGGCGCCGTTGGCTGGCGTGTTTGCCTCAAACCGCTGAACGAATTGATGAGTATTGATGTATGCCAGCAAAAGTAGTGGTAGTAGGCAGCCTGAACATGGACCTGGTGACCCGCGCCAGCCGGCTGCCTCGCGGCGGCGAAACCCTGGTCGGCCAGTCGTTTGCCACCGTGCCGGGCGGTAAGGGAGCCAATCAGGCGGTCGCTGCGGCGCGTCTGGGGGCTGCCGTTGCGATGATCGGCTGCGTGGGCAGCGATGCCTATGGCGCCCAGTTGCGTGACGCGTTGTTGGTGGAGGGAATCGACTGCCAGGCCGTCAACGAGGTAGAGGGCTCCAGCGGTGTTGCGCTGATTGTGGTGGATGACAGCAGTCAGAATGCGATCGTGATTGTGGCTGGCAGCAACGGCCAACTGACACCCGTGTCGCTGCTGGCGTTCGACGCTGTGCTGCAGGCGGCCGAGGTGATTGTCTGCCAGCTCGAAGTGCCCATGGACACTGTGGGGTATGCCCTCAAGCGCGCTCGCGCACTGGGCAAGACGGTGATCCTCAACCCCGCGCCCGCCAGCGGGCCGTTGCCGGCAGACTGGTACGCGGCGATCGACTACCTGATCCCCAACGAAAGCGAAGCATCGGCCTTGAGCGGTGTGCCGGTGGATTCGCTGGACGCGGCCAAGGTCGCGGCTACGCATCTGCTAAATGCCGGTGCGGGCAAGGTGATTGTGACCCTGGGCTCGCAAGGCGCGCTGTTCGCCGATGGCCAGGGTTTCGAGCATCTGCCGGCGCCCAAGGTCCAGGCGGTGGATACCACTGCGGCGGGCGATACCTTTGTCGGCGGCTTTGCCGCAGCACTGGCCAACGGGCAGGGCGAGGCCGAGGCCATACGTTTTGGCCAGGTCGCGGCGGCTCTGTCGGTCACCCGTGCCGGGGCGCAACCCTCCATTCCCACATTGCATGATGTTCAAGGCTTTGTTCGCCCATGAAAAAGACTCCATTGCTCAACATTGCCCTGTCGCGGTTGATTGCCTCCCTCGGCCATGGCGACATCCTGGTGATCGGCGATGCCGGCCTGCCGGTGCCTCCGGGGGTGGAGTTGATTGATCTGGCGCTGACCCAGGGCATTCCTGATTTCATCAGCACCCTGCGCATTGTACTCACGGAGATGCAGGTTGAAAGCCACGTGTTGGCTGAGGAAATCCTGCACAAGCAGCCGCCGGCGCTGGCTGATCTCAACGCGCTGGACCCGCAAGACCTGGGTGAGCGCCGCCTGCTCAGTCATGAAGCGTTCAAGCAGCTCAGCCACAAGGCGCGCGCGGTGGTGCGTACTGGCGAGTGCCAGCCCTACTGTAATATCGCGCTGGTGTCTGGCGTGACTTTCTAGCATTTCCCACAATGACAAGGAGTGCGTCATGCAACATAGAATCCCAACCCTGCGACACCTGTTTCGGAGTGTGCTGCTTTTGTCCGTGCTAACTGCTGCAAGCGCCCAGGCGGCGGAAAAAATCGACCTGATCATTGATACCGATCCGGGCGCCGACGATGTAGTGGCATTGCTGTTTGCGATGGCCTCGCCACAGGAGCTGAACATTCGTGCATTGACCACGGTGGCCGGCAATGTGCGCCTGGACAAGACCTCGCGCAATGCGCGACTCGCCCGTGAGTGGGCAGGGCGCGAGGAGATCCCTGTGTATGCCGGCGCGCCGCAGCCGCTGCTGCGCACGCCGATCTATGCCGAGAATATTCACGGCAAGGAAGGCATTTCTGGTGTGACCGTGCACGAGCCGAAAAAAGGCCTGGCCGACGGCAATGCGGTCGACTACTTGATCAGCACCCTGAGCACCGCCAAGCCCCATAGCATCACCATCGCCATGCTCGGCCCGCAGACTAACCTGGCTCTGGCGCTGACCCAGGCGCCGGAAATCACCCAGGGCATCAAGGAAGTGGTGGTCATGGGCGGCGCGCACTTCAATGGCGGCAACATTACCCCGGTGGCCGAATTCAATCTGTTTGCCGATCCGCTGGCGGCTGAAATTGTCCTTAAAAGTGGCGTCAAACTGACCTATCTGCCGCTGGACGTGACCCACAAGATACTGACCAGCGAGGCGCGCCTGAAGAAGATCGCCGACCTGAACAACAACGCCAGCAAGGTGGTAGGCGATATTCTCAATGAATACGTCAAGGGCGATATGGAGCACTACGGTATGACGGGCGGCCCGGTGCACGACGCGACCGTGATCGGCTACCTGCTCAAGCCCGAACTGTTCACCGGGCGCCAGGCCAATATGGTGATCGATAGCCGCGAAGGCCCGACGTTCGGCCAGACCATCGTCGACTGGTACGACGGCCTCAAGCACGACAAAAATGTGTTCTGGGTTGAAAACGGTGATGCCCAGGGCTTTTTCGACCTGCTCACCGAACGCCTGGCGCGCCTTGAGTAAGGCACCTGCCGGTTGGTTGCTATTCGCGTAGCGGGTCTTCGACCCCCATATGGTCGGCCGGGTATTTCTCGAATATCTGGCCGATAAAGGCCTGTGCGGCCTGGGTGCCCAGTTCCTTGACCAGCAGGTCTATGCCGATGATTGCCAATTCTTCCGGGCTGCCCGGGCTGTAGGAGCTTTGCCCTTGAGGCCACTTGGCTTTGATATCGGCATTGATGGTAACGATGGTCATCGGGTTCTCGCGGTTCGCAAAGGCTGGACTGGCGCGCAGAGTTAACCATTTTGCGCCGCGTTTGGCACTGCTACTTAGGCATGAGGTGAGCGCTGTGCGACACTGGCGCCCTGTTTAATTGTCAGGACAAGCCACGTGCACATCGATTTGACCAACCCCAAGAGCCTTACATTGGAGGCCGTTCGCCAAATGATTGCCAGTGCCAGCGACGACCAGCACACCCAATTGCGTGTGACCAAGGCCGGTATTGCCTATATCTCCTCCTGCGTGGTGGGAGGGATGGAGGTCAACGGGCTGTTGTTCCGCCTGGAAACATGGGCGGCAGGGTCGGGCTACGTGGGCAGGGTGGCGGCCAGTGATGAGGTGTGGGTGACGCAGATTTATAACGCGCTGAAACAGAACTGGCCAAACCCGCCCTTTGACTACATCGACATCTACTGACACTTGTTCATATCTGGTGACGATTGATTCATCAGGCCGTGGCGCTGAGTCAGGCAGACTCGCTTACGGCCAATTGTGACAATTCTGAAACCAATTGGCCAAATCACGGTCGCACGATCTCTGTCCATTTTTTATCAAAGGAGGCTTCATGCCTTGGAAGCTCGCATCATTCGGTACCTTGTTGGCGGCAGCCGTCCTGGCGGGCTGCAGCACTGCGGGTACCTCTGAGCCGGCCAAAGACACGGCTGCGGCTGAGCCTGTTCATACACGCTGCGAATCGAAGGCTGCAGAGTTTGCGGTCGGCCAGAAAGCTTCGCCGCAATTGCTGGAGCAGGCCCGTACCCGTGCGGGTGCGCAGAATGCACGCATTCTCAAGCCCAACGATATGATCACCCTCGAATACCGCTCCGATCGCCTGAACCTCAATACCGATGACAACCTGGTGATCACCCGCGTCAATTGCGGCTAAAAACGCTTTTGCATCCCCCATAAAAAACCCCGTCACATGGACGGGGTTTTTTTGATTGGCGTAGAGATTACTCTGCGCGAACCTGTGCAGCTTGCATACCCTTTTGGCCTTTCTCAGCCACGAAGGAAACGGTTTGGCCTTCTTTCAGGCTTTTGAAACCGTCGCTTTCGATAGCTTTGAAGTGTACGAACAGGTCGTCACCGCCACCTTGAGGAGTGATGAAGCCGAAGCCTTTTTCATCGTTGAACCATTTAACGGTGCCGGTTTGGCGATTAGACATGGTGTATCTCCAAGAAACATATATTTTCAGTAGTGCTGTGCTGCTCAGGCCAACTGGGCACACTGGGCTATCATAGTCGAAATGTTCGGCTTGGGAGCCCCCCCAAGGCACTGTTTGCTAATCAATCGCGTCTTCTTCAGTGCCGTGGCTGGCTGTAAGCCCCGGTTTACGGGGCTTGAGTACGAAATATCAGCTAGTAAAAAAAGCCGTAAAAGCTGTGTAAATTGTGCGAAATAGCAGTTTTCAGAGGGTTTTCAGGCCATTTTGGTGGGCTGATTTCTCGCCACGCTTACTTTTTCTTCACGACCTTGCAGGACGAAATAGCCGCGACTGCTTTGTTTTTTAGCTCCGCGCTGGCGTTCTGGTTAGTCATCAGTTCCTTGATTTCCGCCGTGCTCAATTCCGCGTTGATTTTGTCTGCGCCGCATTCGCAATGGGCTTTGGCGGTTTTGGCATCAACGTTCTGGCTGGCGGCGGCGCTGCAGTCCTGTACGAAGCTATCGCGGGCACCAGCGGGCCAGTTGGAGGGGGCGGCGGCTTGAGCGCCAATGGAGAACAGGGCCAGGGAAGCGGCAAGGGCGAAGATCGAGGTGCTGCGCATGGTGAGATGCTCCTTGAGTCGATAGGACGGACGGCGATTTTCAGT
This sequence comes from Pseudomonas sp. 06C 126, assembly GCF_001855215.1. Taxonomy (NCBI): domain Bacteria; kingdom Pseudomonadati; phylum Pseudomonadota; class Gammaproteobacteria; order Pseudomonadales; family Pseudomonadaceae; genus Pseudomonas; species Pseudomonas sp. 06C 126. The sequence continues at coordinate 40,925 of NZ_MIFU01000078.1, read as the reverse complement.
GTGTTTGAGGCCTGTCGTACAGCCCAAGTTCACTTTTGGCTGCAAAAGTCTGGGGTTTGTCGCTACCAGGCTGCAGGGGCGCGCCATGACCGTTCATCTGTGCTAGCATCCACCGCCTGGCTTTTTTCTTGCCAGGTTCCTTTTTGTTTAACTCCAGTCACTCTGGTTCGATTATCGGTTGGCCGAAAGGCTCCTGCCGCTGTAAGGCAGGCGTTCAGCAATGAGCGGCCTGGTGTTGGATCTTGTACTGGCTCATCCCAACCCACGTGACCTTTGGTAGGGGTCACCACTAGGAGAGGAGGCGCCATGCCAACTATTACTCTTCCCGACGGCAGTCAACGTTCATTCGATCATTCGGTTTCCGTAGCCGAGGTCGCCGCATCCATCGGTGCAGGCCTGGCCAAGGCCACCGTAGCCGGCAAGGTCGACGGCAAGCTGGTTGACGCCAGCGACCTGATCACCACCGATGCCAGCCTGCAAATCATCACGCCCAAGGATCAAGAGGGGCTGGAGATCATTCGCCACTCTTGCGCGCACTTGATTGGCCATGCGGTCAAGCAGCTGTATCCAACCGCGAAGATGGTGATCGGCCCGGTCATCGACGAAGGCTTCTATTACGACATCGCCTACGAGCGTCCTTTCACTCCGGACGACCTGGCGGCCATCGAACAGCGCATGCATGCACTGATCGAGAAAGATTACGACGTCATCAAGAAAGTCACGCCGCGCGCCGAAGTGATCGACGTGTTCACCGCCCGTGGCGAGGACTACAAGCTGCGTCTGGTGGAAGACATGCCGGACGAGCAGGCCATGGGCCTGTATTACCACGAAGAATATGTCGACATGTGCCGTGGCCCGCACGTGCCGAACACGCGCTTCCTCAAGTCGTTCAAGTTGACCAAGCTGTCCGGTGCCTACTGGCGCGGGGACGCGAAGAACGAGCAATTGCAGCGCATCTACGGCACCGCCTGGGCTGACAAGAAGCAGTTGGCCGCCTACATCCAGCGCATCGAAGAAGCCGAAAAACGCGACCACCGCAAAATCGGTAAGCGCCTGAACCTGTTTCACCTCCAGGAAGAAGCGCCGGGCATGGTGTTCTGGCACCCGAACGGCTGGACCCTGTACCAAGTGCTTGAGCAGTACATGCGCAAGGTTCAGCGCGAAAACGGCTACCTGGAGATCAAGACTCCACAGGTCGTCGATCGCAGCCTGTGGGAGAAATCCGGGCACTGGGCCAACTATGCCGACAACATGTTCACCACCCAGTCGGAAAACCGCGACTACGCCATCAAGCCGATGAACTGCCCGTGCCACGTACAGGTGTTCAACCAGGGCCTGAAGAGTTACCGCGAGTTGCCAATGCGCCTGGCCGAGTTCGGTGCCTGCCACCGTAACGAGCCATCGGGTGCGCTGCACGGCATCATGCGCGTGCGCGGCTTCACCCAGGATGACGCACACATCTTCTGCACCGAAGAGCAGATGCAGGCCGAATCCGCCGCTTTCATCAAGCTGACCATGGACGTTTATCGCGATTTCGGTTTTACCGAAGTGGAAATGAAGCTGTCCACTCGTCCGGAAAAACGCGTTGGCTCCGACGAATTGTGGGATCGCGCCGAAGCTGCACTGGCCGCAGCGCTAGACAGTGCGGGCCTTGCGTACGATCTGCAGCCGGGCGAAGGCGCCTTCTACGGGCCTAAGATCGAGTTCTCGCTGAAAGATTGCCTTGGCCGTGTCTGGCAATGTGGTACCTTGCAGCTCGATTTTAACCTGCCGATCCGTCTGGGAGCCGAATACGTCTCCGAAGACAACAGCCGTAAACACCCGGTTATGCTGCACCGGGCGATCCTCGGCTCGTTCGAGCGGTTCGTCGGGATACTGATCGAGCACTACGAGGGCGCGTTCCCTGCGTGGCTGGCTCCGACTCAGGCAGTGATCATGAATATCACTGATAAACAGGCCGATTTTGCCGCTGAAGTGGAAAAAACACTCAACGAAAGCGGATTTCGTGCCAAGTCCGACTTGAGAAATGAAAAGATCGGCTTTAAAATCCGCGAGCATACTTTGCTCAAGGTTCCCTATCTTTTGGTTATCGGAGATCGGGAAGTCGAGATGCAGACTGTCGCTGTGCGTACTCGTGAAGGTGCTGACCTGGGCTCGATGCCCGTCGCCCAGTTCGCTGAGTTCCTCGCGCAAGCGGTTTCCCGGCGTGGTCGCCCAGATTCGGAGTAATTATTATTAAGCGTGAAATGAGACAAGATAAACGAGCTGCACCGAAAGCCCCGATCAACGAGAATATCTCGGCACGCGAGGTTCGGTTAATTGGGGCTGAGGGTGAGCAGCTTGGGATTGTGTCAATTGAAGACGCGCTTCTTAAGGCTGAAGAAGCCAAGCTCGATTTGGTGGAAATTTCCGCCGATGCTGTACCGCCTGTCTGCAAGCTGATGGACTACGGCAAATCGATCTTCGAAAAGAAGAAGCAGATTGCCGCAGCCAAGAAAAACCAGAAGCAGATCCAGGTTAAAGAAATCAAGTTTCGTCCAGGGACGGAGGAAGGGGATTACCAGGTAAAACTGCGCAACCTGGTACGTTTCCTGAGTGATGGGGACAGGGCCAAGGTATCCTTGCGATTCCGCGGCCGTGAGATGGCCCACCAGGAGCTGGGTATGGAACTCCTCAAGCGGGTTGAAGCTGACCTGCTGGAGTACGGTTCCGTCGAACAGCATCCTAAGATGGAAGGACGCCAGCTGATCATGGTCATCGCCCCGAAAAAGAAGAAGTAATCAATAGGGCACGGCAGGCCTTCTGATTATGTTTATCAACTGAATGCGGAGTATCCGAACATGCCAAAGATGAAGACTAAAAGTGGTGCTGCTAAGCGGTTTCTGAAAACTGCTAACGGTATCAAGCACAAGCACGCTTTCAAGAGCCACATCCTGACCAAAATGTCGACCAAGCGTAAGCGTCAACTGCGCGGTAGCAGCTTGCTGCATCCGTCTGACGTGGCAAAAGTCGAGCGCATGCTGCGCCTTCGTTAATTTTGGATCAAGAATAGAGGAAGTAACTCATGGCTCGTGTAAAGCGTGGCGTCATTGCCCGTAAGCGTCACAAAAAAATTCTGAAACTCGCTAAAGGCTACTACGGCGCGCGTTCACGCGTATTCCGTGTTGCCAAGCAAGCGGTAATCAAGGCAGGCCAATACGCCTACCGTGACCGTCGTCAGAAAAAACGTCAGTTCCGCGCTCTGTGGATCGCTCGTATCAACGCTGGTGCTCGTGTTAACGGTCTGTCCTACAGCCGTTTCATCGCTGGCCTGAAAAAAGCGTCCATCGAAATCGACCGTAAGGTTCTGGCTGAACTGGCCGTGAACGAAAAAGCGGTGTTTGCTGCGATTGTCGAGAAAGCTAAAGCCACCTTGGCTTAAGTACCCCCGACAGTCACCCTGGGCTACTCCGTAGTCCAAGGTGGTAAACGTCATAAATAGGGGAAGAGCCTTCAAGCTCTTCCCCTATTTTGTATCTGGAGTCTGTACATGGAAAACCTGGACGCGCTGGTTGCTCAAGCTCTTGAAGCTGTGCAAAGCGCTGAAGATATCAATGCCCTGGAGCAAATCCGGGTTCACTACCTTGGCAAAAAGGGTGAATTGACTCAGGTGATGAAGACCCTGGGCAATCTGCCGGCAGAAGAGCGCCCGCAAGTCGGCGCGCTGATCAACGTTGCCAAGGAGCGTGTCACAGAGGTTCTCAATGCGCGCAAGGCGTTGTTCGAGGAGGCCGATCTTGCGGCCAAGCTCGCCGCCGAGTCCATTGACGTGACCCTGCCTGGCCGCGGCCAGACCTCTGGCGGTCTGCATCCGGTTACCCGGACTCTGGAACGTATCGAGCAGTTTTTTACCCACATCGGCTACGGCATTGCCGAAGGCCCTGAGGTCGAAGACGACTATCACAACTTCGAGGCGCTCAACATCCCAGGCCATCACCCGGCCCGGTCGATGCACGACACCTTCTATTTCAATGCGAACATGTTGTTGCGCACCCATACCTCGCCGGTACAGGTCCGCACCATGGAATCGCAGCAGCCGCCGATCCGCATCGTCTGCCCAGGCCGTGTGTATCGTAGCGACTCCGATATCACCCACTCGCCGATGTTCCACCAGGTCGAAGGCCTGCTGGTTGATCGCGATATCAATTTCGCCGACCTCAAAGGCACCATCGAAGAATTCCTGCGGGTGTTCTTCGAAAAAGAGCTGGCGGTACGTTTCCGCCCGTCGTACTTCCCGTTCACCGAGCCTTCCGCTGAAGTCGACATGGAGTGCGTGATGTGCAGCGGTAAAGGCTGCCGCGTCTGCAAGCAGACCGGCTGGCTGGAAGTCATGGGCTGCGGCATGGTTCACCCCAACGTGCTGCGCATGTCCGGGATCGACCCGGAAGAATTCTCGGGCTTTGCCTTCGGTATGGGCGTCGAGCGTCTGGCCATGCTGCGTTACGGCGTGAACGACTTGCGCCTGTTCTTCGACAACGACTTGCGGTTTCTCGCGCAATTTCGCTAGTCGTAACGAACCTTTAGGAGAGCAGGATGAAATTCAGTGAACAATGGCTGCGTGGCTGGGTAAGCCCGCAGGTAAATCGCGATGAGCTGGTTGCTCGTCTGTCGATGGCCGGTCTTGAGGTCGATAGCGTTACACCGGCCGCCGGTGTTTTCAGTGGTGTGGTAGTGGGCGAGGTGCTGAGCACCGAGCAGCACCCGGACGCCGACAAGCTGCGTGTGTGCCAGGTCAGCAATGGTGCGCAAACCTTCCAGGTCGTGTGCGGAGCGCCAAATGTGCGCCCGGGCCTGAAGATTCCGTTCGCGATGATCGGTGCCGAACTGCCCGGTGATTTCAAGATCAAGAAAGCCAAGCTGCGTGGTGTCGAGTCCAACGGCATGCTGTGCTCCCAGGCGGAGTTGCAGGTTGGCGAAGGCAATGATGGCTTGATGGAACTGCCGACCGATGCGCCAGTAGGCCAGGACATTCGTGTCTACCTGGACCTGGAAGACGCCAGCATCGAAGTCGACCTGACCCCGAACCGTGGCGACTGCCTGTCCCTGGCAGGCCTGGCCCGTGAAGTGGGCGCGTTGTACAACGCGCCCGTCACCCGTCCAGTGGTTGCTGCTGTGCCTGCGGTGCACGATGAAGTGCGCTCGATCGAAGTGCTGGCGCCAAGCGCGTGCCCGCGCTACCTGGGGCGTGTGATCCGCAATGTCGACCTGTCCAAGCCGACCCCCCTGTGGATGGTCGAGCGCCTGCGTCGCGCCGATGTACGCAGCATCGATGCCGCCGTCGACATCACCAACTACGTGATGCTGGAGCTGGGTCAGCCGCTGCACGCCTTCGACCTTGCCGAAATCAACGGTGGGATTCGTGTGCGTATGGCCGAGGAAGGCGAAAAGCTGGTCTTGCTCGATGGTCAGGAAGTCACCCTGCGCAGCGATACCCTGGTGATCGCTGATCACTCACGCGCCCTGGCCATTGCCGGTGTGATGGGCGGTGAGCACAGTGGCGTATCCGCGACGACCCGTGATGTGTTCCTGGAAAGCGCTTTCTTTGACCAGATCGCCGTGGCAGGCAAGGCTCGTTCCTACGGCCTGCACACCGATGCCTCGCACCGCTATGAGCGTGGCGTGGACTGGCAACTGGCCCGTGAAGCCATGGAGCGCGCCACTGGCCTGCTGCTGGAAATCACTGGTGGTGAAGCCGGACCGATCACTGAGACCGTCAGCGAGCAGCACTTGCCGTCGATTGCACCGGTGACGCTGCGCGCCCAGCGCGTTGAGCAAATGCTCGGCCTGGTGATTGAAGACGCGGAAATCGTCCGCCTGCTGACCGGCCTTGGCCTGGGCATCAGCGCTGATGGGGCAGGGCAGTGGCGTGTAGCAGTGCCAAGCCATCGCTTCGATATCAGCCTTGAAGTCGACCTGATCGAAGAGCTGGCCCGTCTATACGGCTACAACCGCCTGCCGGTTCGTTATCCGCAAGCGCGGCTGGCCCCGCAACCCAAGGCTGAAGCTCGTGCGCATCTGCCAGAGCTACGCCGTCTGCTGGTCGCCCGTGGGTATCAGGAAGCCGTGACCTACAGCTTCATCGATCCCAAGCAATTCGAACTGTTCAACCCGGGCGTCGAGCCATTGTTGCTGGCCAACCCGATCTCCAACGACATGGCGGCCATGCGCTCGTCCCTGTGGCCGGGCCTGGTGAAAGCACTTTCCCACAACCTGAACCGCCAGCAGGACCGCGTACGTATGTTTGAAAGCGGCCTGCGCTTTGTCGGCCAATTGGATGGCCTGAAGCAAGAGCCAATGCTGGCCGGTGTAGTCTGCGGCAGCCGTCTGCCGGAAGGTTGGGCGCAGGGTCGCGACCCAGTGGACTTCTTTGACGTCAAGGCCGACGTGGAAGCGGTGCTGGGCTTCGCTGGTGCGCTGGATGCCTTCGCGTTTGTTCCCGGCAGCCACCCAGCGTTGCATCCGGGCCAGACTGCGCGTATCGAGCGCGAAGGCCGCCTGGTTGGTTTCGTTGGTGCTATCCACCCTGAGCTGTCGAAAACCCTCGGTCTCGACCGTCCGGTCTTCGTCTTCGAGTTGGTATTGGCTGAAGTCGCTGCAGGCAAGATGCCTAAATTCAGCGAGCTGTCGCGTTTCCCGGAAGTACGTCGTGACCTGGCCCTGGTGGCAGATCGTGATGTAGCGGCCAGCGCTGTGCTGGAAGTAATCCGAGAAAATGCAGGCGAATGGCTGACGGACCTCAGGCTATTTGACGTCTATCAGGGTAAAGGCATTGATCCGCATAGAAAAAGCCTTGCAGTTGGCTTGACCTGGCAGCATCCATCGCGCACTCTTAATGACGATGAGGTGAATACCACGACGCAAAATATCCTCACCTCGCTCGAACAAAGGTTGAACGCCACGTTAAGGAAGTGACGTATGGGGGCTTTGACGAAAGCTGAGATGGCGGAACGTCTGTACGAAGAGTTGGGTCTGAACAAGCGCGAGGCCAAGGAATTGGTCGAGCTGTTTTTTGAAGAAATCAGGCACGCTCTGGAAGACAACGAACAGGTCAAATTGTCCGGTTTCGGCAATTTTGACCTGCGGGACAAACGCCAGCGGCCTGGCCGCAATCCAAAAACGGGAGAAGAAATCCCGATCACGGCTCGCCGTGTGGTCACCTTTCGTCCAGGGCAGAAGTTGAAGGCCCGAGTTGAGGCTTATGCTGGAACCAAGTCATAACGACGAGCTACCCGTCATCCCAGGCAAACGCTACTTCACCATCGGTGAAGTCAGCGAGCTATGTGCGGTAAAACCGCACGTACTGCGCTATTGGGAGCAGGAGTTTCCTCAACTCAACCCCGTCAAACGCACAGGGAACCGTCGGTATTATCAGCGCCAGGATGTGCTGATGATCCGACAGATCCGTGCGTTGCTGTACGATCAGGGGTTCACCATCAGCGGCGCACGCCAGCGTATGTCCGGTGATGAAGCCAAAGACGACACCACCCAATACAAGCAACTGATCCGCCAGATGATCTCCGAACTCGAAGATGTGCTGGTTGTTTTGAAGAAGTGAAACAAGCCTTTAAAATACTTCCACATTTCAAATGCTTGCGGTATATTCCTGATCGCTTCGTTACGAAGCGAACCCAGTTTCACGCCTAGTCGGGGCGTAGCGCAGTCCGGTAGCGCACTAGCATGGGGTGCTAGGGGTCGAGTGTTCGAATCACTCCGTCCCGACCAAATTTTTCAATGACTTAGGCCAATGTTCACAGCATTGGCCTTTTTCATGTGCGTGACTTTTGCGTGACTTGTCGTTTTCTCACGCCTGCTTCCTCTTCAAAATTGTCAGGACCGGTCCGCGAGAATCGGTTGCTGATACCATATTCGCAGCTTCGATCAGATGCCCAAGCTCAGCGCCTGAGTAGTGACTGGTGATGCTGCCGTTCTTGTGCCCCAGAAGGGTCTTGCGATCTTCCTAGGTTACACCTGCTGCGCGTAGCCGCCGGCCGAACGTGTGTTTAAGGTCATGGATCCTGATGGATGCATACCCAGGGTGAGCGGGGCGAAGGCTTTCCTTCTGCCAGAGTTTCGCCGCTCTCACCCGAGCCTTCTTCCAGGCCGAGTCGTTCATTCGGTGCATCGCGGTGCCGTTGTATGGGAAACCCCATTCCTTGCTGATACCGCGCTGCTTTTCGATGATCGACCTAGCCACGCTGTTCAGCACTACGAGCCGCTCGTCACCGTTCTTCACGCCTGACCGCTCATGCCGCCCCCAAAGTCGGCCGGTATTAGAATTTCAGCAATTCTCTGGCTGGGGCTACTCAGCTCCTGCACGATGACAGAACCAAAATTTACGCCATTCGATCTCGTTATCTTTGATGAGGCATCTCAAATACCTGTCCGGGATACCATCGGCGCAATGGCCCGAGGGAAGCTAGTGGTGATGGTAAGCGACCCCAAACAGCGCCCTCCAACTTCGTTCTTTATGGCCGGCGCGCATAACAGGAGCGGAGCAGCACACCCCCCCAACTCTGTTATCGTGGCGCGCATCTGAAGGCAAGGAAGCGATCAACAGTGGATTTCTGCAAACCTCTAGCAATCACCCTCATGGTGTCGATTGGCAATCTGGCTGTGGCCGCCGAGAACAATAATCCGTTCCAGGGGGCGCTCATGATCACTTCGGTAGCCCCCTTCGTCATCACCTCGGCAGCCACCGCAGGCACGTCCTATATTCCAGAGCTTTTCAAATCATCCAAAAGTGACGCGCTGGCGTTCATTGGTTCCGATGGCCAGATCCGTGGTGCGCAGTTCGAGCAGGCGTGCAGGTATTACCGCTCGACCTACAAGCCTGCGCTGATGACTGACGCACAACTGGCCCTGGCGATCGCCGCTGCAGGCTGATGGGTTACTCACCCCGCGATGATGCAGCACTTCCCCGGTCATGAAGCTCGCGCCGTGGCTGCACAGGAATGCGATCACCGAGGCGATTTCGCTGGGCAGGCTCCCGTGCTGACGGGCCGCGCCGCCTCACGGCCTGCCGAATTCCAGACAAAGAAAAGCCCGCGATGGGGAGTGCGGGCTTAAAGGTTTTCACTAGGAGCTGGGACTACCCTATGCGCCCGACTGTGAAAGGGATGTGAAAGCGCTAAGCAATTCGCATGGACGCTGATCAGCGATGGGTCGACAAGTGATAAACCCTCATCGGCCACTGCACCAGGGATTGGCCGTTGTTGAATAACCCTACCCGGTCCATTTGGGGTGTGGGCAGCCACAGTGTGCCGTCCTTATCCAGGAAGGGCGCATCAACCCAATGCAAGCGCTTGTCCTGGATCAGGGTTTCGATCTGCCCATCAGTGCGGCGTACGCGAATGGCGTCGTGCGCCAGGTCGGAAAAGTACAGGTTGCCCTGTGCATCCATGACCGACCCGCCGGTTGCCGGGATATCGGCAAAAAACTCCACCCGCGCGGCCAGTTGCTCTGGGGTCAGGGCCCGGTTTGCAAGGTCTTGGATACGTACCTTGGACCACGGGCCTTGCAGCGGGCCGTAATACAGCCAGATGCCGTCAATACTGACTTCCAGCGGGTCGGCGTTGACGCGCAGGGGCTCGCCGTTGGGAGCCTTGACCACGTGGTTGCTGAGGACCAAGTCCCGGTCAGGCGGGGCGTTTACCGAGGCATGCTGGTTCAACACGCGGCGGGCAGCGCCGGTCTTCAGGTCCAGCACAATAATGCCGGCATTTCCCGCATCGGTGAGGAAGGCCATGCCGGCGCTGAAGCGCACGTCATCTACATAGCTGCCGGCTGTGGCGATATCCGGCCCGAAGAAGTAGGTTCGAACCACCTGGTTGGTAGGCAGGTCGATACACACCAGCTTCGCGCCCTGGTGGACGGGGTTGCCGCCGAACTCGGGTGAGCCGGTATCCACCACCCACAGTTTGTTGCCTTCCAGGCGCAAGGCATTGATGTTCACAAAGGCGTTGGCAGCATCCAACCCAGGCGCCCAGTTGTTCCAGGCATCCTTTGGATAGGCGCTGTGCTGGCCATTGCTGTCAACCGCCGTCAGTTGCGGCCCCTGGGTGCCGGTCCAACGGGGGCCGGAGAGAAATGTGCGGCCGCTGTAGTGCGCCACGGCATTCCAGATCTGCCCGGAGCTTTGGACGGCGACGTCCAGTTCGGGCTGTTTGGCGGCGCTGCACCCAACCAGCAGTGCCAGCATGGCAGCGCCCAGCAGCAAGCGCGTCATGACCGTGTGCCCCCTGCGCGGGCGCAGGTATCCCATAACTCTGTGAGACGTTGATGGAGGGTTTGCATGAACTGGCTGACGGTGGTTTTCGACATGATGCTTCTCCTGTATCCGGTGAGGTGACCTAACGAGGAGATAGCTTGATTGCTGGTGTTTAACTGAAAAAGCCCAGGTTCGATGCATTCAGTTTCTTCAAAATATTGATAATCGGCGCTCGAACAGCACAACACGCACCATTCGTTGCGCAATGTTTCTCCGGGTGAGAAACTGGCCTAATTGTGAACAGTTATCATCCACTGCCTATGACATCTTCTTCCGCGCGCATCCTGGTCATCGAGGATGACGTCGAGCTGTGCACCCATCTTTGTACCCACCTGAGCCGCCGTGGATTTGCCATGAGCAGTGCGCATTGCGGTGATCAGGGCTTGAGCATGGCCCTGGACCCGGCAGTCGAACTGATCCTGCTGGATATCATGCTGCCCAACGAAAACGGTCTGAAGGTGCTGGCGCGCTTGCGCAGCGAGCGGGGCACGCCGGTGATTCTGATGTCGGCCCTGGGCGCCGAGCAGGATCGCATTACCGGATTCAGCCAGGGCGCGGACGACTATCTGCCCAAGCCTTTCAGCCTCGCCGAGCTGGATGTGCGGATCGACGCCCTACTGCGGCGGGTGGCCCTTGATCGCGGCACTCGAGCCTTCAGGCCAGCATTGCTGGATCTGGATATAGACGCCCGGGATGTAATGTTCAACGGCTGCCCAGCCGGGCTGACGGGTTCGGAATTCCGCTTGCTGTGCACGCTGCATGAGCATGCCGGCGAACCCCTGTCCAAAGCGTTCCTGTACCAGCATGTATTGCACCGCGCCTATACGCGGCTCGATCGTGGCCTGGATGTGCATGTGTGCAATGTGCGGCGCAAGCTGGCGGCGATCAACCTGCAGGGCGTGCGTATCGAGGCGGTGCGTCACCAGGGCTATGTGCTGCTGTGCGAAGGCTTGGGCTGATGCAGCGCCGGCATCCACTGCTGTGGAAAATGGCACTGTTGCAAGTGTGTTTCTGCTTGCTGCTGGTCTGGTTGGTCTGGGGCTGGGGCTTGCAGGTGGAGCGCAGCACATACTTTCTTGAAGAGCCCGACCGCGCGGCCCTGACCGCCTATGCCGCCCAGGCCGAAGAGGTGGCCGCCACCGGCGACGCCAACGCCGTGGAGCGGTGGCGCCAGGCCCTGCAACAGCGTGAGCACACTTGGGTGGGCGTGCTCGACCCGTTTCTGCAAAGCCTCGGCACACAAGCGCTGACGGCGGCCGAGGTCAGCCACCTGACCTTTATGCGCAAGCCCAGTTGGCCCATGAGCAAGCGCCTGGAGGATGAACTGCCCTATGTCAGCATCGCCTTTCCGCAACGCCCGGAGCGCGGCCGCCTGGTCATGCAACTGCCCGAGCGCCTGCTGCCATCGGGGCTCACGCCATGGACGCACCTGTTTACCCACGGTGTGGTGCCGGTCGTGTTGGCCTTGGGCCTGGGCCTGTTGCTATATCGCCACTTGGTGGTGCCGTTGAACGAATTGCGCGAGCGCGCTAACGCCCTGAGTGCCGGTGACCTGGCGCCACTGGCCAGCAGTTCCGTGACCCGGCGCGGTGATGAATTGGGTGAGTTGGCGCGCGCCTACGAGCATATGGCCGAGCGCCTGCGCCAGAGCCTGCAGCAGCAGCGCCAACTGTTGCGCACCTTGTCCCATGAAATCCGCACGCCCTTGGCCCGCTTGAAAATCGCCAGCGAAAGCGGCCTGGCGCGCCAACAGTTGGAGCAACGGCTGACGCGGGAAGTCGAGGAGATGCGGCGCCTGGTGGATGACTCCCTCAACCTGGCCTGGCTGGATACCGAAAAGCCGCGCCTGGGGGCCGAGGATGTGCGGGTGACCTCGGTGTGGGAAGCGCTGGTGCAGGACGCGCATTTCGAGACCGACTGGCCATTGCAGGCGCTGGTGTGCGAGGTGGACGGTGCGTGCGAGGTCAGGGTCCACCTCAACAGCTTCGCCCAGGCCCTGGAAAACATCCTGCGCAATGCAATCCGCCATTCACCCCCAGGCGGTGTGATCCGCTTGAGCGGCGTGCGTGAAGGCGATACGTGGCTGCTGACCGTCGAAGACCACGGCCCCGGTGTTGCCGAAGCCGACCTGGAGCGGATTTTTGAACCCTACCTGCGCCTGGACGGTGCGCCCGGTACCGGCTTTGGCCTGGGCTTGAGCATTGCCCGGCGGGCTATCGAACTGCAAGGCGGCCAGTTGTGGGCCAGCCATGGCACGCAAGGTTTGCGCATGCACCTGCGGGTGGCGGCGGCAAATGTTTAGAAAGTTAATGTTCTTTACTCGCAATTGCATCTGATTATCATCTGCGATCTTTGCTGGCCTACCGCTATCGGTGGGCTTGACGTTCCGGAGATCTTCCCATGCACCGTCTGCCGCCCCTGTCCCTGCTAGCCCTGAGTATGTGCAGCCTGCTGCCCGCCAGCAGCTTTGCCGCCGAGCCCGAGACGCCCGCGCGTCTTGAACTGCAAACCCAGACCGTACTGGGCACGGCGCAGGAAGAGATCAAGCAGGCGCCCGGTGTGTCGATCATCACCGCCGAAGACATCAAGAAGCGCCCACCGGCCAATGACCTGTCGGACATCATCCGCACCATGCCCGGCGTCAACCTCACAGGCAATTCCAGCAGTGGCCAGCGCGGCAACAACCGGCAGATCGATATCCGTGGCATGGGCCCGGAAAACACCCTGATCCTGGTCGATGGCAAGCCGGTGGGCAGCCGCAACTCCGTGCGCTATGGCTGGCGCGGCGAGCGTGACAGCCGTGGCGACAGCAACTGGGTGCCGGCCGACCAGGTCGAGCGCATCGAGGTCATCCGTGGCCCGGCTGCCGCCCGTTACGGCAACGGCGCCGCCGGTGGCGTGGTGAACATCATCACCAAACAACCCGGTACCGAGACCCACGGTTCGGCGACCATTTACCACAACTTCGCCCAGCACAGCGCCGAAGGCGAGACCCAGCGCATGAACTTCGGCCTGAACGGCCCGCTGACCGACACCCTCAGCTACCGGGTATACGGCAACGTGGCGAAAACCAATGCCGACGACGCCGACATCAACAGCGGCCATGAATCCAAACGTACCGGTAACCAGGTCGGCACCTTGCCGGCGGGGCGCGAAGGGGTGCGCAACAAGGACGTCAACGGCCTGTTGAGCTGGCAGATGACGCCTGAGCAAACCCTGGACCTGGAAGCCGGCTTCAGCCGCCAGGGCAACATCTACACCGGTGACACCCAGAACACCAACAGCAACGCCAATGTGAAAAAACTGCTCGGCCACGAGACCAACGTGATGTACCGCGAGACCTACGCCGTGACCCATCGCGGCGACTGGGACCTGGGCACCAGCCTGGCCTACCTGCAATACGAAAAGACCCGCAACAGCCGGATCAGCGAGGGCTTGGCGGGCGGCACCGAAGGGATCTTCTCCAGCAGCAACTTCAATACCAGCGTCTTGCGCGACCTGACCGCCCACGGCGAACTCAGCCTGCCCTTGCATGCCGGGGTGGACCAGGTACTGACCGTGGGCACCGAGTGGGTCGAGCAGCAACTGGATGACCCCAGCTCCAACGTGCAAACCACCACCGCCGGCGGCAGCGTGCCGGGGCTGGCCGGGAGCAACCGCAGCAGTTCGTCCTCGGCGCGGATTTTCTCGGTGTTCGTTGAAGACAACATTGAGCTGCGCCCCGGCACGCGCCTGACCCCCGGCCTGCGCATGGACCATCACGACATCGTGGGCGACAACTGGAGCCCGTCACTGAACCTGTCCCAGGTGCTCACCGACACCCTGACCCTGAAAGCCGGGATCGCCCGCTCCTACAAGGCGCCCAACCTCTACCAGCTCAACCCCAACTACTTGCTGTACAGCAATGGCCAGGGTTGCTACGGGCAGACCACCAGTTGCTACCTGCAAGGCAATGCCGAACTGGACGCCGAAACCAGCGTCAACAAGGAACTGGGGATCGAGTACCGCAACGAGGGGGTGGTCGCCGGCCTGACGTACTTCCGTAACGACTACAAAAACAAAATCGAGTCGGGCCTGACCCCGGTCGGCAACGCCAGCGGTGGTACCGGCACCACGGCCAACGCAAGCATTTTCCAGTGGGAAAACGTGCCCAAGGCCTTGGTCGAAGGGCTGGAAGGCACCCTGGCCCTGCCGTTGACCGAGCAGTTGAACTGGACCAACAACTTCACCTACATGCTGCAATCGAAAAACAAGCAGACCGGCGATGTGCTGTCTGTCGCGCCCAAGTACACCTTGAACTCGATGCTCGACTGGCAGGCCAGCGATGCCCTGTCCCTGCAAATGAGCGTGGCCTGGTACGGCAAGCAAACCCCGAAAAAATACGATTACCACGGCGATCGCGTGACGGGTTCGGGCAACAACCAATTATCGCCCTATGCCATTGCCGGCGTCAGCGGCACGTACGCTTTGAGCAAGAACCTGAGCCTGACAGCCGGCGTCGTCAACCTGTTCGACAAACGCCTGTGGCGCGAAGGCAATGCCCAGGGCGTGGCCAATATCGAAGGGGCGGGTGCCGCGACCTATAACCAGTCCGGCCGCACCTTGTACACCAGCCTGACGGCGTCCTTTTGATGGGGCGCTGGATCAGCCTGGCGCTGCTGCTGATTACCCCGCTCGCGGTTGCCCGGCCCGCGCCGGATCAGTTGATGGATGCGCCGGTGTTGCGCGAATCCAGTGCCTATAGCTTCAGCAGCCTGGAGCTGGATTCGGCCGATGGCGCCCGCCATTACCGGATCTGGCTGGGGCAGCCGTCGACGGTGAGTGACGCCACCCCAGTGGCGTACTTGCTCGATGGCAACGCCGCGATGGCTGCGCTGGATAGCCAGAGCCTGGACCGACTGGCACACAGTGTGGCGCCTCCGGTGCTGGTCGCCGTGGGCTATGCCACGCCGCTGCGCATCGAGCGTACTGCACGTACTTTTGACTACACGCCGAAAGTCGGCAGCGCCACGCAACAGCGGGACCCTTTGACTGCCGTGCCCAGTGGCGGTGCGGATGTGTTTCTTGACCTGCTGACCGGGACCGTTCGCCCGCTGATCAATCAGCGTCTGGGCATCACCCCACAGCGGCAATTGCTATGGGGGCACTCCTACGGTGGTCTGCTGGTGCTGCATGCCTTGCTGACACGCCCACAAGCCTTCGATGACTACGCGGCCGCGAGTCCTTCGTTATGGTGGAACCAGGGGCTGATGACGGCAGAGGCCAACGGCCTGGCGCAACGCCTGCGGGGCAGCCAGCCCCGCTTGCTGCTGATGCGTGGCGACCAGGAACCGGCCAGCCCGGGAGCCGTGTCGCCGGCCAAAGAGGCCAGTGACACGGCGTTCAAGGCGTTGCTGGGCACACTCCATCAGGTGGATGGGCTACACGTGCGTCACCTGACCTTCACCGGGCTGGGGCATGGCCCGATGTTGCCGGCATCCTTGCGCTATACCCTGCAGATGCTCAGCCAGGGGCGTTAGCCCGCCAGGCTGGCACGTCCTCGGCATCAATCGTCCAGTGCGGCTGGCCGGGCACGATCTGCACGCCACCGACCCAACGCGGGTGGCTTGCGTGATCGGGCCAGTACGCGCGGCCATTCAGCACCCTGACGCCCAGCGGTGTCAGCGCCAATGTACGTTCAGGCCATGGCCGGTCGGCGTCGGACTCCGTCAGCAAAGGAGCGGCGCCGTCGATCAGCGGCCGCATCAGGGCGTGGAACATCATGTCGCCAAGAAAGGGCAGGGGGTCTCGCTTGGCCATCAGCTCGGCGAACACCCGGGCAAACGCCGTGGGGCCGACTTCGGCCAGATACTCCAGGGCCAGGCGCTCGGTCAGCGACAAACCGTCACGCGCGCCGGGCAGCTCCTGCAACTGCCGACGCAGTGCCGGGGCCAGCAAGGGCAAGGCGGGGTGGGGCGCGCGGGCCAGTTGCGCGAGGGCCACGGGCGAGTTGTCGCAATAGGCCGCCCACGCCTGCCGCGCCAACTGGCGCATCGGCTCGTCGACCGGCCGACGTTGGGGCCACAGCCACGCCAATACCTGCGGCGCCAATTGGCCGATACCGATAAAGCGTTGTACGCCGGGTATGTGGTCGACTTCGATCAGCTCCAGCCTGGCGGGCGTATGGTCAAGACCTGCCAGGGCACGGATCAAAAACAACTGGTCATAGCCATCGGCTTCGCACCACAACACGCTGTGATCGGCGCTGCCCAGTTCCTTGAGATGGGTGTATTCATCGTCCAGGCGGCGCGCGGCATCTGCCACGTCCAGGGTAAACGCCTGGCTGATGAAACGCGCCCGCGTCGCCCGGTAGGCCTCGGTGGGCAAGGCTTGGACCGGGCCCATGCACAGCGGATCGCTGAGCATCCGGAAGCGCCCCTGGAACCCGGCCAAGCCAAGGCTGTGGGCAATATCATTGCCGCAACGCCAATGGGTGGTGCGCGCTTCATCACTGGCCTCGAAGCCCGGGTGGCTGGCGGCGAAGTCCACCGCATCCACATGGGCCTTGAGTTTTGGCCAACTGCTGAAACCCAACTGTCGGGCAATCAGCCATTGAGCATCGGACAGGGTCGGCGGCGGGTGGGCAACCTGCGCCAGTTCATCGGGCGCCGTGCCTTGTTTCATACGCTGTAAAAGCTCCTTGGCGCGCTTGCGCTGCTGCTCAAGGTTGATACGGCCGTCAGTGGACGGTGAGACGGGGCGTTGCGACATACGATCTCCTTGCACAAACCTTGTCCGCTTTAAGGTTGGGAGTCGTAGTGATGTGATAGGCAGTCATGTCTTGGGCGCAGCCCTTTCCGCGGAGGGTGGCGTAGATGGCGCCTGGCGCGAATATAGGCAGGGGAGAGGTTGTTTGCAAGGCGTTCTGTTTCCAGATGTTGAAATATGCAACTTCTCCAAGAGCCAGAAAAACCGTTGAGGTAGCCTTGTTTCCTACAGACAACAAGGAGTCGTCATGCAACGAAGAACCATCAATCCCCCGACAGTCTTCAACTCTCTGCAATACGGTTTCAGCCAGGCCATGGAAGTGCGCGATGGCCGACGCATTTTACTGTCCGGCCAGGTAGGCGTGGACGCTGACGAACGCACCGTCGGCCCGGGCATCGCCGAGCAGACCGCCACCGCTCTGGACAATATCGAAAAGGTCCTGGCCGCGGCCGCGGGGGACCTGTCCCATGTGATCATGCTGCGCCTGTACATCGTCGAGTCCGCCCGCGATCAGCAGGAGCCTATCGCCGCCGCCTTGCGCGAGCGTTTCCCGAACAACCCACCGCCGTCGTCGTGGATCATCGTCAGCGGCCTGTCGCTGCCCGAATGGTTGATCGAGATCGAGGCGGAGGCGCTGATCCCAGGGTGATCAATAACGCATCATCACCGACTTGAGTTCGGTGTAGTCCTCGATAAACGCACTGCCAAACTCCCGGCCAATCCCCGAGGATTTGTTGCCACCGAATGGCACGGCCGGGTCGAGCAGGGTGTGCATGTTGACCCACACCGTGCCGGCGTTGATGGCCGGGACCATACGCAGGGCCTTGCCCAGATCGTTGGTCCACAGGCTGGCGCTGAGGCCGCCGGCAGTGTGGTTCATCAGTGCCAGCAACTCCTCCTCGTCGTCGTAGGGCAGGAAGGTGGCGATGGGGCCGAAGGTTTCTTCGGTGAGTAGCGTGTCGTTGATGCTGTTGGCGAGGATCACCGTGGGCTCGACGTAGCAACCGGGGCGATCCATCGGTTGGCCGCCGTAGATAATCGTGTTGTTTTCGGCGCGGGCGGTGGCAAAAAAACCTTCCAGCTTCGCTTGGTGTTGGCGATGGGTGACCGGGCCGAATTCGGTGCGCTCATCCAGCGGCGAGCCGATGTTCAATGCGCTCAAACGCTGGGCCAGGGCCTCCATGACGGGGTTGACCTGTGAACGATGGACGAAGAAGCGCTCGGCCGCCGCACAGATCTGCCCCGAGTGCAGGAACCCGGCCTCGATAATGCCGTTGACGGCGGTTTCCAGCGGCACATCGCGCAGGAACGCCGCCGCGTTTTTGCCACCCAACTCCAGGGTCGCCCGCGTCAGGCCGGCGCCCATGGCCGCGCGGCCGACCGCAATGCCGGTGGGCACCGAGCCGGTGAACGACACCTTGTCGGTGCCTGGGTGTTCGATCAGCCCCTTGCCCACCTGGCCACCGCCAGTCAGCACGTTCAGCACGCCCGCGGGCAGGCCGGCTTCCACGGCCAGTTCGGCAATGCGCAGCAGAGTCAGCGGGGTGAACTCGCTGGGCTTGATGATGATGCTGCAACCGGTCACCAGGGCCGAGGCGAGTTTCCAGATGGCGATCATGGTGGAGAAGTTCCACGGCACGATGCCGACCACCACACCCACCGGTTCGCGCAGGGTGAAGGCGGTGTAGCGCTCGCCGGCAAACGAGGGCAGCGATGGGGTGAGGGTCTGGCCGCTGATCTTGGTTGCCCAGCCCGCGTAATAACGCAGGAAATGCGCGGCCTGGTCCACTTCAAAGGCGCGGGAAATCTGGATGATCTTGCCCGACTGACAGGTCTCGATCTGCGCCAGTTCCTCGCGGTTGCGTTCCAGCAGGTCGGCGAGTTTGAGCAGGACGTTGCCACGGACCGCGGGCGCGGCCTGGGACCATTGTTTGAAACCGTGCCGGGCAGACGTCACCGCCCGTTCAATATCACTGGCTTGCGCATCGGCGACCGTGGCAATGACCTGGCCGGTGGCGGGGTTGATCACCTCCAGGGTCTGGCTGGATTGGCTGGGGACGTAGCCACCGTCGATAAACAGGCCGTGGTCCCGACGCAAGAAGGCTTCGACCTGGGGCAGCAGCGCGATATCGCTCATGGGGGGTGTTCCTGATCAAAAAGGAAAACCCGAGGCTAACCAACGCCGGCGGCTACAGCTTGACTGTGCCTGCCGGGGCGCATGCCTGTGGCTGCCATCTGCCGGGGGGAGGGTTGTTGTGTTGAGCAGGCTTTCTTGTAGGGGAGCAGATTTCCTTGTGGCGAGCGGGCTTGCCCCGCTCGCCACAGGAAGCGCCATCACAGGCCAGTCACACCACAACCAAACCTCAGAACGGCACGGCCACCACCAACTGGCTGTACACATTGGTGCCGTTACCGCCGACCTGGTTGCCGCCGTTGTCCTGGTCCTTGTCCGGTTGGTACAGGCCAATCAACGGCGTGATGATCAGGTGGTCATTCACCGCCCATTCGGCATACAGGTCCAGCTCGCGGCCATCGAGGTCGAGCATGTTGCGTTTGCTCACGGTCTGGTAGTCGAAGAACAGCGCGCCGAGGGTCAGGTTGTCCAGCGGCTTGACCTTGAGTGCTACATGCTGCACCGCAGTGTTGGTGTTGTAGGGCCCGGAGTAGTTGCCCGCCACTTCGCCCTGGACCCAGGTGCCATAACCGCGGTTGAAACCGGCGAACAGTGCATCCCAATTCTTCGAATAGCGCGCATAACGGTAGGTCAGGTCCGGCGACCAGGGCAGGTCGGCAAAGGTATAGCCGGCTTCGGCGTACCAGGCTTTTTCCGGGCCGGGGTCCTTGTCCTGCCAGGCGTATTCAAACGAGAAGTGCGCGTTGTCGATCCCGGCATTCCCGCTGCCGCGCAGGCTGTAGAGGTTCATGCCCTTGCGCTGCTTTTGCACGTCACTGGCATAGCGCTCGTCCACATCGATGCCATGCAGGTACGTCAGGCCCAGGGTGCCCGGTGCGGCGCTGTATTCCAGGGTGCCGATGGCCATCTCGGTCAGGGCCTGGGCGCGGTTGTCGGACTCGATCCACATCAGGCTGCCGTGCAAGCCGTCCTTGCCGCCCAGGCGCACCACCGCAGCCTTGTCGAAAGCATGCCGGGCCGCGATGTAATAGGCGCCGCCACGGTCGAACTCGCCATCGGCCACGCCATTGCCCAGGTTCGGGCCGTCGTCATTGATGATAAAACCATCGCCCACGGTGATGATCTGGCGCCCGTACGACAGGTCCAGGCCATCCTTGCCCAACGCCGGCAACAGGTCCCCCGAGCGCCAGCCAGCAAAGGCTTCGTCGAACTTGGTGGTGCGCTCGCTGCCGTCGGTCACACGGGAGGCATCGCCATCGCCCCAGGTGCCAGAACTCACCAGGTTGGCGGTGCCATACACACTGCCCAGGCCGCCCAGGGTCTGGTCGACGCTCAAGCCATACTTGATAAAGCCTTCCCGCCACGTCGAGCCACCCGGGCTGCCCTCGTAGTTCTTGCGGCTGTTGAACATGCCGTACACGGCCAGGAAGTTGCCGGTGACGGTGGTGTCGTCGTCGGCATACAGTTCGATTGCCTGGGCCGCAGGTTGGCCGATCAACAGCGCCAGCCCCAGGCCGACGGCCGGGTGCAGGTGGCGGGTTTTGAGTGTGTGCTCCATTGTTATAGTCCCCAGCAAGATGAAGTTGAGGGCGCATTAGGACGAGCGTCGGCGGCACAAGTCTTTCACCTGCGTGCCAGGCAATTGATCCTGGCCGCCACGCCGCAAGCCCTGGCAGGGAGCAACAAAACCGGCGGCAGCCAGGGGCAAGACGATCAGGTTGGGCGGGGCGCACAGTGCAAACACTTCTAAAAAATCCCTTTCGAGGATCTGCACCATGTCGATCAATGACAGACTTACCGCGCACCTGAACCGGGGCACGGTGGGCTTTCCCACCGCGTTGGCCAGCACCATTGGCCTGATCATGGCCAGCCCGGTGATTCTCACCGCGACCATGGGTTTTGGCATCGGCGGCAGCGCGTTTGCGTTGGCCATGCTGATCGCCGTGGTGATGATGCTGGCCCAGGCGACAACCTTCGCCGAGGCCGCCTCGATCCTGCCCACTACCGGCTCGGTGTACGACTACATCAACTGCGGCATGGGCCGTTTTTTTGCGATCACCGGTACCTTGTCGGCCTATTTGATCGTGCATGTGTTTGCCGGCACCGCCGAGACCATCCTCGCCGGGGTCATGGCCCTGGTGAACTTCGAACACCTCAATACCCTGGCCGAATCCGCCGGGGGTTCCTGGCTGCTTGGCGTCGGTTTTGTGCTGGTGTTCGGCGTGCTCAATGTGTTTGGCGTCAGCGCCTTTGGCCGCGCCGAAATCATCCTGACCTTCGGTATGTGGACCACCTTGATGGTGTTTGGCGTGCTGGGCTTGATCGCCGCGCCGGCAGTGCAACTGGACGGCTGGTTTGGCGAGTCCCTGGTGGGCAGCGACCTGGTGACGGTGTTGTCCCTGGTGGGCATGGCGATGTTCATGTTTGTCGGCTGCGAATTCGTCACCCCGCTGGCGCCGGACTTGCGCCAGTCGGCCAAGGTCATGCCACGGGCGATGATGCTCGGCCTGATGGGCGTGGCGACGTGCATGTTCATCTATGGCGCGGCCATGAAGCGCCAGGTCGAAAACGTGGTGCTGGACGCGGCCAGCGGCGTGCATCTGCTGGACACGCCCATGGCGATCCCACGCTTTGCCGAACAGGTCATGGGGCAGATCGGGCCGCTGTGGCTGGGCGTCGGTTTTCTGTTTGCCGGTGCCGCCACCATCAATACCTTGATGGCCGGTGTGCCACGGATTCTCTACGGCATGGCGGTGGATGGCGCGCTGCCGAAGGTGTTCACCTACCTGCACCCACGCTTCAAGACCCCGGTGCTGTGCATCCTGGTGGCGATGCTGATTCCCTGCCTGCACGCGCTGTACCTGGGTGGCAACACCGACAACATCATGCACCTGGTGCTGGCGGCGGTGTGTGCGTGGAGTTTTGCCTACCTGCTGGTGACGGTGTCGGTGGTGATCCTGCGCATTCGTCGTCCCGACTTGCCACGGGCCTATCGCTCGCCGTGGTTCCCACTGCCGCAGTTGCTGTCCAGCGCCGGCATTCTTTTGGGCATGTGGTTTATCACGCCACCGGGGATGAACCCGGCGGATATCTACGTCCCGTTCGGCGTGATGCTGGGCGGTACGGCGGTGTATGCGCTGTTCTGGACCCTGGTGGTGCAGAAGGTCAATCCATTCAAGCCGGCGTCGGTGGAAGACGTGCTGGCCAAGGAGTTTGCCAATGAACCGGGTCACGCTCACAGCGGCTATATCAGTGCTGCGGCAAAAGCTGTCTGAACTGTTCAGCGCACAACGGGCGCCAGCGGGCTATCAGCCGGGGCGCACCCTTGGGCAACTGCGGCGCAACCTTGGGCTGGCGCGTTTCGAGCAAGTCTCGCCGACCTTGGCGCGGGTTGCCCTGGACGACGACAGCCTGCACCTGGAAATCCGCGAGCGCACCGAATCGCAGTTGTTGATGCACCTGGTCATGACGGAGTTCAGCGTGCGCCTGCCTGCCTCGACAGAGGGCGCGGCGAGTTTTGCCCTGCACCATGGCGGGGCTGTTCGACGGACCGGGATCCACTGTCGGCAACGCATGGGCGAACGTGCTTTGTTGGGGCAACTGCAGGCGCGTCTGCAACACGACAGCGCCTTGCACCAGGCATTGATGCCCCTGGATTTCAAACGCTTGCACATCGAGCTGCGCGACCATCAATGGCATGTGCGCCTGGAGCATATGGGCGGCAGCGAGGTGGTCAACCGCATGCCGGCCTTTCGGCGCTACATCGCCTTGAGCCGCGTGCAGCGCGATGCCTTGCTGGCTGCGCTGGTGGGCTTGCAGCGCGTATTGCGCACGCTCTGATTGGCATCATTAGTGCAAACACAATGGCGGACAGGTACTTGTTGCGCGCATATAGATAACATGTTAACTATTGCCCGACAAAAACAATAAGCCATTGTGGAGACACCCATGGGTATCCAACAGAGTGCACAACAGGGGCTCGACACCTGGAACCGCGACTTGCGTGCGATGTGCGGCCACTTCGACACCGAACTGGCTTTCAACCGTTCGCTGTTTATCGGCGAGTTTTCCATGCTTTCAAACGGCGGGTTGCCCTTGGCCAGCCTGCGTACCAATGCCGGCCTGATCAAGCGCCAGGTTTCCAATCCCGACCATGATAACGACCAGGATTGTTTTTTGGTCAGCCAGCGCAGCGGCTATTCGCAGATCGTGCAGAACGGCCAGCGGGTGCAACTGGCCCCTGGCGAACTGCTGCTGATGGACTCGGTGGGCTCCATTGAAATCACCCCGTTCGGCTTGATCGAACATACCTCGCTGTCGTTGCCGCGCGCTCAGGTGTGCAAGCAGATGGGCAGCCAATCGAAGACCTTTGGCAAGATTTCCTCCAGCAAAGCCTGTGGGCGCATGTTGCATGTATTGATGGACCAACTGTGCAAGGGCAGCGAAGGCGCCGAGGATGAGGTCGAGGCGTTGCAGTGTGCGTTTGTATCGCTGCTGGGTTCAGCCCTGGAGCAGGACGACGACGCGCGCGACGATACCAGCGCGTTGCAAGGCAACAACCTGCGCAGCTACGTGCAGAAGATCATTGATGAGTCCCTGAGCCAACCCGGCCTGAGCCCCGTTGGCCTGGCCAGCCGGCTGAACATCTCGGTGCGTCATTTATACCGGCTGTTCGAGGAGCAGGACGATAGCGTCTGCCGCTACATCCAACGTGCGCGGCTCAAGCGCAGCGCTGATGACTTGACCAACCCGTTCCTGCGTAGCGAATCGATCACTTCGATTGCCTACAAGTGGGGCTTTACCGATTCGGCGCACTTCAGCCGTTCGTTCAAGAAGCAGTTTGACCTGTCGCCCAAGGCGTTCCGTTCCAGCCGGATGGCCTGAACCCCATTCATCAACCACCGAATGTGGGAGCGGCGGTGCGACGATTCGACTTGCCCGCGAACGCAGTGGGTCAGTCAGAACAGTATTGACTGACCCAGCGCATTCGCGAGCAAGTCGAATCGTCGCACCGCCGCTCCCACTTAGAGCAAAGTAGTTATACGACCGCGAAGTAGTGTTTGACGAAACTCTCGCTCAGCACTTCCCACAGCACGGGCGTGCCCTGGGTCACGAACCAGCTGTCGCCCGCTTTGTAGGTGGTGGTTTGGCCGCTGGCCTCGTCGGTCAGGCGCACTTCGCCGGTGACTACCGTGGCCTGTTCGTTGAACGGGTAGACCATGCGGAACTTGCCTTGCGTGGTGCCGAAGTAGGCGCTGCTGACCGGGTCGGTCGGCGCACCGAAGGTCATTTTGCCGAAGGCCTTGAGTTCGCCGGCGAGGATTTCGGAGCCGAGGTCGGCAACGGTGCCCCAGGCGTCGAGTTCAGACAGCTGGATATCTTTCTTGAGGGTAACGAGGGTCATGGCAGTTGCTCCAGAGGGATAAAAAAGGGGTTAGCGGCGACCATTCCAGTAACCGGACAGTTGGTGCCAGGATTTGCCCGCCGTCAGCAGCAGCGGGCGGATTGCGTCCTTGCCGATAATCGTCGGGCGGTGGATCGAGCTGACCAGGTCGTAGCGCGCCGAGCCTTCGCTCATGCCTTCGGCCAGGACCTTGCAGATGATGTGGCTGGGGGTGACGCCGAAACCGGAATAACCCTGGACGAAGAACGCATTGCTGCGCCCCGGCAGGGTGCCGATCTGCGGGAACAGATTGGGGCTGCAGGCCATCGGGCCGCCCCAGGCCAGGTCGATTTTCACGTCCTTGAGGTAGGGGAAAATCTTCAGCATCAGCTTGCGGTTCCAGGCCTTCAAATCGCCGGGAATGTGCTCCACCAACGGCGTGGCGGCGCCGAACAACAGGCGGTTTTCATTGGTCACCCGGTAGTAGTCGATCACCGGGCGGATATCGCTGTAGGCCCCGCGAATCGGGCTTATGCGCTGGATCAGCTCTTCGCTCAACGGCTCGGTCATCATCTGGAACGCGTAGGTATTGATGGTCGAGCGATGCAGTTCCGGCTCCAGTTTGTTGAGGAAGCTGTCACACGCCCATAGCAGTTTGCTGGCCTTGACCGAGCCGCGCCCGGTACGCACGGTGATGCGCTCGCCGTAGCTGACTTCCAGCGCCGGGCTGTTCTCGAAGATCCGCACGCCATGCCCGGCCAGGGCAGTGGCCTCGCCCAGCAGCAGGTTCAACGAATGCACATGCCCGCCGCCCATGTGCAGCAGGGCGCTGCTGTAGGCGTTGGAGCCGATGATCTGCTGGACGTCGGAGCCGCCGAGGAAGCGGATCTCATGCTTGCTGTTGATCGACTTGAAGTCTTTTTCCCAGGCCCGCAGGGTCTTTTCCTGGCGGGCGTTGAAGCCCATATAGCCGTAGCCGTGGCAGAAGTCGGCGTCGATGTTGTACTTGGCAATACGGTCCTTGATGATATCGGCGCCCAGGTCGCTGATCTCGAAGACCTGGCGCAGGCCGTCCTCGCCGACGTCGTTCTTGATCTTCTCCAGGTCATGGCCAATGCCGGCCATGATCTGCCCGCCATTGCGCCCGGTGCCGCCAAAGCCCAGGTAGCGCGCTTCCAGCACGACGATATTAGTGATGCCCTTTTCCGCCAGCTCCAGGGCGGTATTGATCCCGGAAAACCCGCCGCCAATCACCACGACGTCGGCCTCGATGTCCTGTTCCAGGGTGGGAAAGCTCAGGTTGTACTTCTTGGTAGCGGTGTAATACGTGGGGGTTTCAATATTGATCATGGCGCAGCCTGAAAAGTGAAGGAAGGCTCTAAAGCAGATGTCTTCATTAGGGGCCTTGGCGGGATCAATGTCTTGATCCTGCGTGCCGGGGCTTTTGATTCAGCGCGCCATGGACGTGCGCGACCACTAAGTTATAGCGCGAGCGCGGGGCGGGGATGTTAGAGTTTCGTTAAAACATTAACTAAATATCACGTGATCCTGACTCTATGCTCAAACCCCGGCAGTCCCTGACCCTCACCCTGTTGCAGGCCCGCGAAGCGGCCATGAGTTTTTTCCGCCCCTCGCTGAACGAACATGGCCTGACCGAGCAGCAATGGCGGGTGATCCGCATCCTCAATCAACACGACGAACTGGAGATTTACCAACTGGCGGAACTGGCCTGCATCCTCAAGCCGAGCATGACGGGCGTGCTGGTGCGCATGGAAGCGGCGGGGATGATCCACCGGCGCAAGGCCGAGCAGGATCAGCGGCGGGTACTGGTGACCCTGGCGGACAAGGGCCGGGCGAGTTTTGCGTCCATGAGCCAGTGCATGGAGGCCAACTACCAGCGCTTGCAGGAGCAGTTGGGGGCGCAGAAATTGCAGACCTTGCTGGGGCTGCTCGATGAGCTGAAAAACATCAAGCGCTGAAACACCACACATCCAAAAGGTGGGAGCGGGCTTGCTCGCGAATGCGTAGTGTCAGTCGATATATTCGCCGGCTGAACCACCGCTTTCGCGGGCAAGCCCGCTCCCACATTTTGCACCTGGGGTGTTTGGAAGGGATCAGTACACGCCACCAGTACCGACTGGTGACGCTGTACCTTTGAATTTCCCCACCAACCCCTGCAACCCGCGCATTAGCACCGTGGTATCCACTCCCACCGCGACAAACCCTGCGCCCAGCTCGATATAACGCCGGGCCAGTTTTTCATCGGCACTGAGAATGCCCGCCGCCTTGCCCGCCTGGCGAATCCGCGCAATGGCGTCCTCGATGGCCGCTTGCACGTCAGGGTGCCCCGGATTGCCCCGGTGCCCCATGGACGCACTCAAGTCCGCCGGGCCGATAAACACTCCATCGACGCCCTCGACGGCGGCAATCGCATCGAGGTTGGCCAGGCCTTGCAGGCTTTCGATCTGCACCAGCAGGCACATCTGCGCGTCGGCCTGGTCCAGGTAGCCGTCGATGCGGTTCCAGCGCGAAGCCCGCGCCAGGGCGCTGCCCACCCCGCGTATGCCCTGGGGCGGATAGCGCATGGCGCGCACCAGCTCCCGGGCCTGGGCGGCGCTTTCGACCATCGGCACCAATAAGGTCTGTGCGCCGATATCCAGCACCTGCTTGATCAGCGCGGTGTCGCCGATCACCGGGCGAATCACCGCCTCGCTGGCGTAGGGCGCCACCGCCTGCAATTGGCCGAGCATGCCGCGCAGGTCATTGGGGGCGTGCTCGCCGTCGATCAACAGCCAATCGAAACCGGCATTGGCCGCCAATTCCGCGCAGTACGCGTCAGCCAGCCCGAGCCACAGGCCGATTTGCGCTTCACCGCTATTGAGCCGCTGCTTGAAGCGGTTGATAGGCATGTCCATGAAACAGTCCTCCTGGGGTCAGACGAAACGGCAGGAAATCGAGCCGAGCATGTCGTAGTCGACATGGAAGGTATCGCCTGGGCTGGCCGCCACCGGCCGGGTAAACGAGCCGCCGAGGATGATCTGCCCCGGCAGCAACGTGACGTCGTAGGGCGCCAGTTTGTTGGCCAGCCAGGCCACGCCCTTGGCCGGATGGTTGAGCACGGCGGCCGAGACCCCGGACTCTTCGATCACGCCGTTGCGGTACAGCACCGCCGGAACTTTGCGCAGGTCGATCTCGGTCGGGCGCACCGCACGGCCACCCATGACCACGCCGGCATTGGCGGCGTTGTCGGAGATGGTGTCGAATACCTTGCGTGTGGCCTTGGTGTGCGGGTCGATCTGCTGGATGCGCGCGTCGATGATCTCCAGGGCCGGGATCACCCACTCGGTGGCGTCGAGCACATCGAAAATCGTGCAGTTGGGGCCCTTGAGCGGCTTGCCGAGGATGAAGGCCAGCTCCACTTCGACCCGGGGCACGATAAAGCGCTCGAACGGAATGTCGGTACCTTCCTCAAACAGCATGTCGTCGAGCAGCGCACCGTAGTCCGGTTCGGTGATGTTGGACGACACCTGCATGGCCCGCGAGGTCAGGCCGATCTTGTGGCCGACCAGCTTGCGCCCGCCCTTGATCTTCTGGGCGACCCAGGCGCGCTGGATGGCGTAGGCGTCCTCGATCGTGATGTCCGGATGATCGAGGGAAAATTGGCGTACCTGTTCGCGGCTGCGTTCGGCATGGTCCAGCTGGGCGGCGGCTTGCAGGATGAGCTGTGGATCGAGCATGACGAGGGTCTCTTACTGAGGGTTGACGATGGCGGCGTTGGTGCGCAACACCAGCAGGCCGCCAAGGGCGATAAACAGTGCCAGCACGTACAGGGCGAGGCTGGCGCTTTGGGTGGTGTCGCGCATCCAGCCGATCAGGTACGGCGCGAGGAACGAGGCGATGCTGCCAAACGAGCTGATCATGGCGATGCCGGCGGCCTGGGTGCAGTTGGACAGGAAGGCCGGCGGCAGTTGCCAGAACATCGGCAGCGCGGCGCTGGCGCCCATACCGGCGACGATCAGGCCACCCATCACCACCAGCGAATTGCCCGGTGCCAGGCCGGCCACGGCAATCCCGACGGCGGCCATCAGCAGCGGCACACACAAGTGCCAGCGGCGTTCGCGGTTGCGGTCCGAGGAGCGTCCGCAGCCGATCATGAAGAAGCAGCCGGCCAGGTACGGCACGGCGCTCAGCAGGCCGACCTGGCTGTCGCGGCCGATGCCGGCGCCGTGGATCAGGGTGGGCATCCAGAACGCCAGGGTGTTGACCGCCAGCATCACGGCAAAATAGATCGCCACCAGCAACCACACTTGCGGGTCGCGCAGGATGCCGCCGAAGGAGGTGATGGACTTGCGCTTTTCTTCGGTGCTCAGCTGTTCGCGCAATTGTTGCTTTTGCGCGGGCTCCAGCCATTTCACCGTTTCAAAACTGTCCGGCAGGTACTTGAGCACCACCAGGCCCAGCAGCACCACGGGCGCGCCTTCGATCAGGAACATCCACTGCCAGCCGCGCATCCCGCCAAAGTCGTGGAAGTTTTCCAGGATCGCCCCCGAGAGCGGTCCGCCAATCACCCCGGCCATGGGCACGGCGATGGCGAACAGGGCGGTGATCTGCGCCCGGCGGCGCGCCGGGTACCAGCGGTTGAGAAACACCAGGATCCCCGGGAAGAAACCCGCTTCGGCCACCCCCAGCAAAAAACGCAGGACGTAGAAGCCGGTGGAGCTTTCGATCCACAGCATGCTGGTGGACAGGATGCCCCACACCACCATCAGGCAGGCGATCCAGCGCCGTGGCCCGACGCGGTCCAGGGCGATGTTGCTGGGCACGCCGAACAGGGCGTAGGCGATAAAGAACAAGCCGGCACCGAAGCCATACACCGTGTCGCTGAAGTGCAGGTCGCTGCTCATCTGCATCTTGGCGAACCCGATGTTGATCCGGTCCAGGTGGGCAAACAGGTAACAGATCAGCAACAACGGCATCAGTCGCCAGGTGACGGTGCTGTGGGTGCGATCATGCTCGGCAAGGGTGACGCTGTGGGCGGTATTGGCTGTGCTCATGATGTTGTACTTTTTGTCTGAGAGGCCGTTGTGGAGGCGAGACTGCCCCGTCAAGCGAATGGAACCCACTGTAGGCGCGAGCTTGCTTGCCAAGGCCTCAAGGCCATCGCGGGTATCCAGCAGGCACGCGTTATCGTTGACGATCTTCGCGAGCAAGCTCGCTCCTACAGGTGATCTCGTTCAGTCGATGGATGTCAGCCCGCCTGGTTGCTTAAAAACGCGTGGATGTTGTTCTGTTTGAAGTTCAATTGCGGGTGCAGCTCGATCATCTCGAACGACAGGGCCAGCAGCCGCTGAGCCTGCAGGGCGGCGAAGTGTTCGGTGATCACCGCGAACAGCGCCTCGGCCACGGTCTGGCGGGTGGCCAGGTCACGTCCGTGGCCGACCTTGAGGGTCATGTGGACGAAGGCGTAGTCGTGCTTGCCGTCGGCCATGCGCCAGGTGTCCAGGCGTACGGCGCGGCTACGGATGCCGCCCAGGGGGAACACGCCACTGTCTCCCAGCACCTGGTGGACCTTTGCAAACAGCCCCGGCAGGTCGGCCTGGGATTCGAGGTTGTCGGTGTATTCGGCGATGAAATGCGGCATGCAAAGCCTCCTTCTGTGCGCGATTCAATGTGGGAGCGGTCTCGCCGGGCGAGACAGCTCCCACATGTATTCAGAGCGGGAAAATGGCGTTGATCTGGCCGGTGCCGGAGCTGCCGAACGGCTCGGTGATGATCTCTGCAGGGCGGTTGTACTCAGGCCCGCCAAGCAAACCCAGGAGCATCGCGGTGTCGTGCATCTTGCCTTCGCCAAAGCAGTGTTCGGCGTAGTCCGGGAGCATCGCGCAGAACTCCTTGAAGCGGCCTTCGCGCCACATCTGCACCACGTGCATGTCCACTTGCTTGTCGAACTCGCGAGTCCAGTTGTGGATGTTGGCTTCGGCCTCGCGGTCGTCGGAGAAACGGTGCGACAGAGAGCCGGACGCCAGCACCAGTACCTTGCGATCACTCTTCTCGATGGCCCGGCGCACGGCGGCACCAAAGGCAAAGCTGTCTTCCAGGCGATGCCAGGCGCACCAGGCGGCGATGGAGACCACGTTGAATTTCTGTTCTTCGGGCACATCCATGTGCATGTAGCGCATGGGCACCAGGGTGCCGTATTCCAGCTCCAGGCTCGGGATGTTGTGGTTCATGCTGCGCACCCCGGCCAGGTTGGCCTCGGCGGCGATCAGTTCGCCCAACTCCGGGCAGCCGGGGTAGGCGTACTCCATGTTCTTGATGAAGTGCGGCAGCTCATTGCTGGTGTAAGTGCCCTGGAAACGCTCGCCACCGTTGATGTGATAGCCGCTGTTGACCAGCCAGTGCACATCGAAAACCACGGCGGTGTCAGCCCCCAGTTCACGGGCGCGGCGCCCGATTTCCTTGTGCCCGGCAATCGCCGCGGCGCGGCAGCCGTGATGCTTGCCCGGCAGTTCCGACAGGTACATGGAAGGCACGTGGCAGATTTTCGCCGCCAGGACTACTTCACCCATGATCGTTCTCCTGATTTCATTATTCTTGTTGGGTTGTAGGAGCCGGTTTGCCGGCGATCCGAGTGCACGCGTCGCTTGCATCGCCGGCAAGCTGGCTCCTACAGACAGCGTTCATGCAGTTACACGCCCCAGCGCGGGATGTGATGGCTGCCCATGGAGATGCACACGTTCTTGATCTCTGCGAAAACTTCGAAGCTGTACTGGCCGCCTTCACGGCCGGTACCCGAACCCTTGACCCCGCCGAACGGCTGACGCAGGTCGCGCACGTTCTGGCTGTTGATAAACACCATGCCGGCCTCGATGCCACGGGCCAGGCGATGGGCCTTGCCGATGTCCTGGGTCCAGATATACGACGCCAGGCCATATTCGGTGTCGTTGGCCAGTTGCAGGGCCTGGGCTTCGTCCTTGAAGGGAATCAGGCACACCACCGGACCGAAGATTTCTTCCTGGGCGATGCGCATGTTGTTGCTTACATCGGCGAACACGGTGGGTTGGATAAACTGCCCGCGTGCCAGGTGTGCCGGCAGGTTGGCCGGCCGTTCCAGGCCGCCTGCCACCAGGTTTGCGCCTTCTTCGATGCCAATCTTGATGTAGCCGGTGACTTTGTCATAGTGGGCTTGCGTGATCATCGAGCCCACCTGGGTGTTCGGGTCTTGCGGGTCACCGACAATCAGGCGCTTGGCGCGGGCGGCGAACTCGGCGACGAACTGCGGGTACACGCTTTCCTGGATAAACACCCGGCTGCCGGCGGTGCAACGCTCGCCATTGAGCGAGAAGATGGTGAACAGCGCCGCATCCAGGGCGCGTTCGAGGTCGGCGTCTTCAAAAATCAGCACCGGCGATTTACCGCCCAACTCCATGGAGTATTTTTTCAGGCCGGCGGTCTGCATGATTTTCTTGCCGGTGGCGGTGCCGCCGGTAAAGGAAATCGCCCGCACATCCGGGTGACGCACCAGGGCATCGCCAGCGGTGGCGCCGTAGCCCTGGATCACGTTGAGCACGCCCTTGGGGATTCCCGCTTCGAGGGCCAGGCGTCCCAGTTCGTTGGCCGTCAGCGGCGACAGTTCGGACATCTTCAGGACCGCGGTGTTGCCCAGGGCCAGGCACGGAGCGGTCTTCCAGGTGGCGGTCATGAACGGCACGTTCCACGGCGACACCAGCGCGCACACACCCACCGGTTGGTAGAGGGTGTAGTTGAGCATCTGGTCGTCCACCGGGTAGCTGTGGCCGTCCATGCGCGTGCAGACTTCGGCGAAGAAATCAAAGTTGTGCGAAGCCCGTGGGATCAGCACGTTCTTGGTCTGGTGGATCGGCAGGCCGGTGTCCAGGGTTTCCAGTTCGGCCAGGTGGGGCACGTTCTGTTCGATCAATTCACCAAGCTTGCGCATCAGGCGCGCACGCTCCTTGGCGGGGGTATTGGCCCACTTGGGGAAGGCTTCCTTGGCGGCGGCCACGGCCTGGGCGACTTCTTCGGCGCCGCCGCTGGCCACTTCACCAATCGCCTCGCCGGTGGCCGGGTTGTAGTTGATGAAGGTGTCTTTGCTTTCGACCTCACGGCCGTTGATCCAATGTTTGATCATGGTGCTCAAGCCTCTTTGGCGGCGGCAAAAAAGTCCGCCTCGCTGACAATTCGGTTGACCAGGCGGCCGACGCCTTCGACTTCCACCACCACTTCATCGCCGGGCACCACATCGGCCAGGCCTTCTGGGGTGCCGGTGGCGATCATGTCGCCGGGTTGCAGGGTCATGAAGCTGGACAGGTATTCGATCAGGTAGGGGATATCGAAAATCATGTCGCGGGTGCTGCCTTCCTGGCGCAGTTCACCGTTGATCCAGGTGCGCAGGGTCAGGTTGCTCGGATCTGGCACATCGGCCACATCGACGATCCACGGGCCGACCGGGGTGGTGGCGTCGCGGTTTTTCACCCGCAGGTTGGGGCGGTAGTAGTTTTCCAGGTAGTCGCGGATCGCGTAGTCGTTGCACACGGTGTAGCCGGCCAGGTACTCCAGGGCGTCTTCGCGCTTGACGTTGCGCGCCGGCTTGCCGATCACCGCCACCAACTCGCACTCGTAGTGCATGTAGACGATGTTGTCGGGGCGCCAGGTGACCTGGTTATGCCCGGTGTAGGTGCCCGGCGACTTGACGAACGCCAGCGGCTCGGTCGGTGGGGCGAAGGCCAGTTCGGCGGCATGGTCGGCGTAGTTCAGGCCCAGGGCGAACATATTACCGGTGGCCGGTGGCAGCCACTCGACCTGGTCTTCGGCCAGCAACCGGCCGTCAGCCAGGCGCACAGCATTGAAATCTTCGACGTGGGCCTGATGGACCTGGCCTTCAAAACGGATGCGCGCGTGTTTCATGGCTGTTCCTCGGCCTGGATGTGGTTGACCAGGCGGCCCAGGCCACTGATCTCGACTTCGACGGTGTCGCCGGGTTGCACATCCACCCGGCCTTCAGGCGTACCGGTGATCAGCACATCGCCTGCATGCAGGGTCATGAATTCGCTGATCTCGGCGATCAACCGGGGAATATCACGCACAAAGTTGGCGGTGGTGTTCTGCTGGCGCAGCTCGCCGTTGACGAACAGCTTGAGGCTCAACTGATGAGGGTTGGCGATCTGCTCGCGGGCCACCAGTTCCGGGCCAAGGGCGCAGAACCCGTCGCGGCACTTGGCTTTGACGGCGGGGCGGTAGTAGCTGTCTTCCGGCAGGCTGAATTCATTGACGATGGTGTAGCCCGCCACATAATCCAGGGCGTTTTCCACGCTGACGCGGCTGGCATTTTTGCCGATCACCACGCCCAGCGCCGGGCCAGGTTGCAGGCGCTGGCCAGCCGGATGAAGCACTACGCCGTCATGACCGTTGCGCGTATTGGGCGTCTTGATAAACAGCACCGGCTTGACCGGCGGCTTCTGGTACGGCGGCTGTTCGAATTCAGCGAGACGCTGGTTCAGCAAGCCCTGGTAGTTCAGCGCGACGCCGAACAGGGTGCCGCTGGCAACATCATGCAGGGTACGGCTCATGGATTTCTCCTGGCGATGGCGACTGCTCTGGAGGCAGTTCGTTAATGTGTTAACGTTATAATTAATATGTTAACTACCGTCAAGCATGGCAAAATCATCGGGTGCAAAAAACAATAAAGAGATGCCCGTGAAACCGATCCCCAACATCAACATCGGCCAGGTCTACGACCAGCGCTACAGCGATGCCGACGTGCATTACGACCGGCTCGGCAACCTGGCGGGTTTTTTCGGGCGCAATATGCCCGTGCATCGCCATGACCGGTTTTTCCAGGTGCATTACGTCAAGAGCGGCGCGGTGCGGGTCTACCTCGACGACCAGCAATACCTGGAATCCGGGCCGATGTTCTTCCTTACGCCACCGACGGTGGCCCATGCGTTTGTCACCGAAGCCGATGCCGACGGCCACGTATTGACCGTACGCCAGCAACTGGTGCGGGCGCTGATCGATGCCGACCCAAGCCTTGCCCCCGGCCCGCACGTGCCACCGGCCTGCGTCGCGCTGGCCCGCCTGGCGCCGCAGTTCCAGCCCGAAATCAAGCGGCTGGAGTGGCTGTTTGACGAGCTGTGCAACGAAATCAACAGCGCTGGCGCCGGTCGCGCAGTGGCCCTGGAAAGCCTGACCCGATTGATCATGATCAGCTTGCTCAGGCTCAGCGCCAATTCCCTGGAAGCACGCCCGGCGCGCCATGAAGACCTGCGCATCTTCCATCGCTTCAATGAGCTGATCGAAGACCACTATCTGCTGCACTGGCCGCTGTCGGCCTATGCCGAAGCCATCGGCGTCACCGAAGCGCGGCTCAACGACGTGTGCCGGCGCATAGCCGACCTGCCGTCCAAGCGCCTGGTGCTTGAACGGCTGATGCAGGAAGCCAAGCGCCTGCTGCTGTTTACCGGCAGTTCCGCGAATGAAATCTGCTATCAACTGGGCTTCAAGGACCCGGCCTATTTCAGCCGGTTTTTCCAGCGCTATGCACAGATGACGCCGGGGGAGTACCGCCTGCGCCAAGCGGGCCTGCGCTGATCACCACAACGCCAGGCTGTAGCCGATGATGATGCGGCTTTCGTCGATATCGCTGGTCAGGCCGTTGCTCGAACGCAGGGTCGCGTTACGCAGCCTGACATTGACGTTTTTCAACGGCCCGCTCTGCACGGTGTAGGTCAGGTCGGTATCGCGCTCCCATTCGCGGCCATTGCGCACGCTGGCGGTCCGCACATGGCTGCCATCCACATAGCGGGTCATGAAGGTCAGGCCCGGCAGGCCGAGGGCCGCGAAGTTGTAGTCGTAGCGTGCCTGCCAGGCATCGGTCTGGGCCTTGGTGAACACGTTGATGGTCACCAGGTTGACGGAGTAGGGGTCCAGGCCCGGGTAGGCGAAATCGCCGTCGCCTGAGAGGTTCTGGTAGCCCAGGCCGAATTTATGGGCCCCCGTCGACAGGCTCAGCATGCCGTTGAAGAAACGGTTGTCGATCCGCCCACCGTCCACCCGTGAGGCGCTACGCAGTGCTTGGCTGCCTTGCTCGCGGGTGTCGAAGTAACGCAGGTCGCTGCGCAGGCTCATGCCGTTGGCCAGCGGCAGGTCGTGCACCAGGCCGATAAAGTGCTGGCGGTAGATATCCTGCATCTGCGCGTAGTAGTAGGTGGTCGCCAACTGTGGGGTGATGGCGTAGGTGCCACCGGCCAGGTCCAGGTGGCTGCTGTCGACGCCGGCGTAGCTCATCTGGTCGTTGCTGGAGGAGTCGCGCAGGTTCTGTTTTTCCAGGCGGCCGAGGTTCAGGGTCAGGCCGGCAATGTCCTGGGACGTGACCAGTTCACCGGTGTAGGTCGAGGGCAGCAGCCGCGTGTCGTTGTAGGCGGCCACGGGCAACTGCGGCTGCAGAGTGCCGGCCTTGAGCACGGTTTTCGCTACCCGCACCTTGGCCGTCAAGCCCAGTTCGCTGTAGTTGTCGACAGGCTGCTGGCTGGCGCCATACGCCAGCAGGCCGGTGCCACGCCGGTCGCGGCTGGAGTCGAGCTTGACGCCCAATTCGCCCAAGGCATCCACGCCAAAGCCCACCAAACCTTCGGTGTAGCCCGACTCCAGGCGCAGCACAAAGCCCTGGGCCCATTCATCGGCCTTGTTCTGTGGAGCGTTGGTCTGGCGAAAGTCGCGGTTCATATAGAAGTTGCGCAGGTCGAGGCTGGCCTTGCTGTCCTGGATAAACTCGGCGTAGGCGCTCAAGGGGCTGAACGTAGCGCACAGGCCGGCGCTGGCCGCCAGGGGAAGGAGGCGCAAATGCATGACAGATTCCTTTTGTTGTTTTTGTAGGTATCGCCCTTCGGATCACTCAAGGGAGTGGCATATTGTTAACATGTTATATTTATTATGGGTAGGTAATTTATGCGTCTGAAAAATAATTCGTGTCGAGGTTAACGAGTTTGTGTGGCGGGCGGCTTGCATGCCCGGGGAGGCGACCCTAAGCTTCGACGCTTCGATCTCTTTTGCGCGTGAACCATGTCCACTCCCAGACCTTCCCTGACGCTGACGCTGCTGCAGGCCCGCGAAGCCGCCATGGCGTTTTTCCGCCCTTTGCTCAACGAACACCAACTGACCGAACAGCAGTGGCGGGTGATTCGTATCCTGCGCCAGCAAGGTGAACTGGAAAGCCATCAACTGGCGCACCTGGCCTGCATCCTCAAGCCGAGCATGACCGGGGTGTTGGCGCGCCTGGAGCGCGATGGCATCGTGCGCCGGCGCAAGTCCAGCGAAGACCAGCGCCGCGTGTTCGTGAACCTCACCGAGCAGGGGCAACAGTGCTTCGTCGAGATGAGTGCGGGGATGGAAAGCAACTACCAGAAGATCCAGGAGCAGTTCGGCGAAGAGCAATTGCAGCAACTGCTCGAGCTGCTCAACCAGCTGAAAAACATCAAGCCCTAAGCCCTTGTAGCAGCCGGCTTGCCGGCGCCCGCAGACAGGTCGAACAATAATGGAAAGACGGCAATTCAGTGGCGGCATGAAAGGCAAGAACCTGCGCTACCTGAATGAAACCCCAGGCCAGGCACCACGCCTGGTCCTCGCAGGGTTTGTGTTGTTGGAGCATTTTTCCCTGCCCGCATTCACTCAGGCGCTGGACACCCTCATCACCGCCAACCTGCTACGCCCGGGGTTGTTCACCTCGCGCACTTTCGGTCTGGACGAGCAGGAGGTGATCAGCGACCTGGGCTTGGTGATTCGCCCGGACGCACGCCTGGACCACAGCGCGCTGGCCGACCTCGACCTGCTGGTGATTTGCGGCGGCTACCGCACCCAGCTCAAAGCCAGCGAAAGCTTTATCGAACTGCTCAAGGCCGCGGCGCAACAGGGCGTGATCCTTGCCGGCTTATGGAACGGGGCGTGGTTCCTGGGCAAGGCCGGGGTGCTCGATGGCTATCGCTGTGCCATCCACCCGGAACACCGCCCGGCCCTGACGGAAATCGCCAAGGCCACCCAAGTCAGTAGCGAGCCGTACGTGATCGATCGTGACCGCCTCAGTGCATCGAGCCCATCAGGTGCGTTCCATATGGCCCTGGACTGGATCAAGAGCCTGCACGACAAGGCGTTGGTGGAAGGGATCGAAGATATCCTGGCCTTTGAGGAGTCGCGTTACCGGCGGATCAAGCCCGCAGAAAACATCTGCGTGAGTGCGCCGCTACGCGAAGTGGTGCGCCTGATGGATGCCAACCTCGAAGAGCCCCTGGCCCTGGAACAACTGGCGGTGTATGCCGGGCGCTCGCGGCGCCAGTTGGAGCGCCTGTTCCGCGAGCAATTGGGGACCACGCCGCAGCGTTATTACATGGAGCTGCGTATCACCGAGGCCCGGCGCCTGCTGCAGCACACCGAGCTGTCCCAGGTCGATGTGCTGGTGGCCTGCGGGTTTGTGTCCCCCAGCCACTTCAGCAAATGCTACAGCGCCTATTTCGGCTATCGCCCGTCGAAGGAAACCCGGCTGGTCAAATAGCGCGCTGCTACACAGCGTGCGTCGCCGGTTTGCTTGCCGGCGCGCGCTTGACGCAATGCGCCAGTGCCTGCTCGATATCGGCCAGCAGGTCCGCGATGTCCTCCAGCCCCACCGACAAGCGCACCAGCCCT
Source organism: Pseudomonas sp. 06C 126 (assembly GCF_001855215.1). Classification (NCBI taxonomy): domain Bacteria; kingdom Pseudomonadati; phylum Pseudomonadota; class Gammaproteobacteria; order Pseudomonadales; family Pseudomonadaceae; genus Pseudomonas; species Pseudomonas sp. 06C 126. The sequence goes on along the minus strand of NZ_MIFU01000078.1, from coordinate 2,663 downwards.
TCGGCAATCCCGTGCTGGGCCCGTTCCTCTGGGGTGTAGGTGGAGTGGGTCATGCTCGCCGGATGCTGGGCCAGGGACTCCGCGTCGCCCAGGCTGACCGCGCGGCTGAACAGTTTGAGCGCGTTCATGAAGCGCCTGCCCGTGGCGATGCCGCCCTTGAGTTCAAAGGCAATCATGCCCCCTGACAGCTTCATCTGACGTGCCGCCAACTCGTATTGTGGGAAGGAGCGTAGGCCGGGGTAGGTCACCGACTCTACCGCCGGATGGGCCTGCAACGCCTCGGCCACGGCCTGGGCATTGCTGCAATGGCGATCCATGCGCAGGGCCAGGGTCTTGAGGCCACGCATCAATAAAAAGGCGTCCTGGGGCGACAGCACGGCCCCGGTCAGGTCCTTCAAGCCTTGCAGACGAATGCGCTGCGCCAGGTCCTGGCGACTGACGGCGATGCCGGCGGTGATATCGCCGTGGCCGCTGAGGTATTTGGTGGCCGAGTGCACCACCACATCGGCGCCCAGTTCCAGCGGGCGTTGCAGGTAGGGGGTGCAGTAGGTGTTATCAATGACCACGGTAATGTTGGGCTGCTGATGGGCGATCTTGGCCACCGCGCCAATGTCGATCAATTGCAGGTTGGGGTTGGCCGGGGTTTCGCAGTAGATCATGCGGGTCGCGGGGGAGAGGGCGGCGCGCAGGGCGTCGAGGTCCGACAGGTCGACATGACGCACCTTGATGCCGAACTCGCCGATACCGTGGTGCAGCAGGGCGAAGGTGCAGCCGTATAACGTCTGGCTGACGATCACCTCATCGCCGGGCCTCAACAGGGTCCAGAACGTTGCTGCAATTGCGCCCATTCCGGAACTGAACGCCACCGCCGCTTCGCCGCCTTCCAGGGTGGCCATGCGTGATTCGAGCAAGGCCAGGGTCGGGTTGGAGATACGCGTGTAAAAGTGCCCGCTTTCTTCGCCGGCAAAACAGCCCGCGCCGTATTCGGCCGTAGGAAAGGCAAACGTTGCCGACAGATAAATCGGCGGCACCAGGGCACCATGATGGTCTTGCGCATCGTAGCCGTAGTGGATCGCACGGGTAGAAAAGCCGAATCCGCTGTGTTTGTTGTTCATGTAGGACTCTCCTTATTTCCTACAATGCTATGCTCATAACCGAGGCTGAACGTTGCCTACTTTGCTGGGAAAAACCGGCGGCAAAGGATGAAAACCCATAAAAATAACTATTCGAGGCAAGACATGCCTGTAGGACTCGACCGTACCGACAAAGCCCTGCTCAACGCCCTGCAAGGCAACGCCCGCCTGACCGTTGCCGAACTGGCCGATCGTGTCTCCCTGACCACCTCGCCGTGCTGGCGTCGGGTCAAGAACCTGGAAGACAGCGGCGTGATCAGCGGCTACCAGGCGATCCTCTCGCCCAAGGCCCTGGGCTACGGGGTCACGGCGTTTGTCAGCATCATGATGGACACCCACTCCAAGGAAATCGCCCGGGCGTTTGAACAGCGGCTGCTGGACATCCCGGAAATCGTCGCCTGCCATAACGTGTCGGGGCGCTATGACTTTTTGCTGGAAGTGGTGGCCAAGGACCTGGAGTCGTTTGGCGAATTTGCCCGCGAGGTGTTGCAGACGTTGCCATGCGTGAAGGAAATCTATTCGAGTTTTTCCTACAAGTCCGTCAGGCCGTTGCGGGTGATCCCACTGCCGGGGTGAGCGCGTTACCCCTAAAGATGCCCAAAGGCTGATGCCCAGTCCTGGCTGTTGAGTACCCCGAGCACCTTGAGCTTGCCGTGGCTGCCGACTTGGACAAACAGCGAACTGCCGTATTCGGCGCCATCGGCGTGGGGATAACCCAACACCCGCTCCAGGTCGGCGATGCATTCGCTGTGGGTGACCAGCAGCAGGTTACGCCCGGCGGCCTTGCGCGCCGCCAGATCATGGGCGAGGGCGGGGCCACACAAGGTCAAACGGTCAGGTAACACGCGGGCGTGGTCAAACATGAACTGCGACGTTTGCAGGGTGCGCGTGGCAGGGCTGCTCAACACATCACTGTGGGACATGCCCAGGGTCTGGAATGCGGCACCCACTGCGGTCGCCGCCATACCCCCGGATCGGGTCAAGCCATCTGGAGGGCCCAGGCAGGGATTGCTGGAGCGATCGCAGCGTTCTGCATGACGCACCAGCACGATCAGGTTGCCATTGCGCCAAGCTTCCAAGGCCCCCGAAGTGACCAGGCGATTGTCGATGCCAAGGTTCTGCGGTGACGCAGGCCAGAGCATCGCGCCCATCACCGCCAGGCACAGGGCGATGAGTGCGATAAAACGCAGCCACAGTTGTTTGAGGGGTTTTGCCAGGCGCCGATCGGCGAGGAGTTTGGCCTGGATCATGTCAACCACACTGTTCACCCTGGGGAGTTCTTACATTGCTGATTACGTCGGCAGGCAATCTAGCGTTCGGCGCGTGGCCGGCCAGTGAAATCAATGTGAAAAAAACGCGGTTGTCGCAGGGCGATGTTCGCGGTCGTTTCTGTAGGTCTGCGGTGCTTGAAAAGTAGGCAACTTCCCAAACTTCATCCCCTAGCCGTTTTTCATCCCCGGGCTTGTGCCAGGCCCGTTCTGCTTACATATATTCCTACGCCCTATTCATTGCATCAGGGATGCGGGCGAT
>NZ_MIFU01000077.1:0-95696 GCF_001855215.1 Pseudomonas sp. 06C 126 | reverse complement strand
CGTTAGCAGCAAGGTGGCGGCGTCGCAGGCACTGACCACTTCGCAGGATTAATACAAAACCCATGTAGGAGCGAGCTTGCTCGCGAAGAACTCAAGAACAACGCGTTTACTCAGGCAGCCCGCGTTATCGTTGACGTTTTTCGCGAGCAAGCTCGCTCCTACAGTGTTTTGTGGCGTTAGCAGCAAGGTGGCGGCGCACCAGGCGCCGGCTCCTGCTGAGGGGGTGCTGATTAATTCAGCACCGCAGCCTCAAGGTTGCGGGCCTTGCGGCGGTTCGCCACCAGCAACCCCGCCACCACCACCAGTAAGCTCAACACGCCGGTCGCGATGATCTCCACCCGATGCGCTTCCTGGAACAGCATGATGGTCAACGCACCGACGATAAACACGATCACTGCGTAGGTCAGGCCCGGAAACAGCCACATCTTGAAGGCAATTTTCTCGCCCGCCGCCGTACGTTTCTGACGCATGCGCAGTTGCGACACGGCAATCACCAGGTACACCAGCAGCGCAATCGCGCCGGAGCTGGCCAGCAGGAATTCAAACACCGCCGCCGGCGCCACGTAGTTGGCGAATACCGCGAGGAATGCCGCGCCTGTGGACAACATCACCGCCCAGTAAGGCGTGCCGCTCTTGTTGGTGCGCTTGGCCACCGCCGGTGCATCACCACGACGCCCCAGGGAAAACAGCATGCGCGACGCGGTGTACAGCGCCGAGTTCAGGCAACTGGTCACGGCAACCAATACCACCAGGTCGACGATCAGCTTGGCATTCGGGATGCCCATGCGCTCCAGCACGGTCTGGTAGGAACCTACGGCTGCCAGGGTCGGATCGTTCCACGGCACCAGGGCCACGACGATGAAGATCGATACCAGGTAGAACAAGCCGATCCGCCAGATCACCGAGTTGGTGGCCTTGGTGATCTGCTGGCCAGGGTTCTTCGATTCTGCGGCCGCGATGGTCACGATCTCAGTGCCCATGAACGAGAACATGGTGGTCAGGATTGCCGCCAACACCGCGCCCATACCGTTGGGCAAAAAGCCCTGGGTGTCGAACAGATGCGATACGCCGCTGACCTGGCTGCCCGGCAGCAAGCCGAAGATCGCCAGCACGCCGAGGATCACAAAACCAATGATCGCCACCACCTTGATCAGGGCAAACCAGAACTCGAACTCGCCGTAGTTCTTCACGCTGAACAGGTTGGTAGCAGTCAGCAGCAAGGTAATGACCAGGGTGAACGCCCAGATCGCCACGTCAGGGAACCAGGCATGCAGGATGGTTGCGGCGGCATTGGCTTCCAGGGGAATGACCAGCACCCAGAACCACCAGTACAGCCAGCCGATGGTAAAGCCGGCCCAATGGCCGATGGCCCGGTCGGCGTAGGTGGAAAAAGAACCGGTGTCGGGAGAGGCAACGGCCATCTCGGCCAGCATGCGCATCACCAGCACCACCAGCGTACCGGCCGCAGCATAGGCCAGCAGCACCGCGGGCCCGGCTGCCGCAATCGCGTGGCCGGAGCCGACAAACAAACCGGCGCCGATCACACCGGCAATCGACAACATGGTGACGTGACGCGGTTTGAGCCCCTGTTCGAGGTCATTGGAGCTTTGCGTACTACTCATTGACACACCTTTGCGAGGAATTGCGAATACGGTCCACCCGGCCTGCTGCCACTTCGTGAAAAGAAACAAACGGGGCGTTCTTTATTTTTTACGCAAGATTTGCGCCAAAATGTTACAAAGCCAAGGTTGACGCGGCCTGTAGGACAATCCTCTAGCACTCGCAAGCCATTGAGATTACTGGCAATCCGCCACAACGTTACCAGCCGACTCACTTCAAGAACGTATGAGCGCACCAAAAACACACACAGAAAGTAAGTGACGCCCAATTAAAGGGCTGATAGGCACCGTTTACCCGTTTAACCCTTCCAACACCCGACCAAAGCTGGCACCATCGCGCCCTTTTTTACGCGACTGTCACGGGTTTATCGGTTAAAACGGCTGTTCGGTTGTTGATGGCGCGACACGCTGCTGTGCCGATGCGACAACCTGTCACACACTGTCTGTTTAACGCCCGTGGCGCTGTTGGCTGTCATCCGAACGCTATGCTAGCTTGGCGCCACGCCAGGAAGGCGACCCAACAGCAGGAACGCAATGAACACAATGAGGACCGCTCATGGCTTTGGCCGCGCCCGCGCTTGAAATCCGCAACTTGCATAAACGCTATGGTGAGCTGGAGGTGCTAAAAGGCATCTCGCTGACCGCTCGCGACGGCGATGTGATCTCGATCCTGGGCTCCTCCGGTTCCGGCAAGTCCACGTTCCTGCGCTGCATCAACCTCTTGGAAAACCCGCACCAGGGCCAGATCCTGGTGGCCGGCGAAGAGCTCAAGCTCAAGGCCGCGAAAAACGGTGAGCTGATGGCCGCCGACGGCAAGCAGATCAATCGCCTGCGCAGCGAAATCGGCTTTGTGTTCCAGAACTTCAACCTCTGGCCACATATGAGCATCCTCGACAACATCATCGAGGCCCCACGCCGCGTGCTCGGCCAGAGCAAGGCCGAAGCCATCGAAGTAGCCGAGGCGCTGCTGGCCAAGGTCGGCATTGGTGACAAGCGCCACGCCTACCCGGCGCAATTGTCCGGCGGCCAGCAGCAACGCGCGGCCATTGCCCGCACCCTGGCGATGCAACCCAAGGTCATTTTGTTCGATGAGCCCACTTCGGCACTTGACCCGGAAATGGTTCAGGAAGTACTTAATGTGATCCGCGCGCTGGCCGAAGAAGGCCGCACCATGCTGCTGGTCACCCACGAAATGGGCTTTGCCCGCCAAGTGTCCAGCGAAGTGGTGTTCCTCCACCAGGGCCTGGTCGAAGAGCAAGGATCGCCACAGCAGGTGTTCGAGAACCCGCTTTCGGCGCGCTGCAAACAATTCATGTCCAGCAACCGCTAACGGAGCAACATGCATGCAGAACTATAAAAAATTCCTCCTGGCCGCCGCCGTTTCCATGGCATTCAGCGCCACGGCCATGGCCGAGACTTTGAAAATGGGGATCGAAGCGGCCTACCCGCCCTTCAACAATAAAGACGCCAGCGGCAACGTTGTCGGCTTCGACAAAGACATCGGCGACGCCCTGTGCGCCAAGATGAAAGTCGAGAAGTGCGAAGTGTATGTCTCGGATTGGGACGGCATCATCCCGGCCCTGAATGCCAAGAAGTTCGACTTCCTGGTGTCGTCGCTGTCGATCACCGACGAGCGCAAGCAAGCCGTTGACTTCACCGACCCGTACTACTCCAACAAGCTGCAATTCATCGCGGCAAAAACCACGACAGACTTCAAGACCGACGCCGACTACCTCAAAGACAAGACCATCGGTGCACAACGCGCGACATTGGCCGGTACCTACCTGGAAGACAAACTGCCAGGCACCACCGCCAAGCTCTACGACACCCAGGAAAACGCCTACCTCGACCTGACTTCCGGCCGCCTGGACGGGATGCTCGCCGACAAGTACGTGCAGTACGAGTGGCTCAAGAGCAAAGACGGTTCGGCCTATGAGTTCAAAGGCGATCCGGTTGTAGAAAGCGACAAGATCGGCATCGCCGTGCGTAAAGGCGACCCACTGCGCGAGCGCCTGAACAAGGCCCTGGCGGAAATCAAGGCCGATGGCACCTACAAGAAGATCAACGACAAGTACTTCCCTTTCAGCATCGAATGATCCTGATGGGCCAGTCCGGCGCGCTCGCATGAGCGCGCCGGCTTTTCGCAATGCCTTGCGCGATATGAAAAAACCATGAATTTCGATCTCTACGGATTCGGCCCCGCACTCGCTGCCGGCGCGCTGATGACCGTCAAACTGGCGCTCACGGCATTATGCCTGGGGCTGGTGCTCGGCCTGGCCGGCGCCTTGGCCAAGACTTCCCCGTACAAGTTCCTGCAATGGCTTGGCGGCGCTTACTCGACGATTGTCCGGGGCATTCCCGAACTGCTGTGGGTGCTGCTGATCTACTTCGGCACGGTCAATATGATGCGGGCCCTGGGGGAGTTTTTCGGTAACCCCGACCTGTCGCTCAGCGCCTTCGCCGCCGGGGTGATCGCCCTGGGCCTGTGCTTTGGCGCCTACGCCACCGAAGTGTTCCGTGGCGCGATCCTGGCGATCCCCAAGGGCCACCGTGAAGCGGGCGTTGCCCTGGGCCTGTCGAAGCTGCGCATCTTCACCCGGCTGATCATGCCGCAGATGTGGCGCATCGCCCTGCCGGGCCTGGGCAACCTGTTCATGATCTTGATGAAGGACACCGCGCTGGTCTCGGTGATCGGCCTGGAAGAAATCATGCGCCACGCGCAAATCGGCGTGACCGTGACCAAGCAGCCTTTCACCTTCTTCATGGTCGCGGCCTTTATGTACCTGGGCCTCACCGTCCTGGCCATGGCCGGCATGTACTTCCTGGAAAAACGCGCCGCTCGCGGCTTTGCGAGGAGCACGCAATGAACGGCGACTATAGCTGGCTGTCGCATTTCGACCTGGGCCTGAACTGGGCCGTGATCATCAAGTGGCTGCCACGACTGGCCCAGGGCGCGACCCTGACCCTGGAACTGGTGGCCATCGCGGTGATCGCCGGCCTGCTGCTGGCGATCCCCCTGGGCATCGCCCGCTCCTCGCGCCTGTGGTACGTGCGCACCCTGCCCTACTGCTACATTTTCTTCTTCCGTGGCACACCGCTGCTGGTGCAGCTGTTTTTGGTCTACTACGGCCTGGCGCAGTTCGATGCCGTGCGCGAAAGCGCCCTGTGGCCGTACCTGCGGGACCCGTTCTGGTGCGCCACCGTCACCATGACCCTGCACACCGCCGCCTACATTGCCGAAATCCTGCGTGGCGCGATCCAGGCCATCCCGCCTGGTGAGATCGAAGCGGCGCGGGCGCTGGGCATGTCCAAGCCCAAGGCGCTGTTCTACATCATCCTGCCGCGTGCCGCGCGCATCGGCCTGCCGGCCTACAGCAACGAAGTGATCCTGATGCTCAAGGCCAGCGCCCTGGCCAGTACCGTGACCTTGCTCGAGCTGACTGGCATGGCCCGTACCATCATTGCTCGTACCTACCTGCCGGTGGAGATCTTCTTTGCCGCCGGGATGTTCTACCTGCTGATGGCCTATGTACTGGTGCGTGGCTTCAAACTGCTGGAACGCTGGTTGCGGGTCGATGCCTGCCAGGGCCGCTGATACCGGGTTGACGGGCGAGCGCCTGCTGGAACGCTTCCTCGCACTGGATGCGTTCCTCAGCGAACATCAAGGGCTGTGGCGACCACGGCCCTTTACCCATCTGCAATTGCCTTGGGAAACCCAGCATCCGCAACTGGCCCAATGGCTGCGCCAGCGCTCGCTGGCAGAGGCCGAAAGCAGCCACAACCTGCCCACTGAACTACAAGCACCGGCGCCGTTTCCCCACTGGGCGCAACTGGCCGCGCGCTTGAGTGCTGTGGATCAGTTACCGTCAGGCGCGCTGCATACGCCGCCGTCGCGCCTGAATGTGGATGTACCCGGGCGCAAATGGCAGCAGATCGAGGCGTTTGGCGCCGCCCTGCAGTTCGCCCAGCGCCCCGGCCATTGGCTCGACTGGTGTGCCGGCAAAGGCCACCTCGGCCGTCGCCTGCAGCAACCGGGGCAGCAGTTGACCTGCCTGGAATACGATCCCGCGCTGGTTGCCGCAGGCAAAGCCCTCAGTGATCACCATCGACTGCCAGCGCTGCATCGCGAGCAAGATGTGATGGCCGAGGACGCCGCGCAGCACCTCACCCGCGAACACACCCCGGTTGCCCTGCATGCCTGCGGCGATCTGCACGTGCGCTTGCTGCAACTGGCCAGCGCCGCCGGCTGCCAGCACCTGGCCGTGGCGCCCTGCTGTTACAACCGCATCGGCAGCGAGCAGTACCAGGCGCTGTCGGCCCCGGCCCGCGCTTCGGCACTGCGTTTATCACGGGAGGATCTTGGCCTGCCCCTGAGCGAAACCGTCACCGCTGGCGCGCGGGTGCGCCTGCAACGCGACACCTCCATGGCCCGGCGCCTGGGCTTCGACCAACTGCAGCGGCAACTGCGCGGGCGTGATGAGTACCTGCCCACGCCGTCACTGCCCAGCGAATGGCTGACCCGGCCCTTCGCTGATTACTGCCGGCACCTGGCGGCGCTCAAGGGTTTATCCACAGGCGAACAGGATTGGCCAACCCTGGAGCAGCACGGCTGGCAACGCCTGGCGCAGGTACGAAACCTGGAGTTGGTGCGTGGCCTGTTTCGCCGCCCACTGGAAGTGTGGCTGGTGCTGGATCGGGCACTGTTTCTGCAAGAAAACGGCTACAAGGCTCAAGTCGGCCACTTCTGCGAAACCTCCCTGACACCGCGCAACCTGATGGTGCTCGCCGAGCGCGATTAAAGGGCAGGGCGACCTGTGGATAAGTCTGTTGATGGAATTTTTGAAGCCCCCGTATTTACGGGCTCCACAGGGCAAAATGCTGACTGGTCATTTTTTGTTCACAAAATAAAACGCACGCAAAACAGGCAGTTGCAGCGTAATGAGAACAGCTCCACAAAATGACTGTTTCCATACCTGTACAACCAACAGATTGTGCATAAGCATCTGCGGTTAGCCGTATAAGACGTGGTTCAAGCGCCATCCAATCGCTGGCACAGCACATGGATATCGTCACAGGCCATGCTCGCAGCATCCCTCTCCAGAGGGTCCTCGCCAAAGGCCAGCGCCTCACTGATATGCGGATCGCGATGGATCACTTCCAGGCCATCTTCCCCAAGGCGTTGCTTGAATAAGTCCACCATATCCAGACTGAAGGCGCTGCCCTCGTCCAGTTGATTGACGAACATGTGGCAACGCGGCGCCGACGGGCGCGCAAGGTATGGCGCCAGCAACCGCTGCATCTGCTCTAGCGAGCCGAGCGACGCCGCGTCTGCCAGGGCAACCACCACCACGGTATGGGCGACGTGCAACGCCTGGTGCAGGTAAATGTTATTGCCGGCGGGAGTGTCAATGATGACCATGTCCTGCTCACCCAAGCCCAGGTGCGACAAGTGCTGCGCCAGCCACTGCGGTTCTTGCTTGAGCCAGCGCTGCAGGTCTTCTTGCTGTTGCATGTCGGTCTCGCCAAACACCAGCACCCGGCTGCCGCAGAAACCGGGCTGGACGAGTTGATCCCAGGCCTGATTACACAAGCTGGCACGACCGATTCCCGGGCTGTCGTGGGGCAGGCCAAAATGCAGGTGCAGGGCGTTTTGCGGGTCCAGCTCCAGGACCGTCACCGCCCGCCCCAGGCGTTGCAAGCCACTGCCCAGCGCCGTCGCCAGGGTGCTACGCCCCACACCACCATTGACCGACACCAGCACCACAACCTGCGCTCGGCAGGCTGGCATGACGGTTGGATGGGGTTGTTCGGTGGGGGAAGGCGCGTCGTCGAGGGGGGTATCTTCGAAGAACTGCAGCGTCGACGTCATCGGTTGATCATGACTGGCAAAATTCTTTGCAAAACGTTCGTCGGCCTGGCTCACAACCCATCCTCCCTTGTCACGGCGCCTCCTGCTGGGCATGGGCGCACTTGTTGTTCACGCAGTGTGTGACAGGACTAGGAGAGTGTCATTATTTTGGTGTTTTTTATCATAATGATTGCGACGAACGGCCAACCGTCAATTTAGTGGCTTTCTTTTATCCGCTCCCACTGCTGCGCAACCCGCTCGGCACTGGACGCACTGACCCGCGCCAGGTCGACGGGATAGTCCACCCCCGGATTCTCGACAAACCGCGTCGCAGTAAATTGACCGTTGCTGGCGCGCAGGATGTAGCCGGTGTCCTGGCATTGCCCCGACGCCAGGAACACCACCCCGGGCGCTACCCACTCAGGCTTGAGATTATCCGGCTCGCCATCAACCCCCCACATGCGCGTCTTGGCCACCGGCGAGACCGCATTGACCAAAATCCCGTCTTTAGCGCCCTCCATACTCAGGGCATTCATGATGCCCAACTGCGCCATCTTCCCGGCCGCATAGGCCACCAGACCGGGCTGGGCATATTGCTGGTACATCGCCCGATCAGAAGACGTCAGCACCACCCGCGCCGCCGCCGATTGCTTGAGGTGTTTCCAGGCATGTTTGCACAGCCAAATGGGCGTATAGACATTGATATCCAGCGCACGCCCGACAAACGCCGCGTCCGCCTGCTCAATGGCTTGATAACCCACCCAGCCGGCGTTATGAATCAGGATATCCAACTGCCCAAATGCAGCGACGGCCACCTCGACCAACTGCCGACAACCTTGCTCGCTGGACAAGTCACCCTGATGATCAACCACGCTCAACCCCTGAGCCTGCAGACGCCGCGCCGCATCCTGGGCGACGGCATTATCGCCCCCCGAACCGAGGTGATCGGCGCCGATATCACTGACCACCACATTAGCCCCGCGCCGGGCCAACGCCTGTGCGTAGACAAAACCCAAGCCACGGCCTGCACCGGTGATAACGGCGGTTTTTCCTGCGAAGTTCATGGGCTTTTCCTCATTGAGTGCCACCTCAACTTAACAACGAACAACGGTGTTGTTTAATACTGATCAAGGGGCGGCTTGATACCTTCTGCGTATCAAGCCTCACGCCACCCCAAGGCCTGGGCACAGGCCCTCATCAGCCTTCGCGAAACCGCTGGAACGCACGACTGGTAGAGGAAAAACAAGGTTCTGAAAAATAGTCAGAATTCAGGGGTTTACAGAACCTTTTCAATCGCTATAATCGTCGCCCTAACACGCCGGTATAGCTCAGTTGGTAGAGCAACTGACTTGTAATCAGTAGGTCCCGGGTTCGACTCCTGGTGCCGGCACCACATTAGGCTCCATTGCATTCCACCGAATGCTCTGGAAGCCCCGAAAACCCGCCCTTTGGCGGGTTTTTTCGTTCCAGAACCCTCTGTCGGGATCCAACAAAATCCCCCTTCCCCGAGGGTATGTTAGGGGTACTGCGATTTTCCGGTCAGGAGCGCGTACCCCTATGCCACGTCTAGCGATTCCCCTTAGCGACCTGCAATGCCGCACGGCCAAAACCCGCGAACGCGCCTACAAACTGTTCGACGGCGGAGGCATGTACCTTTTCGTCAAACCCAATGGCGTGAAGACCTGGCGCTTGAAGTACACCAAGCCCAGCGGCAAGGAAGGAACGCTCATCATCGGCAATTACCCCATCGTTACCCTTTCCGTCGCACGACGTAAGCGAGACGAAGCCAAGGCGTTGCTGCTCGACAACCTCGACCCAATGGAAGAAAAGAAGAAGGCCAAGATCGTGGCCCAGCGTGCGGCACTGCTTTTCGAAACCGTTGCCCTGGAGTGGCACGCCGACATGTCCCGCCGCTGGACCGAAGGCCACGCAAAAACCGTAATGAGCCGACTGCGCACCCACGTCTTCCCGCTGATCGGCCAACGACCCATCGCTGAACTCGATACCCACGACCTGCTAGAGATCACCCAGCGCATCAAGGAACGCGGCACCATGGATGTGGCGTTAAGGGTACAGAACTACTTATCCACCATCATGCGCGGGGCCAAAAGGGCTCGGCAGATCACCATGAATCCTGCACTGGATCTGGCAGGCTCGATTCACGCGCCACGCACAATCCATCGTCCGGCCCTATCCCTCAACCGCCTACCCGAATTGCTACACCGTATCGACAACTACAACGGCCGCGAGCTAACGCGCCTTGCTGTGCTACTGACTCTGCATGTATTCGTCCGCTCCAGCGAACTGCGCTTCGCTCGATGGAGTGAGTTCGACCTACAACGCGCCATGTGGGAAATTCCCGATACGCGCGCACCGATTGAAGGGGTACGCAACTCCACACGTGGGACCAAGATGAACGGCGACATTCAAATGGTTCCGCTATCGCCGCAGGTCATCGAAATACTGGAGCGCCTGCGAAGCCTCAGTCGCTTTTCAGAGTTGGTGCTACCGGGCGACCATAAGTACTGGAAGCCCATGTCCGAGAACACGGTGAACACCATGCTCCGCAACGTCGGCTATGACACTAGCAAGGACGTGTGCGGCCACGGCTTCAGGACTATGGCCTGTAGCGCCCTGCTGGAGTCCGGGTTATGGACCGACGCAGCCATCGAAAGACAAATGAGCCACAAGGAACGCAACCGCGTGCGCGCCGCGTATATCCACAAGGCTGAATTCCTCGAACAACGCAGGCTAATCATGGCGTGGTGGAGCAACTACATCGACGCCAACCGCCATGGGCATGTGACACCCCACGAATTCGCTCACCCAGTCGGCGACAACATCATGGCCCTACAAAATAGCCGTGGCGCATCCAAACGTGGGTAAGCCTGTGAGATCACCGTTGTCCGCCCTTCCACGCGGGTCCATCCAAGCGGGGCTGCAAAGCCGCCCTGCTTGGATGGACCTCACTTAAAAAATCTAAAGCCCACGCGAATTGTCTGTGGAAAACCATAGATTTCCACCGGTGGATAATTTCATCCACAGCCGCAGAATTCCCGAAAATCCGAGCCTTGACCCAAATTATCCACAGGCGTAGAAAAGATCGGGCAAGCGCTGTCGTTGACAGCAACCCAGGTAGCCAGAACCTTCAAGGCTACGCCACACCGTGGTGGTTCTCCCAAAGTGCGATTAGCGTCCGGCGGCTCGCACGGTCACTCACCGAGTGATGGATGCCTACTTCAGATCATTGCCATTGCGGCAAATACATCCCCCTACCCAGCTGCCCTGCAGCAACCTATCCGCTTGGCCATTTCACTGCGCCAACCTGCGCCCGTCTCTTTCTTCCGGAAAGAGACGGGCGCTCCTACCACTGCTGCAGCCCACCTCGTACAAGGCATTGCGGCATCTCCCCTCGTGACAATCGGCGTGACAAACATCGAAGTCACCAGCAACAGCGATGCAGATGATGGTGCCGCAGCCCACGGAATGGACTGCATCTGACTGACAGTCAGGCATGCCCCGGTCATAGCTTCACTGCCTTCACCCGACTCAGGATCTCGCGGCGCTGGTTTCGTCAGCCAGTGCAGCCTCCACCCGCCCACCTCTTCGGAAGTGCTCAGGAGGCCAGATCATGAGATGCCCAAGCTCCCGGTCGTAAGGAGCCGTAAGTCCCGCGTTAGTGGACAACCCTCACAGGTCGCAGGGGCCTTGATCCCTGATAACACTCAGCACTCTTGGCGGGATGACGTGAGGAAGGTTTGAAACGGTTTGGCTTCGAGAGGAGTTTGATCATGGCATTGGTCGGTAGACGGAATGGGCGGAATTTTGGCTATGGCCGGCAATTGAGTTATGCCGGGCCCCAGGCGTTGCGGGACATGTTTGGCGGCGGGCATTACGGCACGGTCAAAGCGCACAGTGATCGATGGCAGGCATTTGTACGTTGGTGCCGCTCGAAGGATGGGCCGGGGTTTAACGATGCGCGGCAGATTGATCGGAAGACCTTGTTGGACTATGCCGGACATCTGCGCCAACAAGTTGAAAAAGGTGAGCTCGCCATCGCCACTGCGCAAAACCGATTGTCCAGCGTCAACCGTACCTTGGCAGCGCTTCGCGGTGATCAGTATGTGAAAGTACCAAGTCCGTGCAAGGCGCTAGGAATGCGGCGCACCAGTGTTCGTCGTTCGGTGCCGCAAAGCCAAGAACGCGAACATGTGAAGAGGGTCGTAGAGGTGCTTTGCGCACACCAGCAGCCGCGTGCCGCGGCCATCGCTCAATTAGCGCGAGCCACCGGCATGCGCTTACGTGAGGCCATTTTGGCCGACCTTCCGCGCTTAAAACGTGAGGCCGAACAATACGGCAAGATCAACATCCAGGATGGCACCAAGGGGGGCCGCTCAGGTGCCTCGGCACCTCGCTGGATCAGGGCGGATGATCATATTCGCGAGGCGCTGAGATTCGCCGAACAGATCTCACCAGACGGTAGCCGCAACCTACTTGCACCGAACGAAACCTACCTCGATTTCCAACGGGGAATCGTCCGTCCTGCACGGGACATCCTCCATCAGTACAACCTCAAAGGCTTCCACGAATTGCGGGCAGCCTATGCGTGCGAACGCTATGAGCAAATCACCCACCATCCCGCCCCCATCAACGGTGGCCATTGCTATCAACTCGACCGACGTCTCGATCAGGAAGCCCGAGTACAAATCAGCTATGAGCTGGGGCACAACCGTATCGTCGTGGTGGCCGCTTACATTGGTGGTCGCGCATGAGCACGGTATTCGATATGGATCTGTTCCTGACGGGCGTCCTGACCGGGTCGCATACCACGCGCCAACGCCACCTGCGTCAGGCGAAGGCTATCCAAACAGCAATCGCTGAGCGCTGGCAACGCGACAATCCATGGACTTGGCAGAGAAAACACCTTGCGTGGTTTTTGAATCACCACCTAAACCAGCACACTGAATCGACGCGCTATTACTATTTGCTGACCATGCAATTACTCACTCATCGTTTAGGAAAACCCTGGCAGTTCAACCGCTAGACGAAGGTCAGAAAACGGCCGATTCTGTTGAAAAAGTCGGTTCGCCCAAACAGCCTGGTCATTGACTGGTTAAATCGCCTTTTTGCACACTGCTACGTGAAATCTGAGTCCGGAGGCCTCTGCCGAAAGTAAGGATTTCAATCTCGGACGCATACTTTTCTGCTGCGCAAACCATGGTCGACTTTTTCAACAGAATCGGCCAAAAGCATTCACCGAGCTGACAGTGATCTAGCTCTGAATGGTCTTTCTGTTTTTATATGCCTTAAATTTTCTTGAAACCCAAGGTAAGGCCATTTTTTCCAGCTCTTTTGTAAGCTCACTATGTGCGAGTCCGTAAATTAATGACACCACATTTGTAGTTCTGCTTACCCAGTCCTTGAATTGTTCTTTCGACATTATCGGCTCATTATAGCCCGGCTTAGCAATAATTTGCCAAAATGTATTGTTAAGCACATCAACAGATGAGCCAAAATTTGAACCTTTTATCTTATGCATCAGAATCAGTCCTTCATGAAAATATTCGCGCGAGTATTTTCTTGACGCAATAGGTACTTCATCACCAACAAACTCAAAATTTGCGTTATAAAGCTCGCCGATAAACTTCTCAATATCAACCAGTACAGAGTTACGCCGCTCAATTAACATCTCAAAAGTCTTAAGCCTCAACTGATTTCGATATGTTAAATAAGCTACAATTATGGCTGTCAATATAGTGATATATGGTGCAATTTCCGCGATCATCCGAAGCCCCTTTTAGCTAACCCTCACATTAAGGGCAGTTAACATACTTATTCAAATAGTATGAGTAAATATTGTCTAGATCGCATGTTAGATACCTTCTACTTCGGAGGCGACTAACTATTCGGCCTACATTAATTACTCGCTTTCGACTCAAACGTTCCTGGCAGAAATCTTGACCAATAGTTGTCGGTCATAAGCACGAGAAGTTTCAAAAAATCAGAACTTCCGCGCTACCCTGACAGACCTAAGACTATCTTGGTTTTTTATTAATGCCAGCAAGTAAAGCCTCGATCACACTGCTCAGACTGATCTCTAAAGTAGTCTTCGGCTCATCGGAATTTAATGCCATTGCAAACGCACGATATAGTGGGTCAATGAACGAATATTTTCCAGAATTTTCATCAAACCTAACCAGAGGAGTCGGTTGAACCAAACATAGTTTTTCGATTCCATTCGTTAGATTCCTCTTGCTGTAGCTTGACTCTTTGTTTTTTACTTTTTGAAGAATCTGATCAGCTGTCGCCCCTTCTTGAGCCAACTGAGCTAATGCATGGATTATAAGTTTTGAATGAGCGTATTTGGTTTTTCGATTTTGCTTTAATGATGCCTCAAACGCCATTTTCAGCGAGTCCGAAGTATTAGATAGATACTTGTTCAAAGCAGGCTCAAGATGCTCAACGGAAAGTGTTACTAGAGTTGTCAACTGATGACTGACAGAATTTTCATGACATATATTTAAGCACAACGTGTGGCAGATCGCAGGCAACCCATTAGCATAATGACTAATTTTATTTGTAAGCGACGGACTAAATCTAATATTTAAAAGTTTGGTTCCAAGATTCACGATCTCCTGAAGCTCGTGAGGTTCCATAAGCGGAACATGAATTTCTGCAATACGAGTACGCATCTCTGAATCATATTGCACCACTTGCCTTGCCGAATCCACCGCACCAATTGCAATAACTTTTACATTTCTGTAGTCATCCGCCATATCCATGAATACTTTCATGGTCTGAGACAGCTGGGTACGTTCAACCTCATCTATTTTATGAAAATCCTCAAGTACCCAACAGCAATTAGCTTCCCCCATCAGTCTCGCCAAATTCTGGGCCGTTAGTTGAGGAGGGATTACCCTGATCTTTTTATTTGATACTTCGCTAGATGCTGCCGCCGCTAGCTGAATCCTAATAGCAGCCAACGTTGAATGTGCAGATGCCGAGATGGAGCTTGTTTTTTTATCTAACTTTTCAGAAATATAGTAAGAGTCCAGATCATCGAAAGCGCTAAGCAGAAGCTGGTCAAAACTAGTAGAGGAAGTGCAGCGCGTAGTGATTTCACGCTCATATAGCTGCCGGAGTTTATTCCTCAGAAGTGTAGACTTCCCCGACCCAGAATATCCGTATACTACCAGTTGCGTGCCGGGGGTCATTAGAGCTTCCACCAGTTTATCATTGACCTCCTCTCTTTCGATGAATGATGCCCTGGCCGGTGTGGTTGGCGTAAAAACCTCATAAACACTTATTGGTGAGCTCATTACTAAACACTCAATTATTAAAAATACTATCTTGTTCTATAAAAAACTTTAATCGTAACGCATTAGCTTCAAGATACCACTACCCATTACTCGAAAAAAACATTCTTGAAAAACTGCAATCTAAAATCGACTACTGCAACAATTGTTCATGAAGTTTTGCGACATCAAAAAATATCTTTTCATAAAAATCCCTTTTGATTATTTGTTCAGCATCGCTGATGCGGAGACGCTCTAATTTAGCCATCATAATGCCAGCCTCGTGTACCTTGCGCCAGCCAGGAGAGGCAGAGAGTCTCAAATGTGGAACAAACAAGCGCATCGGGAAGGAAACTGATTGAATGGCCGTTTTCTGCCTGTTGCCGAGGTCCGAATCGCCCCATAGATGGGAGTGGTTGCAGGTACAGATCGTCCCAGTGCGGACCTCGACGTTGACGGAACATGACCCACGCTCATAAGAGAGTGATGCCAAAAATAGGCTGAATACGGTCGGCTTATGAGCGAGACCGTTGGAATTGGTAAAAAATGAGTCTGGCATCCTACCAATAACCGCCCGTGGATGGAGATTTCGCCGAATTCAGCTACTCTCCGCTGCGGAGCGTTAGAGCTATTTATCCCTTTATATGCGTCTCTGATAAGCACAAGGATGTTACCTTTGGCTAAAATCCAGTTACCTAAAGATGCTTTGCAACGAGTAAAGCTGGGCCAGGCTTTTGCAGAGTACGATATAATTAGAAGTGATCATGAATTATTCGTAACTACACCGGCGACTCTCTCTGCGCTCAATCCGGATAGCTCTAACTGTTTTTTTATAGGCCGTCGCGGAGCCGGGAAAACCGCTATTACGTTTGAAGTTGAGCGGCGTTTCCCCCGAACGATCAATATTGTTCCACAGATATTTGATCTCTTACGGCTCCCACTAGAGCAAGAGTTGTTTCTAGACACTAGGCAGCGTCCTTTCAAATCATTAATGCACTCGATGGAAAGGGCTTTGATCGATGAGGTGATCAAGATATGGGTCATGGAAGGGCGTTTAAGTTTCGACAAAGCGCCAGATACTATCCGACGAGAAAGAGGCCTGATTGAGGATTGTGATTTTGATCAGCGCATCTTGAATTTGACCGAAGAGATTTTTGATGCATATACCAAAGACAATGATAAGTTATGGCTTCGCCAGATAAGTCGAAGCAAAAACCTGCTGGCGGAAATTAATCAGATCTCATTTTCTTCACCAATGAGTTATATCATCCTAATTGATCGACTGGATGAGTCCTGGGATGGTTCTGGCTCAGCTATAATATGCCTCATGGCATTGATGCATGCCACGGTTAGATTAATCGCGTCAACTCCACACGTAAAGCCCTATGTCTTCATACGCGAAAATATCTATGACAGAATTCGCTCCCTCGATAATGAGTTTGCGAGGCTTGAGACGTCAGTGGTTTTTCTTGATTGGTCCTCTGAAAAACTTACCGAGCTTGTAGAGCGTCGATTGGTAAAGCCTTTTACTACTAAACCAAAACTAGGAGGAGAGGCATGGAATTGTTTTTTCGAGGAGGAAGACTCAAAAACTAGCGTGCCCTCGGTGATGAGCCTTTGTCAGCATCGGCCTCGGGATGTACTGATGTTAACTAGCTATGCAATAGACTCAGCCATTAATCACGGAAACCAAAAGGTTAGAGACGCAGACATGGATGTCGCGTCCAAACGCTATAGCACAAGTAGACTCAAGGATTTGGGTGACGAGTATGCTGAGAATTATCCAAATATTAGTTTAATTCTCGAGTACTTTTTTGGCTTAGGTAATGAGTATACCTTGGTGGCAATTGAAGACTTTATTCAAAAGTTGCTGGTTACGGAATCCATTAACAAATACTGCAATGGTTGGTTTTACGACTACACAACGCCTTTTCGTTTCGTCGAAGTTTTGTATGGAATCGGTTTTCTTGGTATTCGACGAAAAAAAACTGTGGAGTATAAAGAGTCTGGCAAAGACTCAAATGCCAAGCCATCATTTGATAATAGCTCAACCTTCTATATTCATCCCACCTACCACGAAGCGCTAAATCTTCAACCACTGCTGTTGAAGGATTTGCGCGACGAAACGCAGCTGAAGAATGAAGGCATCTTAGAGGAGCTGCCCGACACCTTTAACTTGGACGACTATAAAGGTGCGTTGCAGGACACATTAGATAATTTGCGTACCTTGCCCAAGGGACCGTCGGGGGCTGCTGGATTTGAAGAAATTGTAGGCAATATCATAAAACTTTGTTTCTTTCGGTCTTTGACGAATGTTCAACCACACGAGCGAAGTCACGATGGCGCCTCAATACGTGATTGGATAGCGTCAAACCGAGCGCCTGACGGATTTTGGGAAGTCATAAGGAATAAATACGGTTCTACCCAAGTCGTATGGGAGTGTAAAAACTACGAAGACCTAAGCGCAAGTGATTTTCATCAGATCAACTATTATCTTAATGACACTTTTGGACGATTTGGTATCCTTGCCTTTCGTGGCGAGGAGGTAAAAAACAGTTATTATCGTCACATCTCTAACATAATAAACCGAAACAAATCAGGACTGGTTGTGTTGTTGACGCAGAAAGACTTGGAGGTTTTTCTACGCCAAGCAATCAAGGGGGCTTTCAAGGAATCACACTTACAAGACAGATATGATCAAACGATTCGCCAGATATCATAGACAGCGGAAGAAAAAACGGTGTCTAAATTAGTGCAAATCTTTGACGTTCTAGCCGGTTGCTCCCGGCCGCTCTCTGAATCGCCCCCAATTTCTTGCACACATCTGACCGACTACTTTTGGCCGTCTGCTGCCTGTCGCCACGGCAGCTTTTGGCGGGTTTCTGCCTATTCTCTACGAAAAATATGATCGACAACGTTCAAATTCAGGGGGGTTACCATTCGTATGCGGCTCTGAATTACTTACAGACCGACAATGTGCTCACATCTAAAAAATCCCGAATTCGATTCCACCTAACGCCATAACTAGCTGATTTATTTATAGTTACTTGTCGGGGTACGCCAAATTTTCCACAGACTTCCAGACCCGCAGAAAATCTAGCCCCGCCGACCACTACCGTTCGTCTGGTGCCGCACCATACAAAGCGAAGCCTCCACAGAAATGTGGGGGCTTTGTTGTTTCTGGGGATCGGATTTCAGAACCGCCGATATTCCGTAGAACTGCTCTACCAGAAAAATCCCACACCCTGCGAGTTGCACCCCATAAGCCGTCGCGCTAACCTCCCCAACGTCGCTGCTCACCAGTGACCGGGCGTGGAATCCCGAGTAAGAAGACGCTACAGCGTCGTCAAGCAATCAGCGGGCGCTTTTTTTGTGTCTGTTTTTTGTGCTTTTTGGCGGCTGTACGTGGGAGGCCCCGTGCCTGCCGAGTCGCTTCTTCTCGGATTCCAACCTGCGTACAGCTGCCACCCTCACGCTTGGAATCGTGAATGGCAGCTCTTTTTGGTTGTACCAAAGGAGCAAGCTTATGCAGTACGAAAAGACCTCAATACTCACTACCCTACCCGCTTATGACCTTCCGTATTCAGGAGGCCAACAATGAGCACCCCACCCCAAGCAACCACCCTCGGCGCTGTGACCTTCGCAGACTGTGGCGAAAGCAAACACGATATGAAGGTCTTCCGCGTCAATGCCGGTGTTCCCTTCCAGGAAGCCCTTGAGCACGCATCACACCTGCTCTACTACGCCAAGGTTCTCTCGCTCGATGCTGCCATGGATATAGATGGGGAAAAGTACGCGTTCTCTTCGCATTACCTGGGTGAAATGGGCAAAGCGATCTTAGACGATGTGCTCCTGGCCATGCAGTCCGACGGGCCTGAGCCGCAGTAAGCCGTCCGCGCCCGATGTTGTGCATCGGGCGCCTGAGTCCCACACGGAATAGAGAGGAAACCCCCTTTCTTCTGCTGCCAGCGCGGCTTTGGAAGTGGACGCCCTCAAGGCGACGAGTGCCGCTGATGCAGCGGCCAAACAGATAGTTGAATAAGCTATACTGCCAAGCACACCTTCGTGGAGAGCAGACGTGGAAAAGCTGAGTTTTCAAGCCAAAAAAGCCTACTTCGCCAAGCACCGCAGATCCAACTTCGCGGCCAGCTTGCGCCTCGAGGGGTTTACGACCTCCAAAAATGACGATCACAAGCTACCGACTCGTGAGGCTGCACTTGTGGCCGTTCGGCAAATCAAAGCTTGAGTAACGACAAATACGGGGTCGATCAGGACCCCTACTGTTACCCGGGAACAGCCACCCTCAAAAATCTGCTTGATTTGCACGAAGAAGACGACCTCAACGAGGCCGAGCGCTACCTCACTGAAGCTGCCGCAGAGCGGCTTGAGTTTACAGAGCCACCCTACAGCCTAGACACGCTGAAACACATTCATCGCACCCTGTTCTCAACTATCTACAGTTGGGCCGGCGAGATCAGGACGGTGAAGATCAGCAAGGGTAGAAATCAGTTTTGCATTCCTGACCGCATAGAACCGGAAGCTGCCAGAGAATTCCGAAAAATCCAGGCCAATGCCTGGTTTGAAGGCTATTCACGCGACTTGCTGGTCAAAGCCGTCGCTGAGTCCTACGGCACGCTGAACGTTGCACACCCTTTCCGCGAAGGTAATGGGCGGGCCCAGCGAATTCTATTCGAATGGATCATCGTCAACGTGGGTTACGAGATCAATTGGTGGGAAGTCGATAAACAAGAATGGGTTGAAGCCAATCATCAGTCATTCCATGGCGACGATAACCCACTTATCACGATATTTGACCGTTGCATCGGCCTGCCAATCATGGAAGACAATGCCCACCTGATCCCTTCGCAAAATACCGACTAGGCACCTCCCCCAACACCCGCCTGAACACACTCGTAAACGCACTCGAGCTGCTATACCCCAAATCAATCGCCACCCGCGTCACCGACTCGCCATTTCCCAACCTGACCACGGCCGCCAACAGGCAGGCTTGCTGGCGCCATTCCACGAAGCTGATTCCGGTCTGCTGGCGGAACAGCCGGGTGAAGGTGCGGCGGCTCATGCCGAGGTGTTGGGTCATGTCGTCGATGCTGGTTTCCAGTGATGGCTGTTCCAGCAGGTTGCGGCAGATGTGGGCCAGCCGGGGGTCGTTGGGGAGGGGGGCGTTGAGTGACAGGGGGCGCATGTCGGCGATTTCGTCGAGCAGCAGGGTCATCAGGCGGCCGTGCAGGTGTTCCTTTTCGTACAGCGCCGGTACGTCGATGGCGCGGATCAGCAGTTCGCGTAGCAGCGTGGATACGCCGAATACCTGGCACTGCGCGGGCAGGTTGAGGCGAGTGGCGGCGCGGTCGCGGATGTAGGTGTTGAGCATGGTCACCGGACCGCTCATGCTCATTTCGTGGGGCACGCCCGCCGGGACCCAGATGGCGCGGTGGGGCGGTACCACCCAGTTACCCTGTTGGGTGAACACGGTAATCACGCCGCAGGCGGCGTAGGCAAATTGCCCGCGTTGATGGGTGTGCAGCGCAAAGTGCCGGCCATCGTGGTAGTCGTTGGCGGTGACCACGGCGTCGCGGGGGGTGTTTTCGTAGGGATCGATATCAGTTTCGCGCATGGCCCGAATTTAATGATTTATGACCTGATAGTGCAAGCGAGCCATCGCGCCGATTGCCCATAGTTGCGCCCTGGCTGGCGCACACAGGTGCCGGCGCTGCTTTGTGGAATCAGAACATCATGCAAAACAAGCATCTGGCCCTGGCCGTGTTGGTGACGGCTGTGTGGGGGCTGAATTTTCCGATCACCAAACTGGGTTTGGTGGGGATCGATCCGCTGTTGCTGACCGCCCTGCGCTTTACGCTGGCGGCGTTGCCGTGGGTGTTTTTTGTGCGGCGTCCGGCGGTGGCGATGAAGTGGCTGGTGGCCTATGGCTTGATTTTCGGGGTGGCGATGTGGGCCTTGATCAACCTGGGGATTGAACTGGGCGTACCGCCTGGCACTGCGGCCTTGCTGATCCAGTTCAGTGCGTTTTTTACCTTGGGCTGGGGGGTGTTGTTGTTTCGCGAGCAACTGAGCGTAGGCCAGATCCTGGGGGTGGGCCTGGCGGCTGTAGGACTGATCGGCATTATCGCCAGTAGTCCAGGCGAGGCGACGACGCTGGGTTATGGCTTGTTGCTGGTGAGTGCATTCAGCTGGAGTGTGGGCAACGTCATCATCAAGCAATCGAAGGTGCGCGAGATGTTTGCTTTTGTGGTGTGGGCCAGTCTGTTCCCGCCGCTGCCCTTGCTGCTGCTGACGTGGCTGGCCCATGGGGCGGCGCCGTTCACCGCGCTGGTCACCCATGTGCAATGGCCGACGGTGTTCTCACTGCTGTTCCAGGTGTACGCGGCCACGCACTTTTGTTACTGGGGCTGGAACCTGTTGCTGCGCGAGTACCCGGTTTCGAAGGTGGCGCCGCTGTCGTTGCTGATCCCGGTGTTTGGCGTTACCGGTTCCATGTTGTTGCTGGGGCACAGGGTCGATATCAGCGAGGGCATCTCGATTGCGCTGATTCTGTCGGCCCTGGCGGTGGGGTTGGTGAAATGGCGCCGCCCTTCACCACCCACGCCCCGAGTTGACCCAGAAATTCACCGATAGGGATGTGGCCAGTGACTCCACTTGGTGGAACCAGCCTTCGGGCAAGAACAACATATCCCCGGCTTGCAGCACCACGCGTAGGAAGGTTACGTCGCGCGCGGCGGGGAAGCGTTGGTAGTCAGGCGCGTCCGGGTTGAAGTCGCAGCCATCCAGGCCGCCTTTCGGGGCGGTGGACCAGGTACCCAGGGCCTGGCGATGATGGGGGGCGGCCAGGATGAAGGATTTTTCGCCCCAGACCTGGGCAAACAGGTTATCGGTGTCGTCGCGATGCAGCGGTGTCAGGGTGCCTTTGGGGCCGATCCAGATGCGGGGAGCGATGTACTGCGCGCGATCAAAATAGAGCGGGTAGCTGATCTGTTCCAGCAATTGCGCCGGCAGGATGTTGTTGCCCATATAGGCCGGCGGCTCGCCGTTGGCGCCGCGCACTGCAGGGCGGTCGAGGGAGTCGATGAAATCGGCCATGGGCGTGGAGCGAAAATCGCGTTCGGTAGAGAAGGTTTTCTGCACGTAGTCGCCATGCCGGGTGATGCCTTGCAGTTGGGCGAAGTGCACCAGTGATTCTTCACGGCTCATATTGAACAAGCGCCAGTCTTGCAGGGCGTCGCTGATGACCAGCGGGATGCCCTCCGGCACGTAGCCGCCGCGAAATTCGTCCACCGACAACCCCGCACGCGGCCGCCGCTCGACGCTGTGCTGGGTCGGCAGGCTGGCCGAAACCCGCTCGCTGAAGCGCGGGGGCGTCGGGTAGCGCTTGTTCATATCGACTTTTTCGGCGCTGGCGCCCTGGCGCGCGCTGTCGATGATCTGTGGCAGCAGCGTGGCCAGGCCCATGTTGCCGCTGATTTTCAAACGGCCGCTGGCGAACAGTTCTTCGACGTCGGTGGCGCCGGCCATGATGCCCAGAAAGTCTTGTTGCGCCACTTCAATGGTCACATCCGGCGCTGGATGCACCCCGGCCTGGGTCACGCTGTGGGTTTTAACCTGCGCCCAAAATGCCTGGCCTGGGCCAAAAAGGAACTGGAAGGTGCCTTCCAACCCCACCGCGCCGGCATTGGCAAACAACCTGGACAGAATGTTGAGCACGTCCATTGCGTTCCCTCTTCGTATTTTTCTGAATAGGGAACGAATAGCCGCCTTGAAAAGTTATAACAAAATATTGCACAGCTCCCCGATAGGTAAAGCTGACAGCGCCACAACACCCGCTTGCATAAAAACTCCACCCTCACAATAATGAGATAGATTACCATTTACGCTTGGTGAAACCCTCATGTCGGCGCTTGATCATTCAGCTCTTCATCAGCTGTACAGCGAACACAACAGTTGGTTGAAGGGCTGGTTGCGCGTCCGCCTGGGCAATGCTGCCGATGCTTCTGACCTGGCTCAAGACACGTTCCTACGGGTCATGACCGCACGCAATGACACGCCCATCCGCGAGCCCCGTGGTTATCTGAGTGCCATTGCCCGTTCGCTGCTAATCGACAAGTCGCGCCGACGCACCATCGAAAGGGCCTACCTTTACGCCCTGGCCCAGAGGCCGGAGCCGGTGGATGTTTCGCCGGAGATTCGTTTGTCCATCATCGAAATGCTGGTAGCCATTGATAGCCTGCTCGATGAACTGGGTACCCGGACCCGGGAGATTTTCCTCGCCGTGCAGCTTGAAGGCCTGAGTTACGTTGCCGCGGCTGAACGCTTCGGCGTGTCGGTGACGACGGTCAAAAACCATCTGATCCGGGCCATGACGCGCTGCCTGTTGCTGGTCGAACCTTGATGCCTGCCACAGTCGACCTCAAGACACTGGAAGCCGCCGCAACCTGGTATGTACAGCTCAACGACGGTAGCGGCAGCGAAGCGCAGACCCAGGCCTGGCAAGCATGGGTAGATGCCAATCCACAGCACGCGGCGGCGTGGGCCCGGGTCGAAATGTTGCAGCAACAATGGGCAAAGATGCCTCGACAAGCGGCCCTGTCGAGCCTTGGCGCCGCCCAGGCACAGCGCCGTGATGTGCTGAAAATACTCGGCATGCTGGTGGCCGTTGGCGGCTGTAGCTGGCTGGCAGTGGAGCAGGTGCCATATCGCTCGATGCTCGCCCAGCAACGCACCCGCCTGGGCGAACGGCGCTCGGTCCGCCTGGACGATGGGTCGCAATTGGAAATGAACGCCGACACGGCACTGGATATCCACTTCGACGCCAGGCAGCGGCGGATCGAGCTGTACCGTGGCGAGATTCTTATCCAGACCGCCAAGGATCCCGCCCACCGCCCATTTATTGTGTACACCACTGATGGCAGCGTGCGTGCCCTCGGCACCCGCTTCAGCGTTCGCCCGCTGGCAGGGCAAACGCAGGTGGGCGTTCTGCAGGACGCGGTCGAGGTCACGCCAGGTAACCATGACCACCAGCCATTGCGCCTGGAAGCCGGGCAACAAGTCACTTTTGATCGCCATGCGGCCTCCCCTCCTCACCCGCTGCCAACCGGTTCGACCGCCTGGGTGCAAGGTATGTTGAGCGTGGACGACTGGCGCCTGGGTGACTTTATCGAGGAGTTGAGCCGCTATCGCCCTGGCGTGCTGCGCTGCGCTGCTGGCGTGCAAAACCTGAGCATCTCAGGTGCGTTCCGTATCGACGACACGGATACGGTCCTGGAAAACCTGAGTAAAACCCTACCGGTGAAGGTGCGTTATCTGACGCGATATTGGGCCAGTATCGAACCGGCCTGATTGCCCGCGCAAATTTGTTTGGCTGCTACCTTGCTGATTCCGATTCTCATCCGTCAATGACACAAGCCGCGATAACAGCGGCTCTCTGCCAGCTCAACGGAAGGATCATCCGATGCCCCCGCTTCCTCTCTACGCCAGGACTTCATTGACACGTGCGGTTCGCCTGGCGCTGTTTGGCTTGACCCTCGCAAGCCTGCCGGCAATGGCGCTCCTGCCGACGCAGGCAATGGCCCAAAGCACGGCGCCTTACGCGATCGCCGCCGGCCCGCTGGGCAAGGCCCTCAGCCAATTTGGTGTGCAAGCTGGGGTGACTATTTCGTTCGATACCGAGCAGGCTCGCCACCTCACCACCGGCGGGTTGCAAGGCGCGTACAGCGTCGAGGAAGGCCTGGCCCGGCTGCTCGCCAACAGCGGCTTGCAGGCCCAGCGCCAGAGCAACGGCGGGTATGTTCTGGTCACCGCCACGGCGCAGGCCGCGCTGGAACTGGGTGCGACCCAAGTCACCGCCAACCAGTTGGGGACGGTGACTGAAGGCTCCGGGTCATATACCCCTGGCACCATCGCGACGGCGACTCGCTTGGTCCTGACGCCTCGCCAAACGCCGCAGTCGATTTCTGTGGTCACCCGCCAGGCCATGGATGATTTCAGCCTCAAATCCATCGACGACGTGATGCGCTATACACCAGGCATCACCGTCGCCACCTACGACAGCGAGCGCACCGCTTACTTCTCGCGTGGGTTTGCCATCCAGAACTTCCAGTACGACGGCATTCCGATCCTGCAGGATGCCCAGTATTCGTCCGGCCATACGCTGACCGATACGGTGATGTACGACCGCGTGGAAATCCTCAAGGGCGCCACCGGCCTGCTCACCGGTGCGGGCGGATCGGGGGGCACGATCAATATGGTGCGCAAAAAGCCGACCTCGGCGTTCAAAGGCTATATCGATCTGGGTGCAGGCTCGTGGGACAACTATCGCTCGGAAATCGATATCAGCGGCCCGCTGACCGAGACCGGCAATGTCCGTGGCCGAGCGGTTGCCGCCTATCAGGACAAACATACGTTCCTGGATCACTACCAGCGCAAGACCAACGTGTATTACGGGATTCTTGAGTTTGATCTGTCGCCGGACACCTTGCTGACGGTTGGTGGTGACTATCAAGACAGCGACCCGCAAGGTTCTAGCTGGTCCGGATCTGCCTCGCTGTATGACTCGGCGGGCAACCGTATCAACACCTCGCGCTCGTTCAACAACGGTGCCAAGTTCAGTAAGTGGGAACAGTACACGCGCACTGTGTTCGCCACCCTGGAGCACAGCTTTGAAAACGGCTGGGTGGCCAAGGCGCAATACAATCACCAGATCAACGGCTACGACGCACCGCTGGCGGCCTTGCTGTCACCCGATGTCAATACGGGCAAGGCGATGATGCTGACCCGCAAATACACCGGTGAAACCACCAGCGACACCGGCGATCTTTACGCCACAGGGCCCTTCAGCCTGTTTGGACGTGAGCATGAGCTGGTGCTCGGCACCTCGGTGTCCCGTTCCCGCTGGCTGGGCCGGGATTACACCAACGCCACCAACTTCAACAATAGCCACGACTACTTCAACTGGGACGGCGATGCCCCCCGACCGGACTGGGGCCCGCAAACCAAGCGTAACGATGAACTGACCCGCCAGAGCGCCAGCTACATCACCGGGCGCTTTAGCCTGATGGATGACCTGACGCTGATGCTTGGTACCCGGGTCAACAACTATGAGGTCAGCGGCACCAGCCAGGTGAAGGACACCGGCAAGGTGGTGCCCTATGTCGGCGCGGTCTATGACCTCAACGACTATCTCTCGGCCTACGCCAGCTATACCGAAATCTACCTGCCACAAGACGACTACCGCGACAGGACCAACAAGCCCATCGAACCTGATGAAGGCAAGAACTACGAGGTCGGTCTCAAGGGCGAGTTCTTCAATGGCCGCTTGAACGCAAGCCTTGCGTACTTCCAGGTGCATGAAGAAAACCGTGCGGTGGATGACGATGACTACATCGGCGGCAGCTACCCTGGGCTCGACTACGCCTCCAAAGGGATCAAGGCCAAGACCAAGGGCTGGGAAGCGGAAGTGTCCGGCGAACTGAGCCCTGGCTGGCAATTGCAGGCCGGCTATACCCACAAGATCATGCGCGATCAGGCGGGGGAAAAGGTTTCTACCTGGGAGCCGGAAGACCAGGTCAATCTCTACACCAGCTATAAGCTCAAGGGCCCACTGGACAAGCTCACCCTGGGCAGCGGCGTACGCTGGCAAGGTACTGGCTGGAAGATGCTCAGTAACTACGGCAAAGGCACCACCGAGAAGTTCTCCCAGGAACCGCTCTGGCTGGTGGACGTAATGGCGCGCTACCAGATCACCGACACGGTGTCGGCCTCACTGAACGTCAACAACATCTTCGACAAGACGTACTACACCAACATTGGTTTCTACAACTCGGCGTACTACGGCGACCCACGCAATGTGATGCTGTCCACCCGCTGGAACTTCTGACCGGCTAACAAGAGCTCTGCGTCCAGGCATCACATCACGCTGCCTGGACCGCCGCCGGACACACCAGATGGCACTTAGCCATATTTCTAATTGACACCCCCCTCCCCGTCCTTTAAAACCCATGCATTCGCTGCATTCACGCGGGAAACCCTGCCCCTGACAGCACCCGCCGCTTTATATCGAGACATGGATGTCGAAGAACCCCCCGCTTTTCAATCCCCGCCGCTATTTGCTCGCGATTTTTATCGTGTTGCTGGCGGTGCTCGACCCCTTCGGCCTGGCCAGTTCCAGTGACAAGGCATCCGCCCAGTGGCTCAACCGGATGTCTTCCAGCAAGTACCCCAGCACCGGCCAGCAACACATCACCGTGGTGTTGGTCGATGACGCCTACTTGATGCGGAACAACACCTCGTGGCCGATGCCGTACAACGAGCAGAGCAAGTTGTTCAAACGCTTGCTGGCCTACAAACCCAAGGCGGTGTTTGTGGATTTGCTGTACAGCCACGATCACTCCCTCGGTGACCCGACGCGGGGCAGCCAGTTGTTGGCGAATGTGTTCGAGCGCTATCAGCGCCGGGGCATTCCCTTGCTGCTGGCCAATACCGGGGTGACGCGTGGCGAAAAGGGCCAAGCCAATACCCTCGAACAATTTGCCGCATTCAGCCAGCCGGGGCTGGTGGTGTGGGACGGTGTGGACGACAAGTACCCGCTGGCAATGCCGACCGCGCTGGGGGTGATGGAAACCCCGGCCTTGGCGATGTACCGCCAATTCTGCAAGGACGCTCCCTGCACGGGTCTGCCCGAAGATGCCGAGGCGGCCTCACGTTTGCAGCCAATCGCCGTGCAGTGGGGCTTGAAGCTGGCGCCCGAGCAGGCACAGATCGCCGATATTCGCCACTGCGCAGCGCCGCGCAACTTCGTACTGGATTGGGTGGCGCAGTTGCTCCAGGCGGTGTTCTGGAAACTGGACGACTCAGCCCAGGCCCGCTGCCCTTATAGCCTGACCTTGTCGGCCAGCGACCTGGAGGTCAGTTCGCCGCAGGATCAGGCGCTGGTGGCCGGTTTGCTGCGCGATCGGCTGGTGATGGTCGGGGCCAGCATCACCTCCACCGGCGACGTGGTGCAGTCACCCGTGCATGGCCTGATTCCTGGGGTTTACCTGCATGCCATGGCCTTGGACAACCTGATCAACAAGGGCATGGATTACGAGCGCGAGCCGGCCAATTTCCCCGGTTGGAACCTGCACTGGGTGGACGTGCTGGAGCTTGGGCTGCTGGCGCTGATTATCGTGCTCAAGGCTCTGCATGCCCGGCGTCTGGCCGGCCTGCATACCTGGACTCGCTGGCGCAGGCAGGAGATCCGCTTCTTCACCTCGCCCTATCCGTCGTGGGGTTTGGTGATGCTGATGCTGCTGGTGGTGTGCGGGGTGCTCTATCTGAACCACATCACCCTGGTCAACGTACTGGGGATTGTTTTGTTGTCATTGGCGCTGTTCAGCGAGCGGATCGAAGCCTTCTTCGACCGTGGCCGCTGAAGGGTGCCGCCATGTCGTCTCACTCAAGGAAACCAAGGATGAACAAGATCCTCATCGTGTTACTCGCCGCGCTTTACAGCCAGGGCGTGCTGGCCGAAACCCATCTCATCAAGGAGTTCCTGGCCGACCCGGTGGAGGTGGTGGACGAGCAAGGCAAAGTGCAGCGGGAAATCGCGCGCAAAGACGCACCCAAGCAACCTCTACCGGTGTTGCAGCTCAACCAGGCGCTGGAGCTGATCCAGGTGGAATTGGCAGGGCAGAAAGTCTGGCTGGACACTGGCGACGTGCGTATCGAGCCGCCATTTCACAAAACCGCACTGCCGTGCCAGCTAATGCCCCAAAGCCTGGCCAAGGACACACACAACAATTCCACGCTCAGCTACGGCGCCGGCTGCAATCAATAAGGGAGTACCGCGGTGAAGGGATATCTATTGCTGGCCAGTGCATTGCTCAGCGGCTGCGCCACCTTGAAAGGTGCAGACCAGGCGTTTCTGAACCTGGTGGGGCCATCGACCCAGTCACGCGTCGAAGGCCACTATGTGGATAACGCCGACGTGCGCCAGTACTACAAGCTCGACCCGCAACGCGCGGGCCAGCAACGCTTGAGTTACGACGGTCGCACCGTACCTGCCGCCGAGGCGCGCCAGCAGAACCTGGCGGATATCCCGATGTTGCAGGTGTACTTGCAGGGCATCGTCACGCGCCTGTCCAAGGGCTGGCCAGGGCAGTTGCCGCTGCTGCAGGTGAAGATCACCGACAGCTACAGCTTCGGGCCGTCGGCGGACCCGTACGGCAATATCTTCGTGCCCCTGGGCATGCTGGAAAACGTCGGCAGCGAAGATGAAATCGCCGCCATGCTCGGCCACGAGATGAGCCATGTGCTGCTGCATCACCATGACCGCGCCGCCGCCTTCAAGCAGCAGAAGGACATGTTCACCACCGTAGCCTCCACTGTGGCCCTGGCAACGGTGGCGGCCAACACCGGGGTGGATCGCAGTTCGGGCACCATGAAACTGTTCAGCAAGGACCCGGCGGGCACGCAAAAAACCATCGGCAACACCGTGCTGTATACCTCGCTGGCCAACAGTTTTTCCGACAACGTCTGGAGCACCGCCTGGGGCCGCAGCCAGGAAGACCAGGCAGATTTGCTCGGCACCGACCTGATGATCCGCGCCGGCTACGCGCCGCGTGCGGCCACCCATAGCCTGGAACGCCTGAATGATTTCCAGGGCAAGCAGAAGCCGCTGCTGACGGGCTTTCTCACCGCCCGCAAGGACGCGATGCAAGACTCATTGCAGCAGTTCAACCTCGACCGCTTTACCAAGGAGCTGGACGTGCTGGTCAAGGACGGCCTGACCAATACCATCACCGCCACCACCGATTACTTCAACCGCTCCCACATGTCCGCCATCGACCGTGACACCGAGCTGCGCCAATACCTGCAACGCGAGTACCGCAAGGAACGCCGCGCCCGGGTCAATACCACGAGCTGGCCAAAGGTGCGTGACGCCGCGCCCGTGGCCAAGGCCATGCAAGGCTACAAGGATGCGTACGCCGCCACCGCTGCCCTGGCAAAAAACAAAGTGCCCGAGGCCGATGCCTTTATCCGGCGCGCCTTGAGTTCACCGGTCAAGGATCAGCCGAACATCCGTCGCACCGCCTACGCCGTACGCCTGGCCCAGGGTCGGAACGCCGATGCGCTCAAGGAGTTGCAGGCGATCAAGGACTGGTCCCTGGCTGGGCCTTCGACCTATGACTTGATGATCAGCTACTACCTCAAGCGCGGCGACGGCAAGGCCGCGCTGGCCATGATCGACAAGGCCGAACGCAACCTGGGCTCGGAAGAGTTGTTTATCACCGAGAAGCTGCTGGCCAACCAGCAACTGCAAAACACCCAGCAGGTGCAGAGCGTGCTGCGCAAATGCGGGCAGTACCCGGCGCGCAAGGCCAACTGCCAGAAGCTGGCGCAGGTCAAGGCGTAGGGTTTCAGGCAGGTATAAAAAAACCCCGACAAGTCGGGGTTTTTTATTGCCTGGTATCAGGCACGACGCTCGATCTTAGAACACGTTGATCGGGTAGTCGGCGAACAGACGGATTTCGTTACCACCAACGTTGTAGTTGTTGGCGTTGGTCGAAACACGCAACCAGGAAGCGCGGGCACGCAGGCTCAGGTCTTTAGCCGGGCCGCTCTGTACCACGTACTTGAACTGGTTGAAGATTTCACGCTCGGTGCCATCGCCACGGTTGCTACCGTCGTCGATGTTGGTGCCGCGCACGTAAGCGATGTTGTAGCTCAGGCCCGGTACACCGAAGGTGGTGAAGTCAATGCCGTAGCCGACCTGCCAGGAGCGCTCGTCTTTAGCGTTGAAGTCAGACCAGTAGGAGTTGGCCAGCAGGATGGTATTACCACCGTCGCCGATACCGCTGCCACGGGTGTTGTTGCGATAGCCGCCGTACATGTAGCCGGTGTCACCGGAGCTGCGCTGGTGAGCCAGGGTCAGGCTGTGCGGACCGAAGGCCCAAGTGGCGCCCAGGCTCCAGATTTTGTTGTCGCGAGCGCTAGCATCACCTTGAGTCAGCTGGGCGAAGCTCTTGTCCAGCTTGGTCTTGTAGCCGTTGAAGTCAAAAGTCAGCGACTGCTCCTGTGGCAGGGCCAGCACGTAGTTGACGTTGACGTATTGCTTCTTCAGCACGTCTTCCATGTCGGATGCGTACAGCGCGGCCGACAGGCTTTCGGTGAACTTGTAGCTACCGCCCAGGTAGGCGATGTTTTTCAGGTTGCCGCTGTCGGTGCCTTCGGCGCCTTTTTGGGCTTCCTTGGTGAAGTAACCACCTTGCAGCTCCAGACCTTTGATCTCTTTGGAGACGATCGAGGTACCGGTGTAGGTTTCCGACAACAGACGGGAGTTGTCGTACTGCAGGACCGGCACGGCTGGCATCTGGTCACCGTACTTCAGCACAGTGTTGGAGATGCGTGCCTTGACGGCTGCGCCGCCCTTGGCCAGGTCGTGTGGTGCTGCGCCGCTGTCGCCTTGCTTGAAGAAGTTGATACCGCCAGCGCCGCTGCGACCTTTACCACCGTCCAGACGGATGGCGTATTGGCCGATCACGTCCACACCCACACCGACGGTGCCTTGGGTGAAGCCGGACTCGAACTTACCGATGAAGCCTTGGCCCCACTCGGCTTTATCTTGACCACCGTCTTTGTAATCGCGGCTGATATACGCATTACGCGCCGCGATGTTCAGGTGACTGTCTTCCACGAAGCCTTTGGATTGCTCCTGGTCGTTTGCCATTGCCTGAGTAGCGCTCAAAATCCCCAGAGCAAGCAGACCCATCCGTTTATTCAACATTTTTTTATTCCTTATTACTGGTTGAGTACGCGCTGTGACACCTGGCTCCATTTGGCTTTTTTGGTATCGACTTTCCCCGGATAAAAAAAGGCCCGCGGACGACCGAATATGCCGCGGGCCTTTTTTTATAGAGAAGTCATGGCGGTTAGCCACAGGCGTTGAGGCGAATCCTATCCGCGCCCTCAACCGCATGTCAATTTAGTGAATCGTCTGTATTTAGGCAAAAAAAGTCTAAGCGATATTATTTAGCCATTATTTACGCCATATATACGCTCGCCCGATTCATACGGTGAATAAGCCGCTGGTGGGTAACGCAATTTCCAATGTGGCGTAAAATTCCCTTCAAGACACATCTTGATACAAATACCCGAGCGGGCAGCGCAAGAATAAATCACGCGCGCAAATAGCAAGCATTATCATTCGCGCGTTATTTTCCCTCCCTCTTACGGATGCGCCCCTAGATGCCTGCCCCACGCCTGACGCCCATGACCCTTGGGCTTTCTGCACTGCTGTGCGCCGGATTTGCCTGCGCCGCAACCACACTGCCCGCCACCTCGATCAGCGCCGAAGCGGACGAGGACGACCCTCGCGTCAAAGACTCCAACACCGCCACGCGTACCAATACGCCGGTACGCTACGTGCCCCAGGCGATTGATTCGGTAAAGACCGAGAACCTGCGCGCCTACGGCACCAACGACCTGGGCCAGGCCTTGAGCGGTATACCCAACGTCAGCAGCGGCGCCGATACGCGCTTCGACAGTTTGCGCATCCGCGGCTTCGAGGCCAGCAGCGACTTCTACCTCGATGGCATCCGTGACGACAGCCAGTACGTGCGCGACCTGCACAATATCGAGCGCATCGACGTGCTCAAGGGCCCCGCCGCAGTGTTGTACGGGCGTGGCGGCCAGGGTGGGATCGTCAACCGCGTCAGCAAGCTGCCCCAGGCCGGGCGTGCTTCCAGTATCGAGGCCCAGGGCGGCACCAACGGGTTGCGCAGCCTGTACACCGACTTGAGCGCCGACCCTAGCGAGAACATCAGCCTGCGCCTGAACATGGGTAACGAGGACACCGACAGTTTCCGCGACGATATCAGCGGCAACCGCAAACTGTTCGCGCCGTCGATAAGCTGGCAACTGACCCCGCAACTGAACTGGCTGGTGCAATACGAATACAGCCGCTACGACCGCACCCCGGACCGTGGCATCCCTGGCGTGCGTGGACGCCCGGCCGATGTGAGCCGCGACACCACCTACGGCGACCCGCGCGACTACATCGACGACACCACCCAATCCCTGCGCTCCAAGCTCGCCTATGAACTCAACGACAGTTGGCAACTGCGCCACACCCTGGGCGTGTTCAAGCTCGACAGTGACTTCGACAACACCTACCTGACCGGCTACGACCCCAAGACCAACACCGTCGGGCGCCAGCGCTGGCAGCAGGACCTGAGGACGCGCAACATATTCAATAACGTCGAGCTCGAAGGCGGCTTCAACACCTTTGGCCTGGAGCATCGCCTGCTGAGCGGTGTGGAATTGGGCAGCCAGCGCCGTGATCCGAAGCTGTACAGCGCGGTAACGGCAACAGTGCCCGGCCTTGATCTGAACCACCCCAACCGGCACCTGAGCCATACCGGGCCGATGAGGATCTCCAGCAACAACCACACCGAAGTCGAAAGCCAGGGGCTGTATGTGCAGGACCAACTGCGCCTGAACGATCAGTGGCAAGTCCTCGCCGGTTTGCGCTACGACCGTTTTGAAGTAGAAACCACCAATAAGATCACCCATATCCGGCAACCCGTCGACAGCCACAACACCAGCCCACGGCTGGGCGTGGTGTGGACGCCGGTGGAGAACCATTCGTTCTACGCGTCGTGGAGCAAGACGTTTTCCCCCACCGGCGGCGGCCTGATCGGCATCACCCCGAAAGCGCCGGGCAATGCCAACGACCTGAGCCCCGAGCTGACCAAGCAAAAAGAAATCGGGGTCAAGAGCGACTGGCTCGACGACCGCCTGAGCACCACCCTCGCCGTGTATGAACTGGAACTGTACAACCGCCGCACCCGTGACCCGGAGAACCCGCTGATCACCCTGCTCAGCGGCATGCAACGCTCCCGCGGTATCGAGCTGACCACCACCGGCAAAATCGTCGGCAACTGGTATGTGCGCGGCGGCGTCGGCGTACAGGACGCCAAGGTGGTGAAAGACAACAACGGCTTTGAAGGCAAGCGCATCAGCGACGTGGCCAAGCGCAACGCCAGCCTGTTCGTGACCTGGAAACCCGAGATGGGCTGGTACGCCGAAACCGGCCTGACCCTGGTGGGCGATCGTTATGCCGATAACGCCAATACCGTGATGCTGCCCGGCTATGGCCGCTGGGACGCCCTGGCGGGCTTCCGGCACAAGGAATGGGATGTGAAGGCGGCGCTGAACAACATCAGCGACAAGACGTACTACGCGTCGGCGACCAGCGCCAACCAGATCCAGTTTGGCGACCCGCGTAGCCTAGTGGTGACGGGGACGTACAACTTCTAACCCACATGCAGTTCCTGTGGGAGCGGGCTTGCCCGCGATAGCGGTGTATCAGTCACATATGCATCAACTGACACACTGCTATCGCGGGCAAGCCCTCTCCCACATTTGGATATCAGCGTCCGTCAGTCCTGGATCAAGTCGCACAGCACCTGCACTTCATCCTCGCTGAACAATCCCACCGGGTAACGCTCACTCATCACCCTGCGCGAATCAGCCTGCCTGATCCGGCGCGAGCCGTTTGCCTTCAACCAGAGTGCCAGCGCGTGAATCGCGTCGCCCCGCACTGCCAGGGGATGGGACGCGCGTTTATAGACCAGGTTGATATCGGCGTTCATTTCAGCGCTCTCTCCTACTGCTTGAGCGGCTAACTTACTCAAGGTTTATGACAGAACTGCGCAGTCACAAACCCCGATCACTGTCACAGCGTCGATACAAGAGCTGTGCCAATAAGCCCGGTTTATCTGGCGCCAGGCATAAAAAAGCCCACGACCCTCACGGGCCATGGGCTTGCTGTTACTGCTCGGTGCAACTAGCGGCGATCAGTCGCCGTACGGCGAAATTGCCTGTTACAACTGCACTCAGTTTTTGTGCGGTGCGGGCTGTTGCTGGGTCAGGCAGTGGATATTGCCGCCACCCAGTAACAGTTCACGGCCGGGCACCATCACCACTTCATGTTGCGGGAACAGCCCCTGGAGGATTTCCTGGGCACGGCTGTCCAGCGGATCATCAAAACTCGGCGCAATAATGCCGCCGTTGACGATCAGGAAGTTGACGTAGGAACCGGCCAAGCGCACGGTCGGATTACGCTCCTGGGAACCGTCCACCGGGTCGACCCCGGCGCATTCTTCCTCAGTGGCGTACAGCGGCCCCGGGATCGGCATTTTATGCACAATAAATGCGCGGCCCTTGGCGTCAGTGCTGTTTTGCAGCACGTCCATGGCAGCATGGCAGCGCGCATAGTTCGGGTCTTGCGGGTCGTCAGTCCAGGCCAGCAGCACTTCACCCGGGCGCACGTAGCAGCAGAAGTTATCCACATGGCCGTCGGTTTCGTCGTTGAACAGACCGTCGGGCAACCAGATGATTTTATCCACCGCCAGGTTGGCGCTGAGGACCGCTTCGATTTCTTCACGGCCCAGATGCGGGTTGCGATTGCGGTTGAGCAGGCATTCCTCGGTGGTGATCAGCGTGCCTTCGCCATCGACGTGAATCGACCCGCCTTCGAGCACAAACCCCTCAGTGCGATAACGCGGGCTGCGCTCGATCTCCAGGATCTTGCCGCCCACCTGGGAGTCGCGGTTCCACGGCGCATACAAGCCACCGTCAAACCCGCCCCAGGCATTGAAGTCCCAATTCACGCCACGGACTTCACCCTGGTCATTGATCACGAAGGTCGGCCCGCTGTCGCGTACCCACGCGTCGTCGCTGGACATCTCCACCACGCGAATATTCGGCACATCCAGGCGCGCCCGGGCGTTTTCGTACTGGGCGGCCGAAACCGCGACCGTCACCGGCTCAAAGCGCGCAATGGCCTTGGCCACCGCCACATGGGCCGCCTGTGCCGGTTTGCCGCCCAGGCGCCAGTTGTCCGGGCGCTCGGGCCAGATCATCCAGGCCTGGGTCTGGGGTGCCCACTCGGCTGGCATATAGAAGCCGTCAGCGCGAGGCGTGCTGTGCAAAGTGGTCATGGCGATCAGGACTCCAGGGAACCGTCGAGGGTCTTGAGCGCGCCGTACAGGTTCGGCCGGCGATCACGGAACGAGCCCCACGCGCTGCGGATGTGCTCCAGTTCATCGAGGTCAAAGCTGTGCACCAGGATGCCTTCTTCGGTTTCGTTGAGTTCTTCGACCTTCTCACCGAACTGGTTGGCAATGAACGACGAGCCGTAGAAGGTAATGTCGTAGCCGTCCTGCTCTTCGTTGCCGATGCGGTTGCTGGCGATCAGCGGCATCAGGTTGGCACCGGCATGGCCTTGTTGCACACGCTGCCAGTGGTCGCGCGAGGAGATGGTCTTGTCGTGCGGCTCGCTGCCGATGGCGGTCGGGTAGAACAGGATTTCCGCGCCTTGCAATGCCATGCTGCGGGCGCATTCCGGGAACCACTGGTCCCAGCAGATGCCCACGCCGATTTTTGCGTAGCGGGTGTTCCACACTTTGAAGCCGGTATCGCCCGGGTTGAAGTAGTACTTTTCGTGGTAGCCAGGGCCATCCGGGATGTGGCTTTTACGATAAATCCCGAGGTTGGAGCCGTCGGCATCGATGATCGCGATGCTGTTGAAACGCGCACGGCCGGCCAGCTCGAAAAAGCTGATCGGCAGGACGACTTGCAGTTCCTTGGCGATTTTCTGGAAGTGCTTGATGGCCACGTTTTCTGCAACCGGGGTTGCCAGTTGCAGATAGTCCGGGTTTGGCTTCTGGCAGAAGTAAGGGCTTTCGAACAGTTCCTGGATCAGGATGATCTGCGCGCCTTTGGCGGCGGCCTCACGGACCAGCTTCTCAGCGGTCTCGATATTGGCTTCGAGGTCCCAGGAACAAGCCATCTGGGTAGCGGCGACGGTAACGATACGGCTCATGAATCATCTCCTGGGCGGTGGTCAGCGGCCAGGATAACCGGGGCCGATGACAGAAAGGGGAATGCTGGGCGACTTTATAGCGGATAAAAATCGGCTTTTAAAGCTTGCAGATCTCCATCCATCGAAAAAAAGCAAAATATTCCCGATAACAATCGGCTTTTAAAATGGAAACCCAACCACCTGTGGGAGCGGGCTTGCCCGCGATAGCGGTGTATCAGTCAACCCATGTATCGACTGACACTCTGCCATCGCGGGCAAGCCCGCACACATTCAATTTATTGAAGGGGTTACAACCCTTCATCCAGCACCTTCGACAACATGTCGACAAAGAAATCCACACTGCGTTTAGACGTGACCATCGGCGGCTTGATCTTGAGGATATTCAGATAGTCCCCGGTCGGTTGCATGAAAATCCCCAGT
Organism: Pseudomonas sp. 06C 126; assembly: GCF_001855215.1. Taxonomy (NCBI): domain Bacteria; kingdom Pseudomonadati; phylum Pseudomonadota; class Gammaproteobacteria; order Pseudomonadales; family Pseudomonadaceae; genus Pseudomonas; species Pseudomonas sp. 06C 126. The sequence goes on along the minus strand of NZ_MIFU01000077.1, from coordinate 58,622 downwards.
TCACGTAGACGATCGCACAACCGCGCGGTCTCCTCGGTGGCCGGTTCCAGCGTCTGCCGATCCCGCACCAACTCCAACCCCAGATAGAAGCCCGAGCCATGCACCGCTCCCACCAGGGGATGACGCTCGATCAACGCTTGCAGCCGCGCCTTGAAATGCGCGCCGACCACCTGGGCGTTTTCCCAGAGTTTTTCTTGCTCCATCACATCCAGCACCGCCAGGCCAATCCGGCAACTGACCGGGCTGCCGCCTGAGGACGAGAAGAAATACCCTTCGGCCTCCAGCGCTTCGGCGATTTCCCGGCGGGTAATCACCGCGCCCAGGGGCTGGCCGTTGCCCATGCCCTTGGCCATGGTGATGATGTCCGGCACCACGCCCTGCTCTTCAAAACCCCAGAAGAAATGGCCCATGCGTCCGTAGCCGACCTGCACTTCATCGGCAATACACACCCCACCCTGGGCGCGGACGAGGGCGTACACCTGCTGCAGGTAGCCCGGCGGCAAGGAAATACCGCCGGCATTGCCATACACCGGCTCGCAGATAAAACCCGCCAGTTGGCGCTGGCTGGCCGCGATCTTCGCCAGGTTGTGCTCGACGCTGCGCACATAATCCGGCGCACTGTGCGGGCCACGGAATTGGCCACGATAGGTATTGGGCGCGGTCACCGGATGCACCCAGTCTGGCCGGCTGCTCAAGGCCTGGGGGTTGTCGGCAATCGAAGTGGACACCGCATCGGCCGCCACCGACCACCCGTGATAAGCCTCCAGCACGCTGAGCATGTCGCGCCCGCCGCTGTAGGCCCAGGCCAGGCGGATCGCCAGGTCGTTGGCTTCGGTGCCACTGTTGACCAGGAACACCCGGTCCATGCAATCCGGGGCCAGCGCCAACAGCCGCTCGGAAAACTCGGCAATCGCGGCGTAATGAAAACGCGAGTTGGTGTTGAGCAACGACCACTGCCGCGCCGCCACCTGTGCCATGCGCGGATGGCCGTGGCCCAGCACCGCGACATTGTTTAGCATGTCCAGATACGAACGGCCCTGCATGTCGATCAGATGGTTGCGCCAACCGCGTTCGATGCGCGGTGGGTCAACGTAATAGTGCTTCTGCGAGCGCGCAAAGCTGGCATCGCGCCGGGCCAGCAAGGCGTGTGGATCCAGCTCCGGCTCGGCGTCGCAGGCAAGACCCAGCAACGTCGCAGGGGACGGGCACAACGCCTGCCATGCCGCAGCGCGCGATGGCGTGCAGAACAACGGTGGCTCAAGGTCGACGCGGCACAGTTGCACCGCCAATAGCCCGCCAGCCTCACCCAGGACCTGGCCCTTGAGCACCGCGGCACCGGCTTGCAACGTAGGTTCAACCCCCCACAGCCATATATTCAGTTGCGCACTGTGCAGACACAGGCCGCCATCGGCCGTGCGCCGCAGGGTGCCGGCAAACGGCGCTTGTACGACCGTACCCGCAGGCGCATGCAGTTCCACATGCAGCGCAAGGGTATCGGGTTCGACCGCGCAATCGGGGCGTGTGCGGGACAGGCGATATTGGCCATAGCGGCTGGCCGCCAAGCCATGGGCCGCCGCCGCTTGCTGCAATAGTTGCTGATCGATGCCAGGGGCTTCCCAATTACCTGCTTCAAAATGCGGGCTGAGCACGCCCAGGTCGACCAGCGCGAACTCGCGTCCCACCAGGCCCGGCAGCAGCGGGGCAAAGTCTTCGCTGGCCGTGAACGACGGGGTAGCACCGACGCAAGCCAGGATCGCCGACTCCATCAACTCAAATGGCACCGAGGTGGCTACCTGGAAGATTTCCCACTCGTGCTCGGCATTCTTCAACAGGTAGGTGTTATCCGGGTCCAGGCGCTGCTGCTGTTCACTGCTCAACACCAACACCGCCGCGCGGGCCACGATCAGCGGCCACAGCGCCTGCAATTCTTGCGGCTGCAGGGGCGTCAGGGCGTGACAGGCCTGGATCGCCGGCAGGATCGCGAACGGGTCGCCCTCGGCGTGGTGCAGTAACGCGGCGCAGGTCACCGACAGATCGGCAATCCGCCAGGTGTGCACCAGGTCGCCGAAATCGATGACCCCCTGCACCTGCCAATGCCGCTGGGCATCGCGCTGCCAGACCACATTGTCGTCGGTGATATCCATATGCACGGCTTGCCAGGGCAATTGATCGGCCAGGGGCCGGATGCGCTGCTCGACCTGTGCGGCGACCCGTTCCAGGGCCGCGCGGTGCGGCAGGTTGTCGAGTGTCGACAACAAATGGCTGATCAACTCCCCGGCATGGCGCGGGTCCCACTGCAGCGTGCGCGCAAGGCCCGCATGGGTGAAGCCGGCCAACGCCTGGCTCATCTGCCCGCACAGCCGGCCAAAACCTTCGATCACCTCACGGCCCAGGTGCGGCAGGTGGGTCAGCGGCTGGCCTTCGATATAGTCCAGCAAACGCACATGCAGGGTTTGCCCGGCGACCGTCACGGTCAGCAGTTGCTCGCCGTCGAGGGCCCTGATGACCTCTGGCACCCGCACCTCGGATTGCAAGTGCGCCAGGGCCGCATGCTGGGCGTGCAGCTCCATGGCGGCATACTCGCCACGGCAGATTTTCAGGACGAAGCGGCCACGGTCACTGTCGACGCGGTAATTGAGGTCTTGCTGGCTGCCCAGGGACTGCAGCGTGCCACTGAGGCCGTAATGCTGCTCCAGCAACTGCAAAGCCTGCTGCGGCCCGACCTGCGGGCACGGCAAACTGGCGCGGTGGATCAATGTATCGAGCAACATGTGACGGCCCCTGGTTTTTTGTCCGGCGCTTATATCGCCATTGTTGATAGGTTTGATGCAACCCTAACCCATTGTGATTGTCTTCTTTGAGCACGCAAGCCGGGCCAATCTGACCACCGCCTCTTGCACCGCCCATGGCAAGCCCGCAAGCTATGCCCCATTCGCTCAATTTCCGTCTAAGGAAAGGCCTCTCGACATGCGTATTCTTGTTACCGGTGGTGCCGGTTTTATCGGTTCAGCACTGATCCGCCATTTGATTCAAAACACTGAACATGAAGTTCTCAACCTCGACAAACTGACCTACGCCGGCAATCTTGAGTCGCTGACCAGCATTGCGAGCAATACCCGCTATGAATTCGTCCAGGCCGATATCATCGACCAGGCCACCGTCAGCGCAGTGCTGGCACGCTTTCAGCCTCAGGCCATCATGCACCTGGCAGCCGAGTCCCATGTCGACCGCTCCATCGACGGCCCGTCGGACTTTATCCAGACCAACATCGTCGGCACCTACAGCCTGCTGGAAGCCACTCGCGCCTACTGGCAACAGTTGGCAGAGCCGGCCAAGAGCGCCTTCCGCTTCCATCACATCTCCACCGACGAAGTGTATGGCGACCTGCATGGCGTGGATGATCTGTTCACCGAAACCACGCCTTACGCGCCAAGCTCGCCCTACTCCGCGAGCAAGGCAGCGTCCGACCACCTGGTCCGCGCCTGGCAGCGCACTTACGGCTTGCCAGTGCTGCTGACCAACTGTTCGAACAACTACGGGCCGTTCCACTTCCCCGAGAAGCTGATCCCGCTGGTGATCCTCAATGCCTTGGCGGGCAAGGCTCTGCCGGTGTACGGCGACGGCCTGCAAGTACGCGATTGGTTGTTTGTCGAAGACCACGCCCGGGCGCTGCTCAAAGTGGTCACCGAAGGTGTGGTGGGCGAGACCTACAATATCGGCGGGCACAACGAGCAGAAGAATATCGACGTAGTCCGTGGCATCTGTGCACTGCTCGAAGAGCTGGCGCCCCAGCGCCCGGCCGGCGTTGCCCAGTTCACCGACCTGATCACCTTCGTCAAGGATCGCCCCGGCCACGACCAGCGCTACGCCATCGATGCCAGCAAGATCGAGCGCGAATTGGGCTGGGTTCCTGAAGAAACCTTCGAAACCGGCCTGCGCAAGACCGTGCAGTGGTACTTGGATAACCTGGAGTGGTGCCGTCGGGTCCAGGACGGCAGTTATCAGGGCGAACGCCTCGGCAGCACCGACGCGAAGGACTTGATTGCATGATGAAGGGAATCGTACTGGCCGGCGGCTCCGGGACGCGTCTGCACCCCATTACCCTGGGGGTTTCCAAGCAGTTGCTGCCGGTGTACGACAAACCGATGATCTACTACCCGATTTCCGTGCTGATGTTGGCCGGAATCAAAGAGATCCTCGTGATTTCCACGCCGGTGGACTTGCCGCAGTACCGCAATCTGCTGGGCGATGGCAGCCAGTTCGGCGTGCAGATCAGCTATGCGGAGCAACCCTCTCCCGATGGGTTGGCGCAAGCCTTCCTGATCGGGGAAGAATTCATCGGGAATGATCCGGTATGCCTGATCCTGGGCGACAACATCTTCCACGGCCAGCACTTCGGCGAACAACTGCGCACCGCTGCCAAGCGTCCATCCGGCGCTACGGTATTCGGCTACTGGGTCAAAGATCCGGAGCGTTTCGGCGTGATTGATTTCGACGGTGAAGGCCGCGCGCTTTGTATCGAAGAAAAACCTGCCAAGCCGAAGTCCAGCTATGCTGTGACCGGCCTGTACTTCTATGACAACGATGTGGTCAAGATCGCCAAGGCCGTCCAGCCATCGCCACGCGGCGAACTGGAGATCACTGACGTCAACAATGCCTACCTCAAGCGTGGCGATCTGCATGTCGAGCGTTTCGGGCGTGGGTTCGCCTGGCTCGATACCGGCACCCATGACAGCCTCCTGGAAGCCTCGATCTATGTTCAGACCATCGAGCATCGCCAGGGCCTGAAAGTGGCTTGCCTGGAAGAAATCGCCTACGAGAACGGCTGGATCGACCGCGACCACCTGCTCGAACGGGCCAAATACTTCGGCAAAACTGGTTATGGCCAGTACCTGTTCACCCTCGCCGGGGAAACCAAATGAATGTGAACGGTACACCCTTGAAAATCCTCATCACCGGCCAACACGGCCAGGTTTCCCGCGAACTGCAACAGCGGCTGCAGGGCCTGGGCGAACTGGTGGTGCTCGGTCGCGACCAGCTCGACCTGGCCAACCCCGAACAGATCCGCCAACAGGTCCGTAGCCATCGTCCCGGGCTGATCATCAACGCGGCGGCGCATACCGCTGTCGACCAGGCCGAGAACGAGCCCGACATCGCCTTCGCGATCAATGCCACCGCGCCCGGTGTCCTGGCCGAAGAAGCCAAGGCCCTGGGCATCCCGCTGATCCACTACTCCACCGACTACGTGTTCGACGGCAGCAAGCCTGCGCCCTACACCGAAGACGATGTGCCCAACCCGCTGGGCGTCTACGGCGCGAGTAAACTGGCGGGCGAACAGGCCATCGCGGCAGTGGGTGGTCAGTACCTGATCCTGCGCACCAGTTGGGTGTATTCGAGCCATGGCAAGAATTTCCTGCTGACCATGCAGCGCCTGCTCCAGGAAAAACCCCACATGCGCATCGTCGCCGACCAGATCGGCGCACCGACCTGGGCCGGGACCATCGCCGACAGCACCCGCGCACTGATCGAGCGCTGGCAGGCTGGCCAAGCCGGCGAGTGGGGCGTGTATCACCTGACGGCCCAGGGCGAGACCTCGTGGTTCGGCTTTGCCCAGGCCATCGGCGAGCAATTGCTGGCCGAAGGCAAGGCCTGCGCCGCGCTTGAAGGGATTCCTGCCAGCGAGTACCCAACGCCCGCCAAGCGCCCGTTGAACTCGCGCCTCGATTGCAGCCGCCTGCAACAACAATGGCAAGTTAGCCAACCGCAGTGGCGCGAAGCATTGCGCGAGTGTCTTGCACAGCAGCACTAGGCATAATGCGCCTGTACCCACAGGCGCAGACTTACATGACTCCACCCCTTCCACGCAGACCCCGCTGGCGCAGCCTGGCCTTGCTGGCATTGTGCCTGGCGCCACTGCTGTGGCCGTTGGAGCATCTGGCCGAGCGTTACTACCGCAGCGAGCTGGCCGGGCAGAACCGCCAGACCCTCGACCTGTACGTCGCCAACCTGCTGGGCACCCTGCACCGCTACGAAGTGTTGCCACAGATCCTCGGCGACCTGCCGGCCCTGCGCACCGCCCTGGCAGCGCCCCAGGTCAGCACCAACCTGGTGGCCGCCAACCAATTGCTCAAGCAGGTGGCGGCCCAGGCGGGCGTGGAAGTGATGTACCTGATGGACACCCGCGGCAAGACCCTGGCCGCCTCGAACTGGGACAAACAGGACAGCTTCGTCGGCCGCAACTTTTCCTTTCGGCCTTATTTCAGCGAAGCCATGGCCGGGCGCCTGGGCCGCTTCTTCGGCCTGGGGACCACGTCGGCCAAGCGCGGGTACTTCTTTGCCGCTGCGGTGCGAGAAGACGAACATGTGATCGGCGTGCTGGTGGTCAAGGTTGACCTGGACCACACCGAAAGCCTGTGGGGCCAGACCCCCGAACAACTGCTGGTGACTGACCACAACGGCGTGGTGATCCTGACCTCGCGCCCACAATGGCGTTTTCGCACCACCCGGCCACTGACCGAGGCCGAGCGCCAGGCCATCATCGCGATCCAGCCCTACCCGACCCGCGATCCGCAGCCCCTGAATTTCAGCTCCAGCGCCTGGCTGCGTCAATCCACCGAAATCGCCGAAACCGGCTGGAATGTGGAAATCCTTGCCCCCCGCACCCTGATCGACCGCCCCGTGCGCACGGTAGTCGCGGTCGGCGGCGCGACCTTGCTGGTGCTGATGCTGCTGCTCGGCCTGATGATGCAGCGCCGGCGTCATTACCTGGAACGCATCGCCTTTGAAGCCAAGGCCCGGCGCGAGCTGGAAATGCGCGTGGCTGAGCGGACCAGCGACCTCGAAGGCCTCAACCGCCGCCTACGCCAGGAAGTACTGGAGCGGGAAAATGCCCAGCAGGAGCTGGTACGCGCCCAGGATGACCTGGTGCAAGCCGGCAAACTGTCGGCGCTGGGTACCATGTCGGCGAGCATCAGCCATGAGCTCAACCAACCCCTGGCGGCCATCCGCAGTTACGCGGAAAACGCCGGGATTCTCCTCGACCACCAGCGCACCGATGACGCCCGGGGCAACCTCAAGTTGATCAGCGAACTGACCGGGCGCATGGCCTCGATCATCGCCCACTTGCGCGCCTTTGCCCGCCGCGACCGGCATGCCCCGGAAAGCGTGGCCCTGCAACCGGCCCTGGACGACGCGCTGGCGTTGCTGGCCAAGCGCCGGCGGGCCATGGAAGTGGAACTGATCCGCGATTTGCCAGAGGCATCCCTGTGGGTAGAAGCCGGGGAAACGCGCCTGCGCCAGGTACTGGGCAATCTGCTGGCCAACGCCCTGGACGCCCTGACCGAAAAGGGCCCGCCGCGCAAACTGTGGCTGAGTGCCGAATCCACCGATCAAGGCGTCAACCTGTACATCCGCGACAACGGGCCGGGGTTCTGCATGGAAGCCCTGGGGCGCGCCGGCGAGCCCTTCTACACCACCAAGACCCGCACCCAGGGCCTGGGGTTGGGCTTGGCCATCTGTGACACCCTGATGCGTGCCTTTGGTGGCGAACTGTTGTTTGCCAACCACAAGGAAGGCGGCGCACTGATAACCTTGAAACTGCGCGCCGGAGCACCTGGCGTCAGTCTGCAACCGTCCGAGGACCGCAGTGTATGAGTATCGATAACCAGATTCAGGTGGTGTTGATCGACGATGATCCACACCTGCGTCAGGCCCTGTGCCAGACCCTGGACCTGGCCGGGCTGAAGGTCCTGCCCCTTGGCGAAGCCACTGGCCTTACGGCGCAGCTGTCGCGCGACTGGCCGGGAGTGGTGGTCAGCGACATTCGCATGCCCGGCATGGATGGCCTGGAGCTGCTCGCCGAACTTCACGGCCAGGACCCGGAGCTGCCGGTGCTGCTGATCACCGGCCACGGCGATGTGCCACTGGCGGTGCAGGCGATGCGCGCCGGCGCCTATGACTTCCTCGAGAAACCCTTTGCCAGCGACGCCCTGCTCGACAGCGTACGCCGCGCCCTGGCCGTGCGCCGGCTGGTGCTGGACAACCGCAGCCTGCGCCTGGCCCTGAGTGATCGCCAGCAACTGAGCACCCGTTTGGTGGGCCAGTCGGCGCCGATGCTGCGCCTGCGCGAGCAGATTGGCGCGCTGGCGGCGACCCGCGCCGATGTGCTGATCCTCGGTGAAACCGGCGCCGGCAAGGAAGTGGTGGCACGCGCCCTGCACGACCTGTCGAACCGTCGCACCGGGCCCTTCGTTGCCATCAACGCCGGGGCGCTGGCCGAATCCGTGGTGGAAAGCGAACTGTTCGGCCATGAGCCGGGGGCGTTTACCGGGGCGCAGAAGCGGCGGATCGGCAAGTTCGAGTTTGCCAACGGCGGCACGTTGTTCCTTGATGAAATCGAGAGCATGAGCCTGGATGTGCAGGTCAAGTTGCTGCGCCTGTTGCAGGAACGTGTGGTCGAGCGCCTGGGGGGTAATCAGCAGATCCCGCTGGATATCCGCATCATCGCCGCCACCAAGGAAGACCTGCGCCAGTCCGCCGACCAGGGGCGCTTCCGTGCAGACTTGTACTACCGCCTGAACGTCGCGCCGTTGCGCATTCCGCCCCTGCGTGAGCGTGGCGAAGATGCCTTGATGCTGTTCCAGCACTTTGCCGACGAGGCCAGTAGCCGCCATGGCTTGCCGCTGCATGAATTGCAACCCGGCCAACGGGCAATGCTGTTGCGCCATAACTGGCCGGGCAACGTGCGGGAGCTGCAAAACGTCGCCGAACGCTTCGCCCTCGGCCTGGAACTGGCCCTGGACAGCACACCCGACGGCCCGGCGCCCGGCGTACCGATGTCTACCGGGGGCTTGAGCGAGCAAGTCGAGCACTTTGAAAAAGCCTTGATCGCCGCCGAACTCGGCCGCCCCCACAGCTCCGTGCGCAGCCTGGCCGAAGCCCTCGGGGTGCCACGCAAGACCTTGCATGACAAGCTGCGCAAACATGGGTTGAGCTTTGCCGACAGCGGCAACGCCCACGCCGATGACGAATGACCTTTCCCACCCGCCAAGAGACCGCCATGAGCCGCGATAGCCGTTACCTGGAATCGATTCTGCACCATGACATCCCCCTGACCCGGGAGATGGGCCTCAAGGTGCTCGACTGGCAGGACCGGCAACTGCGCCTGCACTTACCGTTGCAAGCCAATATCAACCACAAGAGCACCATGTTTGGCGGCAGCCTGTACTGCGGCGCCGTACTCGCGGGTTGGGGCTGGCTGCACCTGCAATTGCGCGAGGAAGGGGTTGAAGACGGGCATATCGTGATCCAGGAAGGGCAGATCAGCTACCCGTTGCCTGTCACCCAGGACGCCACGGCGATTTGCCAGGCCCCGGAGGACAAGGTATGGAAGCGTTTTTTGGCGACCTACCAACGTCATGGCCGGGCGCGGCTGGCGTTGCAGACATGGATTGTGAATGAAGGCAGTGAAGCGCCGGCGGTGGTGTTTACCGGGCAGTACGTCCTGCACCGCTAAACCCCAAGTGAGAGCCAGATTGTGTGTGGGAGCTGGCTTGTGTGGGAGCTGGCTTGCCTGCGATAGCATCACCTCGGCTTATCTGAAAAACCGAGGCGCCTGCATCGCGGGCAAGCCCGGCTCCCACAACAGACTAAACCCCAGCCACAGTCAAGATCGGGCCAGCGCCAGCAAGCGCTCGCGCCAGGCGGCCTTGGCCGGCAAGGCCAGGAAGAACGGGTTCAACAGCGACGCCCGCGCCGGGTAGCTGAACCGCTGGCCATTCAACTCCAGCACTTCGCCGCCAGCGCCCTCCAGCACGCCCTGGGCAGCGGCGGTGTCCCACTGCGAGGTCGGTGCCAGGCGCGGATAGCAATCGGCGCTGCCTTCGGCCAACAGGCAGAATTTCAAGGAGCTGCCGATATTGGCCAGCTTCAACTCCCCCAGCCCTTCGCTCAAGCCGTCGAGCAAGCGCTCTTGTTCGGGGCTGGTATGGCGACGGCTGGCGACTACGGTGAACGCCTCGCCGGCGGCGGGCTTCTGCCGCACCTGGATCTGCCGGGGCGCGGCATTCACGTCGGAGCGCCACGCCCCAAGCCCGGCGCCACCGAAGTAGCAGCGGCCACTGGTGGGCATGGAAACCACACCAAACACCACACGCCCGTGTTCGATCAAGGCGATGTTGACGGTAAATTCCTCACTGCCACTGATAAATTCCTTGGTGCCATCCAGTGGGTCTACCAGCCACCAGCGCTGCCAACCGGCACGCACGCTCTGGTCGATATCGGCGTCTTCTTCCGACAGCACCGGGATGCTCGGGTCCAGCGCGGTGAGACCGGCGAGAATCAGGTGATGGGCGGCCAGGTCGGCGGCGGTGACCGGCGAATCATCCGCCTTGGCCGTCACGGCCACATCGGCGCGCCAATACGGCAGGATCACCTCGCCGGCCTGGCGGGCCAGTTCGATCACCGGGGCAATGTAGGCGTGGCCGAGGAACAATTCACTCATGGCTGGTAGGCTCCGCGCTGGGTCAGCAGGTCACGCACCAGATACAACGCGGCCAGGGCACGGCCTTCGCTGAACTGCGCGTGCTGCGCCAGCTGTGCAAGCTCGCGCAGGTTGACCCGGTCCACGCGCATCGGCTCGGGCTCGTCACCCTCCAGGCGCTCTTCGTAAAGCTCGGTGGCCAGCACCACCTGGATTTTCTGGCTCATATAGCCTGGGGACAGGGACAGTTCGGTCAAGTGTTCCAACTGCCGTGCGCCATAGCCCGCCTCTTCCTTGAGTTCACGGTCTGCCGCCGCCAGCACGTCTTCGCCCGGTTCGATCAGGCCCTTGGGCAAGGACAGTTCATACTCATCCGTGCCGCCGCAGTATTCTTCCACCAGCAGCGCGTGGTCAGCGTCGATCATCGCCACGATCATCACCGCGCCATACCCTGCGCCACGGCCCACCAGGCGCTCGTAGGTCCGCTCAACGCCATTGGAGAAGCGCAACTGCACTTGCTCCACGCGGAACAAACGACTACTGGCGACAATTTCGCGGGCGAGGACGGTGGGTTTCTGGCGCATAAAGGGCTCCTTGGCGTGATCGGGTTACTATACCGTGGCTTTTCCGATTGTCTGTGTCGGATATATTTACTTACCTGCTTGAGACCCCACCATGCCTCCATTGCCCTGGTCCGATATCGACACCGTCCTGCTGGACATGGACGGCACCTTGCTCGACCTGCATTTCGACAACCACTTCTGGATGGAACACCTGCCCCGGCGCTATGCAGAACTGCACGGGGTGAGCCAGGCCATGGCCGAGATGGAGTTGCAACCGCTGTTCGAGCGTAACGCCGGCCAGTTGCAATGGTATTGCCTGGATTTCTGGAGCGCCGAACTGAAGATCCCGGTGCGCGAACTCAAGCTGGAAACCGCCCACTTGATCGCCCTGCGCCCGGATGCCGACACCTTCCTGGCGGCGATCAAACAAGCCGGCAAACGCGTGATCCTGATCACCAATGCCCACCGCGACTCGCTGTCGTTGAAGCTGGAACGCATTGAGCTGGCGCCGTATTTCGAGCGACTGATCAGTTCCCACGACTATGGGTTTGCCAAGGAAAACCCGCAGTTCTGGGACGCATTGCAGGCGGATATCGACTTCGACCCGGCGCGTAGCCTGTTTATCGACGACACCTTGCCGATTCTGCGCAGTGCGCGGGATTTTGGCGTGGGGCATTTGCTGGCGGTCAAACAGCCGGACAGCCGCAAGGGGCCGAAGGATACGGCGGAGTTCGATGCGGTCGAGGATTACCGGGAATTGATTTCAGAATTATCGTTGTAGGAGCGAGCTTGCTCGCGAAAAACGTCTGGACAGCGCTTTCATTCAGGATGTCCGCGTTATCGTTAACGACCTTCGCGAGCAAGCTCGCTCCTACAAGGGGACAAGCTTACTCAGGAATACGCAGTGTCTGCCCTGGGTAGATTTTGTTCACATCCTTGAGCATTGGCTTGTTGGCCTCGAAGATTTTGTTGTACTGATTGGCGTTGCCATAGACCTTCAGAGAGATCGCGCTCAATGTGTCGCCTTTCTCCACGACAACAAAGCGAGCTGCGGTGACCGCAGGCCCGGTGACGGTAATCTGATCATCCACACTGGAGACGCCTGCGATGTTACCTGCAGCCAGCAGAATTTTTTCCTTCTCTTCCTGACTGGAAACCTCACCGGTGATCGTGACTTTGTCACCATCAACAGTAGCCGTCACATTCGGATTGCCCAGCCCGACGGCTTCAATGTGCTTCTTCAGTTCATCACTCGCGTTCGCATTACCCGGCGTCAACAGATCAATCAGCTTTTCGCCTGCTTCCTTAACAAAACTAAAAATACTCATACGTGCGCTCTCCTTGGGATTGGGTTTCCAGATGCCAAAGACTAGACCAGTCTTACAGACCTTGGTTCCAGTCCGACCAATGACGCAAACGCGCTAGAATCCCCCCGCCATTGGAATAAGAGCCCGGAGCGAAGATGGACATCAAACAGCTGAAATTCCTCATCGCCCTCGACGAAACCCGTCACTTCGGCCAGGCGGCCGCGCGCTGCCACATTACCCAGCCGACCCTGTCGATGCGCCTGCGCAGCCTGGAAGAAGAACTGGAGCTACCGCTGGTCAATCGCGGCCAGCGTTTCGAGGGTTTTACCGCCCCCGGCGAGCGGGTGCTGGCCTGGGCGCGTACGGTACTGGCAGCCTATGACGGCCTGCAGGCCGAGGCGGCAGCCTGCCGCGGCAACCTGGTGGGGACACTGCGCCTGGGGGTGGTGCCGTTGTCGAGCTTCGATCCGCTGGCCTTGATGCAACAACTGCACAGGCAGCACCCCAGCCTGCGCTTTGAGCTATCGGCCCTGAGTTCCGAGCAGATCCTCGAACAACTGGCGAGCAATCGCCTGGATTTGGGCGTGTCCTACCTCGAGCGCCTGGACGCCGAGCGCTTTGACTCCCTGGCCCTGGACGAAACCCGCATGGGCCTGCTGTACGACCAACGGTTTTTCAGTTTTGGCGAAAAGCCCTTGAGCTGGGAGGCGCTGATCGAACTGCCTCTGGGCATGCTTACCAGCGGCATGCACTTTCGCCAGTCCATCGACCACAACTTCCACAGCCGCGGCCTGACCCCCCAACCCTTGCTGCAAACCGATGCCGTCCATCAGTTGCTGCAGGCCGTGCACGGCGGGCTGTGTTGTGCGGTGATGCCCCTGGACGGCGGCCTTGATGCCCTGACCGAGCACCTGCGGCTGCAACCCATCGAAAACGCGCAAACCCTGGCCAAGCTGGGGCTGATCATGCGTCGCAGTGCGCCGCGTTCGGCGCTGGCCGAGGCGTGTTTTGCGCTTTATCAGTAATCGCTGCTGGAACCTTGATCGACGTCATCTATCGGCAGATCAGTACTGACGATTAGACGCGACCCTTTGTCGCGCCTAGTCTTCACTCTGAACACTTCGCCGGTGACTAGACTTCATGAACGCCCAGCGCCCAGCACGCGCGGCGCCCGCCCTGACAACGCCCGCGCCCGCCGCCAGCCAGAGTTATCAGTATTGCAACCTCGACCGCACGCAATCGGACAGCACCGCGCTGGCCGAGGAAGTCGCGTTGGCGATTGCCTATAACGACATCAGCCAGGCCGTGATGCTGGTGACGCCCACCGACCTTGAAGACTTTATCGTCGGCTTCAGCCTGGGCAGCGGCATCATCAGCGACATCAGCGATATCTACGACCTGCAACTGAGCGGCACAGGCTCGGCCCAATACGCTCAGGTACAGATCTCCAGCCGCGCCTTCTGGAACCTCAAGCAACAGCGCCGGCAACTGGCTGGCACCAGCGGCTGCGGCCTGTGCGGGGTGGAAGCGCTGGAGCAAGCGCTGCCGCACCTCAAGGTGTTGCCGGGCGCACCATTGCCGCCTGCCGCGTGGCTGGAGGGCTTGCGCCAGCGCATCAGCGCCTTTCAGCCATTGGGCCAATACAGCGGCGCGGTGCATGCGGCGGTATTCATGAATAACCAGGGTGAGCTGCTGCTGGGCCGCGAAGATATCGGCCGGCATAACGCCCTCGACAAACTGATCGGCGCCTTGGTCCGTCAGCACATCCCGACGGCAGGCGGCGTGGCAATTGTCACCAGCCGTTGCAGCCTCGAATTAATCCAGAAAGTCCTGCGCGCGGGCATCCAGACCCTGGTCAGCCTGTCGTCGCCCACCGGCCTGGCCCTGCAGTGGGCACGCCGGCACAACCTCAACCTTATCCACCTGCCGCAAAAAAGCGCGCCGCGGGTCTATAGCCCTGCGATGGAGTATCAGCCATGAGCAATCATCACCAAGCCGACCAAACCCCAACCCCGCGCTACAAGCCCTACAAAGGCCCGGCTGGCGGCTGGGGTGCGCTGATCAGCGTGGCGCAGGCGTGGCTGACCAGCGACAACGCGCTGAAAAATATCCGCATGATGCTCAAGACCAACCAGAACGGCGGCTTCGACTGCCCCGGCTGCGCCTGGGGTGACTCGCCGGAAAGCGGCATGGTCAAGTTCTGCGAGAACGGCGCCAAGGCAGTCAACTGGGAAGCCACCAAGCGCCGGGTGGACGCGGCGTTCTTCGCCAAACACAGCGTCAGCGCGCTGCTGGAACAAAGCGACTATTGGCTGGAATACCAGGGCCGCCTGACCGAGCCGATGAGCTACGACGCCGAGACCGACCGTTACAAGCCCATCAGCTGGGAGTCAGCCTTCGACCTGATCGGCCAGCACTTGCGCGCCCTGCCAAGCCCGGATATGGCCGAGTTCTATACCTCGGGCCGCGCCAGCAATGAGGCCGCATACCTCTATCAATTGTTCGTGCGCGCCTACGGCACCAACAACTTCCCGGATTGCTCGAACATGTGCCACGAAGCCAGCGGTGTGGCCCTGGCGCAGAGCGTGGGTGTGGGCAAAGGCACGGTGACGTTTGACGACTTTGAACACGCCGACGCGATTTTCGTCTGGGGCCAGAACCCCGGCACCAACCACCCACGCATGCTCGAACCGCTGCGCGAAGCGGTGAAGCGCGGCGCCCAGGTGGTCTGTATCAACCCGCTCAAAGAGCGTGGCCTGGAACGTTTCCAGCACCCGCAACACCCGCTGGAAATGCTCACCAACGGCGACAAGCCAACCAACACTGCGTACTTCCGGCCAGCACTGGGTGGCGACATGGCCATCCTGCGCGGCATGGCCAAGTTTCTGCTGCTATGGGAACGCCAGGCCCAGGCCGAAGGCAAGGAGGCGGTGTTCGACCACGACTTCCTCAATGAACACACGGTCAACGTGCTGGATTACCTGGCGAAGATCGACGACACCTCTTGGGATGAAATCGTCGAGCAGTCCGGCCTGAGCCTGGTGGAGATAGAGCAGGCGGCGCGCATGTACGCCAAAGGCAAGAACGTGATCATGTGCTGGGCGATGGGCATCACCCAACATCGGCACTCGGTGCCGACCATCCAGGAAATCGCCAACCTGATGCTGCTGCGCGGCAACATCGGCCGCCCCGGCGCCGGCCTGTGCCCGGTACGCGGCCACAGCAACGTGCAGGGCGATCGCACCATGGGGATCAACGAACGGCCGCCCGTGGCCTTCCTCGATGCCCTGGAGCGCCGCTTCCAGTTCAAGGTACCCCGCGACAACGGGCATAACGTGGTCGAGGCAATCCACGCCATGCTCGAAGGCCGCGCCAAGGTGTTTATCGGCCTGGGCGGCAACTTCGCCCAAGCCACGCCCGACAGCCCGCGCACCTTCCAGGCCTTGAGCAACTGCGACCTGACAGTACAGATCAGCACCAAGCTCAATCGCAGCCACCTGGCCCACGGCAAACAGGCCTTGATCCTGCCGTGCCTGGGCCGTACCGACATCGATATTCAGGCCGATGGCCCGCAAGCGGTGACGGTAGAAGACTCGTTCAGCATGGTGCACGCCTCCAACGGCCAGCTGCAGCCACTGTCGAAGCTGATGAAATCTGAGCCGGCGATTCTCGCCGGCATCGCCGCTGCTACCCTGGGCAGCAAGCCGGTGGACTGGAACTGGTTGGTAGCCGACTACCGCCGCATCCGCGACTTGATCGCCGATACCATTCCCGGTTTCAAGGACTTCAATGAGCGCGTGCAACACCCAGGCGGTTTCTACCTGGGCAACAGCGCCGGCGCACGCCGCTGGAACACGCCGTCAGGGCGCGCCAATTTCCGCGCCAATATCCTGCCCAAGGACCTGGTGCATGAACGCACCCGCGCCACTGGCCAATTGCCCGACCTGATCATGCAGTCCATGCGTTCCCACGATCAGTACAACACCACTATCTACGGCCTGGATGACCGCTATCGCGGGGTCAAGGGCCAGCGCGACGTGCTGTTCGTCAACGAAGCCGACATCATCCGCCTGGGCTTCAAGCCAGGGCAGAAGGCCGATATCGTGTCGATCTGGGATGACGGCCGCGAGCGTCGGGTCAAGGGCTTTACCTTGCTGGCGTTCGATATTCCGGCGGGGCAAGCGGCAGCCTACTACCCTGAGGTCAACCCGCTGGTGCCACTGGAAAGCACTGGGGACGGTAGCCATACGCCTACCTCCAAGTTCGTGGCGATCCGCCTGGAAGCGGCCAGCGAGACTGGGTTGATAATGGCCAGGATCGCCTGATCGACTCCACGCCGGGGAACGATCTTTACGGGCACAAAAAAGGCCGCTTTTGCATAAAAGCGGCCGTTCCGAAGTAGCTAAAGACCGGCAAAAACGACTTAAGTTCCCGAATTAAAACAGTAACTTAGCTAATTGTATACAACCTGCACCACTGGTCGGAATTCGATTGTAAGAATATTCCGACAACCTCAGGATCGCGCCGTCATCCCCTTGAGGTTCACCTATGAAGTTCTCCTCGATTCTCTTGTTGTCCCTTGGCCTGGTCAGTGGCGCAGCCATGGCCGGTGGCACCACCGAAGCCGGTGTAGGCGGCGCATTGGGCGGGGTTCTAGGTTCAGTCGTCGGCCAGCAGATCGGCGGCAATACCGGTTCGGCCATTGGTGCGGCCCTGGGCGGCGCCGGCGGTAGCGCAGTGGGCGCAGACAAACGCAGCCGAGGCGAAGCGGCCATTGGCGGCGCGCTGGGCGCAGCCGGCGGCAACGTGGTCGGTCGTAGTGTCGGCGGCAACACCGGTAGCCTGATCGGTGCGGCAGCAGGCGGTGGTGCCGGCGGCGCGCTGGGCAACTACATGGGCAACAAGAGCGACGACGACGACCGTCGCTATCGCGGGCGCGATAACCGTCGCTACGACCGCGATGATCATCGTGGCCGTGGGCATGCCTATGGGCATCGCAAGAACAAGCATCACTACCGTCACCGGTAAAATCCAAAGAACACTGCATACCCCGTGTGGGAGCGGGCTTGCCCGCGATTGCGGTGGGTCAGTTATTGGATACTTGACTGATCCACCGCCATCGCGGGCCAGCCCGCTCCCACATTCGCTTCGGTGGCGTTTATGCGTTCGCGGTCAGATCACTAACCGCTGCAAAGCCTCGCGCAACACCCCCGCAATCGCCACCGGCTGGTTTGTCGCCCGGTCGACAAACACATGCACAAACCGCCCCGCCGCGCAGGCTTCGTCTTCGCCAGCCTTGAACACCGCCAACTCGTACTGCACTGAACTGTTGCCCAACTTGCCCACCCGCAGGCCGATATCGATACGGTCGGGAAAGGCTATCGACGCGAAATAATCGCACGCCGAACTCACCACAAACCCCACCACCTTGCCGTCATGGATATCCAACCCACCCTGCTCGATCAGGTAGGTGTTCACTGCCGTATCGAAGAAGCTGTAATAGGTGACGTTATTCACATGGCCATACACGTCATTGTCGTGCCAGCGCGTAATGATCGGCTGGAAGTGGCGGTAATCGGCACGCTGCGGCATTGAGTCAGGCATGGGCAAGTCTCGTGAAAGTGAATTTACAGGTCGTTCAGATGGGCCCCGGCCCAATCCCGCACCTGGGCATACGGATACTCTTCCAGCGCGGCAAACCCTGGAATCCCGCGGGCCTTGAGTTTGATAAACAATGGCACGCTGATCCCGCATAAAAACCGCGTCAACCGTTCAGCCCCCGGCAAGCTGCCGGTGTGCTGATGATGCCTGTGGATAAAATCCGCGCACAATCCCTGGAAGCTTTTATCCACAAGCGGCGCCAAGCCAGGTGGCGCTGGGAGATGGGCGATCTGGCCACGGCACACCGAACAATGCCCGCACTGGCGGGGCGCATCCGCATCACCAAAATACTCGGCCAGCCGAAAGCCCAGGCAACGCTCGCTGGCGAACAGCGCCAGCATCCCATGGATCCGCGCCACTTCCGTGACTTCGTGCTGCTTGAAGCCTGTGTATAACTCGGCGCTCATGGCCTGGGTATCAAACCCGCTATCGAGCAGGCTGTAGACCTCGGTCATCTGCTTGCTCTCCAGCTCGATCAGCCCCTGCTCCTGGAAATAGTCCAGCGCCTTGACCACCCGCCCACGCTCGGCCTGGTGCAGTTGATAAAGTGCGTCGAAATCCACAGTGGCCCAGCTACGGGCCCTTTTGCATACCTGGATGATCGCGGCGACAAACTGCTGTCGCTCGCCGGAAAAACGCGCCAGCAACACATCCGGCTCCACCAGGTACTTGAAGCGATACTCGGCATAAAACGCATAGCGCGGTGCAATAACCCCCTTGAGCTCCAGTTGCACCAGCAAGGTCTTGAGCGGTAGCTCACGGATATTGCTCAGCTCTGCCAACGAGCGCAGCAGAAACTCCCATTGCCCGTCATCCCGGGCTGCCAGCAACTCCTCCAGCACCAGCCGGATGCCTTCCTGCTCGGGCGTATCGCCGTACACGAAGTTCTCCAGCACTGTGAGGCTGTCGCGATTGGCCAGCACCAGGCACTCGGAAGGCTGGCCATCACGACCGGCGCGCCCGATTTCCTGGCTGTAGTTCTCGATGGACTTGGGCAGGTCGAAGTGCACCACGTTGCGGATATCGCTCTTGTCGATGCCCATGCCGAAGGCAATGGTGGCGACGATGCAATTGGACTGCCCCCCCATAAACCGGCGCTGAATGCCCTCGCGTTGATCATGGGGCAAACCTGCGTGATAGGCCTCGGCCTGGATGCCGTGGCGGTTCAGGTGCTCGGCGATATGCTCGGCGGTTTTCTGCAAAGTGACATAGACGATGCTCGGCTGGTTGGCCCGCTCACCCATCCACTCCACCAGGCGCCGGCGCTTGTCCACGCCACTGACCGGCTCTACCCACAGGTTGAGGTTGGGCCGGTAGAAGCCCGTGGTGATCACATCCGCGGGGGCGATGGCGAACTTGGCCTGCATATCCGCAATCACCTTGGGCGTCGCGGTGGCCGTCAACAGCAGCGCCTGGGGAATCTTGAACTGGCGCTGGTAGTCGGGGAGCTTCAGGTAGTCCGGGCGGAAGTTGTGGCCCCACTCGGAAATACAGTGCGCCTCGTCTACCACGAGTAACGAAATCGAAACGCTGTGCAAAAAGTTGCGAAAGCGCTCGTTCTTCAAGCGCTCCACGGAAATCATCAGGATTTTCAGCTCACCGGAGCGGGCACGGGCCATGACGTCATTGGCCTCCTCGCGACTTTGCGCCGAATCGATGCTGCCGGCCGAAATACCATGACGCTGTAAAAAGCCCAATTGGTCCTGCATCAACGCCAATAGCGGCGACACCACCAGCGTCAGGTGCGGCAGCAATACGGCTGAGAGCTGATAACAGAGGGATTTTCCGGAACCGGTGGGAAAGATCGCCGCCGCCGACCGACCGGCCAGCACGGCGCTGACAGCGGCCTCCTGGCCTGGGCGAAACTGGGGATAACCAAAGACCTGCTGGAGGGTGTCGTGCATAAGCTGTCACTCCATTGACCGCTGAACAGACCTAAAACATAGCCCGGTATTTTCAGCGGTTCGAGAAAGGTCGCGAGGAAAAGAGAGACAGGATGATACACAGGCCAGGAGGCCCAGTCGGCAATCCGGCAAACACTCAAAAACCAATGTGGGAACGGGCTTGCTCGCGAATGCGGTGTATCAGATACACATTCAGTGACTGACACTACGCATTCGCGGGCAAGCCCGCTCCCACATTTTTTACAGCGTCGTTACAGCTCGATCAGCGGTTTTGCACACGCTCAATGGCTTTGTCATACACCGGGTTGGCCTTCTGCTCCTTGGCCAACTGGTAGTGACGCAGCGCATCGGCAAACTGCCCGGCTGCTTCGTAGATCCGCGCGATGTTGTAGTAGGACCCGGCACGCACGGTAGCGGCGGTCGGGCCGCTGGCCAAAGCGATGGCCTTGCGGTTGGCCCAGATCGACTCTGCGGTGTTGCCGGCTTTCTGATAAGCCAGGCCGAGGTTGCCGTAGGCTTTGCCGAACGAGTTATCCAGTTCGATCGCCTGGCGGAAGTAGTCAATTGCCTGGTCCAGGTTACCGGCCTGGTAGGCAGCTTCGCCTTTGAGGTTCAGTTTTTTCGCATCACCCTGGACAGCAGAACTGACCACCACGGCATCAACCGCAACGCTGTCGTTGAGCAGCGGTTTGACTTCGTTGAGCACGTCCTTGGCTTCGACCAGCACGCCGGTGAAGGTATTGATGTCCTGGAAGTCGCCGCTGCCGGTCATGCGGAACACCGTCCACAAGTTGCCGGTACGATTGGTCGGCACGTAGTAGGTGCGCACCAGGGACTGGCCCATGTACACAAACACCTTGGCCTGGCTCTCGGACAGCGCCGTAGAGCCGGTGTTGGTGCGGTTGGAGAAGTCATGCACGGCGTACACATAGCTTTCGCCGTAGTGTTTTTTCTGCAGGGTGATGGTTTCCGGGCCGTAGCTGTCGGTGTCATCCACATCCAGCTCGGCGTCGGTGCCGGTCTTGCTGTTGAAGTAGATATTGTTGCCAGGGAAGATCATGTGGGAGTCAAGGTCCGAAGGCGATTGCCCCCAGGTCAGCACCACACGCAGGCCGTCGAGGTTTTCCATCACCGGGCTGATGGCGTAGGTCATGCCTTTGCACGGGCACTTGACCACCAGGTTGGAGTAGCCAGGCTTCTTGATGATCAGCAGGTTGTCGGCGCCATCGGCCACTTCGCTGGTGAGGGTGACTTGACCCTGGGCGTTGGTGCGCCCCACCACGTTCTGCGCGCCGTTGCGTTGCAGCAAGACTTCGGCGTCGGCGATTTTCTGGTCCTTGACCACCGCACTGAGCACTTCAATCGGCAACTGCTCGGCCTGGACGGCAAACGCCAGCGCACACAAAGACATCGCCGAAGCGACACGAAGCAAACCCATGCTTAACTCCCTTTAAGTAGTGGGCGGAATCGCCCTACAAGATTTTGCGGTGAAACATACGCTGAATTCAGGCGGCTTGCCGGGATTTTATACAAAATGTGACGTGGTTTTTATCCCAACTATGGGTGGGCGCCTCTTAGCCCAACTTCAAGTATCGGAAGCCCCTGTAGGAAATCGCCAAGCAAGGCACCATACGCTTCCCAAACTACCTCCAGTGCAAACTCAACCCCCTACAGAATCAACCAAGCCTGATCGAAACTAGCGCCCTCTCAACCCTCTCGGCAAGAAATCCGTGGACCTTGAAAGGACTCAATACATTGGCCATTACGGGGTCACGTTCAGCGTGATTCGTTTCACCGTACGACCCAACAACAAGCAAGCACTTGCCAGTCTTTGCTTACTAGAAGCAAAGACCTCAGCGCAGGAAGTTCGCCTGCAACTACAAAATCTGTATGAGCGAATGCTCGCCCAAGACCTCCCTTGCCTCATGACAGTGGTCATTTCAAAACCGCTGACTAGAAAACAGGCAGATAGCTTGAACAACCGGAACAACGTCATCAAAGAAACTATATCGGGAGCGGTGGCAGCCCCAATTGGGCTCATGTCCAGCAAGGCAGAATCAATGGTCGAAAAAGCTACCAGCGATTTGATATCGCGCCAGCTACGCAACTTCCAGCATGCAGACATCATCATCGGCCTAGAGGCTCAGGTCAGCGGGGGAATTGGCCCGCAGCGCTCCAGCCTCTCACTACACGTGTACTCAAATGAGCCATAGTCAAATGCTCTATCTACAGGCGGCGATCTTCTTCGCCTTTTATCTGTTGCTGTATTACAAGATCACCGACTGCACACTCAGAAAACGTTTTGCTGTCACGTTTATAGCAAGCGGCTTGATCCTGACATTCTGGCTACCTTACGTAGCGATCATTCTTAGTATTCAACTGCTCCCCCTCGCTCTGTTCTTGATAGGCTTGGCACTGTTCTTCACCCGCAACAAGTACCGCTATCGCCATGACCACCCCCCTCACCCACTCCGGCGTGCCCCCACCATGAACCTGGCCCCGCACTTCCCAGAAGACCCCGTCATGCAGCAGCTCCTGCAATTGCTGCATGAAGAAATCGGCCTGCCCAAGCACAAGACCATCCGCCTTAAAACTTCGCTCAACTTCGACCTCGGGTGCGACGGCGCGGAGGCCAGGCAGTTTATGGAAGCGCTGGAGCAGACATTTGATCTGGACCTGGGCGACTATGATGCCTACCGTTACTTCAACCCACCGGTGTTTGACGTGTTCCTCAAACATCGCGCCAAGGGCCGGGGCGAGAAGATGCCGCTCACCATCGGCATGCTTTACCTGGCCATCAAGACTCATAGCTGGGATACGCAGACGCTGGAAAATCTGAGCTAAAGAACACTGCGTCATTAATGTCTGTGGGCTCGTGATAGCGGTGGGTCAGTCAATGCATCCAGCGGTTGAAACACCGCAATCGCGAGCAAGCCCACATTCGGATCTGCGCCTTTTTGCCGTCCTGCTCTACGTTCATAGAGATTTGCACGCGCACAAAAAAGCCGCCCACTAGGGGCGGCTTTTTAACAGCTGGCGAATCTTACAACTTAGGACCCGCTGCCTTGATTGCGTCGCTCACTTCAAACTTCTTGAAGTTCTCGACGAACAGGCCGGCCAGAGCCTTCGCGGCTTCGTCGTAGGCTGCTTTGTCAGCCCAGGTGTTGCGTGGGTTCAACAGGCCAGTCTCAACGCCCGGTACGGCCAATGGCACGTCGAGGTTGATGGTGTCCAGGTGCTCGGTTTGCGCACCGATCAACGCGCCGCTCTGGATCGCTGCGATCACTGCACGGGTGGTCGGGATGTTGAAGCGCTTGCCAACACCGTAGCCGCCGCCGGTCCAGCCGGTGTTGACCAGGTAGACCTTGGAGCCGAAGCCGCGGATGCGCTTGATCAGCAGCTCTGCGTATTCGCCAGCCGGACGCGGGAAGAACGGCGCGCCGAAGCAGGTAGAGAAAGTCGACTTGATGCCGCTGCCCGAGCCCATTTCAGTCGAGCCCACCAGTGCGGTGTAGCCGGACAGGAAGTGGTAGGCCGCTTGTTCTTCGTTGAGGATCGACACCGGTGGCAGCACGCCAGTCAGGTCGCAGGTCAGGAAGATCACTGCGTTCGGCTCGCCACCCAGGTTCTTCTCGGAACGCTTGGCAACGTGCTCCAGTGGGTATGCGGCGCGGCTGTTCTGGGTCAGGCTGACATCGGTGTAGTCGGCGTGCTTGGCATCGTTGATCACGACGTTTTCCAGGACCGCGCCGTGCTTGATGGCTTTCCAGATTACCGGCTCGTTCTTCTCGGACAGGTCGATGCACTTGGCATAGCAACCGCCTTCGATGTTGAACACCACGCCTTCGCCCCAACCGTGTTCGTCGTCACCAATCAGGTAACGGCTTTCGTCGGCAGACAGGGTGGTCTTGCCGGTGCCGGACAGGCCGAAGAACAGAGTCACGTCGCCGTCTTCACCGATGTTGGCAGCGCAGTGCATTGGCAGCACGTCAGCCGCCGGCAGCAGGAAGTTCTGCACCGAGAACATGGCTTTCTTCATCTCGCCGGCGTAACGCATGCCTGCGATCAGAACTTTCTTCTGGGCGAAGTTGAGGATCACGCAACCATCGGAGTTGGTGCCGTCACGCTCAGGTACGCATTCGAAGTTGGCAACGTTGAGCACTTGCCATTCTTCCCGACCGGCCGGGTTGTACTGGGCCGGGTTGATGAACAGGCAACGACCGAACAGGTTCTGCCAGGCAGTCTGGGTGGTCATTTTCACGGCCAGGTAGTGGTCTTCGGCAGCACCAACGTGAACGTGGGAAACGAAATGCTCTTGCGCGTTGTTGAAAGCCTCGACGCGAGCCCACAGGGCATCGAACTTGTCGGCCGGGAACTTGCGGTTGATCGGGCCCCAGGCAATGGCGGCCTGGGTGGACGGCTCTTCAACGATGAAACGGTCTACTGGCGAACGCCCGGTACGGTGACCGGTTTCTACGACCAGCGCGCCGGTATCGGCAAGCACGCCTTCACCGCGCTGCAGGGCTTCTTTGACCAGATCGTCAACACTCAGATCGGTGTATACGGCGTTATTGGCTTGCGTCATGAGGTTCCCCGTCGGCCTATGGCCGAGTGCTCCAAACGTTTTGTAGTAGAAAGTTGCGCACTACTACCGCGAAAAAAGTGGGCCGGATTATGCCAGAAAAGCCCAAAAAAAGTAGGGCCCTCCCGTCAGAACACCTCTAATCCGGCGTTTGTCAGGTGATTTACCTGTGCTTAAACGTTTTAGTGGTGGGTACCCGAAGGGGTGTCAACGCCAGCGCCAGCGAACAATTGGGCGATATCGGCAGCGTCGAACAGGTAGCGTTGATTGCAGAACTGGCAGTCGATTTCGATTCGGCCACCATGCTCCACAGCCAGGTTTTGCGCATCTTCCAGGCCCAGGCTCACCAGGGCATTGCCCGAACGCTCGCGGGAACAGCTGCAATGGAATCGCAGCGATTGCGCATCGAACAGACGCACCTCTTCTTCGTGGTACAGGCGGTGCAGGATGGTTTCGTTGTCCAGGCCCAGCAGCTCTTCGGCAGTCAGCGTACCGGCCAGGGCAGTGAGGCCGCGCCAGCTTTCTTCGCGCTCATCCTCATCCTTGATGCGGTCGGCCGGCAGCTGTTGCAACAGCAGGCCACGGGCGCGCTTGCCATCCGCATTGAGCCAGAAGCGGGTGCCCACTTGCTGGGACATGACGAAATAGTTGGTGAAGCAGTCGGACAGGGTTTCACCGTCCAGGTCGACAATGCCCTGGTAGCGCTGGCCAACGGTCGGGTCGATGGTCAACGCCAGTACGCCGTTGGGCATCAGGTCGGCGAGGGTCGCGTCCGCCGGGATCTGGTCCTCTTCATAACGGGCCAGGCCACGGATTTCGCGCTCGCTGGAGCACTCGATCATCAGCATGGGAACCGGGCCTTCGGAACGGGCCTGCAGAATCAGCAAGCCATCGAACTTCATGGTGCCCACCAGCAGCGACGCGGCGGCCATCAGTTCGCCGAGCAACTGTGCGACCGGCTCCGGATAGGGGTGCTTGGCAAGGACTTCGGCATAGCTGCGCTCCAGGGCAACCAGTTCGCCACGAGCGTCGTTGTCGTCAAAGAGGAAACGTTGGGTGAAGTCGGTATCCGGTAGATCAGTCATAGGTCTGGGTATCTGAATTGATGACAAAGTGATGACAATGTTTCTAAAATTATGCGCTTTAGCACCAATTTGGTGCGCTTTTCTTCCGATAGATGAAGAGTTTTAGAGCGAAGAGGAAACAGTTTATGAACAATCCGGGTTTGTTCCAAGCCAAGTGGAACCTCGGGCGATTGGCCCTGTGCAATTTACTCGCTCTGGGGCTGCTGTGTTTTTGGCTATGGCCCGCAGGCCAGATGCTTTGCGTGATATTCGACGAATGGCTGTTTCATCTACTCAACGACCCTCTGGCCAGCAACCCGACCTGGCTGCATGTCTGGGCGGTAGCGAGCCTGCGACCATTTGATGCGGTGGTCGGGGTAATCCTGCTGATGCTGCTGATTCGCGGCGAATGGGTGTTCAAGGCGATTGAGGTGCGCCAGGCGTTTTTTGGTTTCCTCGCGATCCTGCTGTTACTGCTGTTTATCCGCATGCTGTTTTCCAAGCTCGCGGCGCAGATGGGCTGGCAGCACAACAGCCCCTCTATGGTGATCAGCGGGGCGATCCACATGAGCGACTACTTCCCTGACCTGGAAAAAACCTGGGAGTTGAAGGACCGCTCCAGCCAGAGCTTCCCTGGGGACCACGCTTCGGTGCTGCTGATCTGGGGGATGTTCATGAGTGTATTTGCCAAGCGGATCGGGCAAGTCGTGCTGGTCTGGGGGCTGGCGCTGCTGTTCATGATGCCGCGCCTGGTGGCCGGTGCACACTGGGGGCAAGACGACTATATCGGTGGCGTGCTGCTGGCGCTGTTGGCACTGGGCTGGGGTTATTACACGCCGTTTGCTGCGAAGGTCTCGGGTTGGCTGCTGCGCGTGACCGAACCGGTATTCGGGTTGTTGCAACGAGTACCTGTGATCAATCGCTTGAGCGTGATCCGCAACGCCTGAGCCCAGGTGCAGGAGCCTGGCCGGCTCCTGCACGTAAAGCCTCACTCATCATTGCCGCTGCCGCGAAACTTGAACAGGTCGCGGCGCTGTTTCTTGCTTGGCTTGCCGTCGGTGCTCATACCCAACGCTCCGGCCTTGCGCATGGCCGCCGCATTCTCGCGCTTGGCGATACTTGCCGGCGTCTCGGTATACAGCGCCTGCGCTTCGGGAGCGCCCCGGCGGACGATGGAAAGCGCCTGCACCACCACGGTCTTCTCTTCAAAGCCAACACGAATCTGCAACTCGTCGCCAATGTGCGGTTCCTTGCCCGGCTTGCAGCGTTCGCCACGGCAATGCACCTTGCCGCTCTCGATGGCGGCCTTGGCCAAGGCCCGGGTCTTGTAGAAACGCGCAGCCCACAACCACTTGTCCAAACGGACTTTTTCGTCATCTTCCTGCTTTTGAGCCACTTGAATTCCTCGCTCTGAAAAATGTCGCAACTTAACCGTCGAACCCCTTCGACGCACAAACGCCAAGGCTCACCTAAGATACGCCAGGTGTCAGGCAGTTTCCCTTCAGCCATGGTTTTTTATGGCGTGAAGATATCTGTCGCCATTTGGTGAATATTCTGCGTGAATACCGCGAATTCGGCTCCAAGCGCCCGTCAACGTTCCAGGGTTGTCATAATCCGTGAGCAGTTGGACGCTAGTGTCGTTTGACGTCGAAATATTTCTGATTGCCGGTTGTTCATATTGAAGACATTTGACCATTTGACCGTTGTCGGTCTGCGTGAATGGGTGGCGCTTCCCGATCTGGGAGTGGCGGGCCTGCGCGCGAAGATCGACACCGGGGCCAGTACCTCCAGCCTGCATGCCACCGAGATCGAGCCTTTTGAGCGTGACGGTGAAAAGTGGGTGCGTTTCACGGCGCACCTGGGCAGCGTGGTGCAACTGCGTCACCGGCGTTGCGAAGCGCCGCTGGTGGCGATGAAAACCATTAAAAGCTCCAACGGCCAGGCGCAGGTGCGCTACGTCATCAGCACCACCCTGGCCCTGGGTGATCGGGTATGGCGGGTGGAGTTCACCCTGGCTTGCCGCAAAACCATGCGTTACCGCCTGTTGCTAGGTTCCAAAGCCCTGATCGACGGCCAGTTGGTGGTCAACCCGGGGCTCAAGTACGTTCAAGACAAGCCGGTGTTCCCGGTCTCTACTATTGCTGCCACAGGTGTTGCATGAAGATCGCTGTGCTGTCGCGTAACCCGCGTCTGTATTCCACCCGTCGTCTGGTCGAGGCCGGCACCGAACGGGGCCATGAGATGGTGGTGATCGATACGTTGCGCGCCTATATGAACATTGCCAGTCATAAGCCGCAGATCCACTATCGGGGCAAACCACTGGAAGGCTTCGACGCGGTGATCCCGCGCATCGGCGCCTCGGTGACCTTCTACGGCTGCGCGGTACTGCGCCAGTTTGAAATGATGGGGGTGTTTCCGCTCAACGAATCGGTGGCCATTGCTCGCTCCCGGGACAAGCTGCGCTCCCTGCAGTTGCTGTCGCGCCGCGGTATCGGCTTGCCAGTGACCGGCTTTGCCCACTCCCCCGATGACATTCCCGACCTGATCGAGATGGTCAACGGCGCTCCCCTGGTGATCAAGGTGCTGGAAGGCACCCAAGGCATTGGCGTAGTGATGTGTGAAACCGCCACGGCGGCTGAGTCGGTGATCGAGGCGTTCATGGGCCTCAAGCAGAACATCATGGTCCAGGAATACATCAAGGAAGCCGGCGGCGCGGATATCCGTTGCTTCGTGGTGGGGGACAAGGTGATTGCGGCGATGAAACGCCAGGCCAAACCAGGGGAGTTTCGCTCCAACCTGCACCGGGGCGGCAGCGCCAGCCTGATCAAGATCACCCCGGAAGAACGCATGACCGCCCTGCGTGCGGCCAAGGTCATGGGCTTGAGTGTGGCGGGAGTGGATATCCTGCGCTCCAACCACGGGCCACTGGTGATGGAAGTGAACTCTTCACCGGGCCTGGAAGGGATCGAAACCACCACCAACAAGGATGTGGCGGGGATCATCATTCAGCATCTGGAGAAGAACAGCGGGCCGAACATGACTCGTACCAAAGGCAAGGGCTGAGAACCCTTGTAGGATCTGGCTTGCCAGCGATGACTGACTAACATTCAACATCAATGTCGACTGTTATATCTTCGCGCAGGCAAGCCAGCTCCCACATTTGATATTCGTAAGGGTTTAGACCGCATCTCGGGGCAACATCAGCCCCAACGGCAAACGCACCCGCGCCTCCAGCCCGCCATCGGCACGGTTGCGCAGTTCGACATTGCCGCCATGCATCGAAGCAATCCGCCGCACAATCGCCAACCCCAGCCCGGTCCCCTTGCCACCACGGGCCCGGTCGCCACGGGTGAAGGGGTTGAAGATGCCCTCCAGTTCCGCCGGATCGATCCCTGCGCCACGGTCCATGACACTCAACACCACATAAGGCGCGTTGGTATCACCCGACACATAGGCGGCGACTTCCACCTCAGTCCCCGCGTGATGCAGGGCATTACCGATCAGGTTGTTCAGCAGGCGTTTCATCGAGACCCGACGCAAGGCAAAGGGCTGGATAGGCTCCAGGCGCATGCGCACCTGCTCGCCGTTCTGGTTATAGGGCGCCACGACCTCGCGTACCAGGTCGGTCAGGTCGACTTCCTCTACCACCTCATCGCGACCATCGCGGATAAACGCCAGGAACTGGTCGAGAATCGCATCCATATCTTCGATGTCGCGGACCATGTCATCGGTAAGATCGGTGTGGTTGCCCATCAACTCCAGGGACAGGCGCAAACGTGTCAGCGGCGTGCGCAGGTCATGGGAAACCCCGGCCAGCATCAGCTCGCGTTCACGCCCGGCCTGTTCGACATCTTCGGCCATTTGATTGAACGCGCTGTACACCTCGGTCATTTCGCTGGGCGTGTCGCTGATTGGCAGGCGCACACTGCGACCTTGCCCCAGTTGCCTGGCAGCAAACACCAGGCGCTTGAGCGGCTGGTTGAGTTGGCGCACGAAAATCCAGGCCGACGCGGTGGAAAGCAGGCCAATGGCCAGGAACCAGCCGAGTACGTTCCATATTTTCTGCCCCCGTAGCGGATGGGGATACAGTGGCACTTTCAGCCATCCATCTCCCAGGCTAGGGGCTCGAACCCACAGGGCGGGCGAAACATGCATCCGTAGCCGCACCTCAGTGTCCTCGCCCAGTTCGGCCTGCATCTGGCGCTGGTAGATCTCGCTATAGGGCCAATGCTGCTCGCCCTCGGGAACACCCGCGCCCACCACGCGAGTCAAGGTCGCCGCCTTGGCGATTTTTTCACGGTTCTCCGGGTCGGCAGCCCAATAGGCACGCAATGTCAGCGCCACACCGTGGCTGTACTGTCGATCCACCAGCACGTCTTCGTTCATCAGCAGGTAAACGAGGGTCAGGGCCTTGGAAAACAGAACGACGATCAGCACCAGCCAAAGGGTGCGGGAGAAGAAACTCTGGGGGAACCACAGCGGGGTTTTCATAGAAGACAGCTAGACACCTGGCAAGAGCGAGCACGGCTCGCAGAATTGCAGACGCCGGGCATCCGGCCGACCCATTGGGATCGAACTCCGGAGTACCCGCCTGTGCAAATCATCGGTTACTTGGTTGCTGTGCCATCCGGCACAAACACGTAACCCACGCCCCACACTGTCTGGATATAACGCGGCTTGGACGGATCCGGCTCGATCATCCGGCGCAGACGGGAAATCTGCACATCGATGGAGCGCTCCAGGGCATCCCACTCGCGCCCCCGGGCCAGGTTCATCAGCTTGTCACGGGTCAGCGGTTGGCGAGCGTTCATCACCAGCGCCTTGAGTACCGCGAATTCACCGGTGGTGAGCATATGGACTTCTTCGCCACGCTTGAGCTCACGGGTCGCCAGCGACAGTTCGTAGTCACCGAAGGTCACGCTTTCGTCTTCGCTGCCTGGAGCGCCCGGGACGGGAGCCGCCTGGCGACGCAATACGGCCTTGACCCGAGCCATCAGCTCGTCGGGGTTGAACGGCTTGGCCAGGTAATCGTCGGCGCCCAGTTCCAGACCCTTGATACGACTCAGCTCGTCGCCCTTGGCGGTCAGCATGATGATCGGGATCTGGTTGTTGCTACTGCGCAGGCGCTTGCAGGCCGTCAGGCCGTCTTCACCCGGCAACATCAGGTCGAGTACGACCAGATTGAAGACTTCACGCCCCAGCAGGCGGTCCATCTGCTCGGTGTTCGGCACCGCGCGGGCACGGTAGCCCTTGGAGGTGAAGAACCGCTCCAGCAGGCTGCTCAGCCCCGGATCGTCATCAACGATGAGAATTTTTTCGCCTTCAGCAGTTTGTGCAGTGCTGCTCATTGGATGCTCCTCTTATCTGGCGCGCATTATGGCTTAGCTGCCGTTATACGCACGGTACGCATTGTTAGCAGATTTTTCTCCAACCACCAGTGCACGTGCCCTTGGCGCAATCCCCCCAAGAAGGGAACGCTGGTTATAATGCCGCGCCTCAGTGCCCGGCCATGCCATGGCCGGCCTGGTGTTTTTTCATCTGCTTGTCGTGACTTTTTCGATTTCGAGGGTCAATAGGCTGCCTCTTGACCCAGGCAGCGGCGCCAGTCGGGCCGCTCAACCAGCCGCGCACGGCCTTGTTTTCCGGGCCTGCGAACTGCTTTCAAGAATTTCAGGTGGTTTTATGGACAGCATCAACAGCCGCATCGCCGAGGAACTCGGTGTACGCCCACAACAGGTCGAAGCGGCCGTCGCTCTACTGGATGAAGGCTCCACGGTGCCCTTCATCGCCCGTTACCGTAAAGAAGTGACCGGCAGCCTCGATGACATCCAGCTGCGGCATCTGGAAGAACGCCTGCGCTACCTGCGAGAACTCGACGAACGGCGTGTCAGCATCCTCGCCAGCATCCAGGAGCAGGGCAAGCTGACCCCGCAACTTGAACGCGATATCAAGCTCGCCGACACCAAGACCCGCCTCGAAGACCTGTACCTGCCGTACAAGCAGAAGCGCCGCACCAAGGGCCAGATCGCCCTGGAAGCCGGCCTCGGCGAGCTGGCCGACGGCCTGTTCAACGACCCGTCCCTGGCCCCGGAAGCCGAAGCTGCGCGCTTTGTCGATGCTGAAAAAGGCATCACCGACGTCAAGGCTGCCCTCGAAGGCGCCAAGTACATCCTCATGGAGCGTTTCGCCGAGGATGCCAACCTGCTGGAAAAATTGCGTAACTACCTGAAACAGGAAGCCACGCTCAGCGCCCGCGTCATCGCCGGCAAAGAGGAAGAAGGCGCCAAGTTCCGCGATTACTTCGAACATGACGAACCGCTGAAAAGCATGCCGTCCCACCGCGCACTCGCCATTTTCCGTGGTCGCAACGAAGGCATTCTCAGCTCCGCATTGAAAGTCGGCGACGAACTGCCGGGCACCATGCACCCGTGCGAAGGCATGATCGGCCAACAATTCGGCATCCAGAATCAGAATCGTCCTGCGGACAAGTGGCTCAGTGAAGTCGTGCGCTGGACCTGGAAGGTCAAGCTCTACACCCACCTGGAAACCGACCTGCTGGGCGAATTGCGCGACGGCGCCGAAACCGAAGCGATCAACGTGTTCGCCCACAACCTGCACGACCTGCTGCTGGCAGCGCCAGCCGGCCCGCGCGCGACCCTGGGCCTGGACCCGGGCCTGCGCACCGGTTGCAAGGTCGCCGTGGTCGACGCCACCGGCAAGCTGCTGGACCACGCCACCGTGTACCCACACGTGCCCCACAACAAGTGGGACCAGACCATCGCCATCCTGGCCGCCCTGTGTGCCAAGCACGCGGTAGACCTGATTGCCATCGGCAACGGCACCGCCAGCCGCGAAACCGATAAGCTGGCCCTGGAGCTGATCAAAAAATACCCAGGCATGAAAATGACCAAGGTCATGGTCTCCGAAGCCGGCGCTTCGGTGTACTCGGCATCGGAACTGGCCTCCAAGGAATTCCCCGACCTTGATGTCTCGATCCGTGGTGCCGTATCCATCGCCCGCCGCCTGCAGGATCCCCTGGCCGAGTTGGTGAAGATCGACCCCAAATCCATCGGCGTCGGCCAGTACCAGCACGATGTGTCGCAGCTCAAACTGGCGCGCGGCCTGGATGCGGTGGTGGAGGACTGTGTGAACAAGGTCGGCGTCGACGTAAACACCGCCTCGGTCGCCTTGCTCGCACGGATTTCCGGCCTCAACGCCACCCTGGCGCAGAATATCGTCAATCATCGTGACGAAAACGGCGCGTTCAAGACCCGTGCGGCGCTGAAAAAAGTCGCACGCCTTGGCGAAAAAACCTTCGAACAAGCCGCCGGTTTCCTGCGCGTCATGAATGGCGACAACCCGCTGGACTCCTCGGCCGTCCACCCGGAGGCCTATCCGCTGGTACAACGCATTGCCGCCGAGACCGACCGCGATATCCGCTCGCTGATCGGCGACGCCGCGTTCCTCAAGCGTCTGGATCCGAAGAAGTACACCGACGAAACCTTCGGCGTGCCGACCATCACCGACATCCTGCAAGAGCTTGAAAAACCAGGCCGCGACCCGCGCCCCGAGTTCAAGACCGCCGAGTTCCAGGAAGGCGTCGAAGACCTCAAGGACCTGCAACTGGGGATGATTCTCGAAGGCGTGGTGACCAACGTGACCAACTTCGGCGCATTTGTGGACATCGGCGTGCATCAAGACGGTTTGGTGCACATTTCTGCGCTTTCGGAGAAGTTCATCAAGGACCCGCGCGAGGCAGTGAAGGCCGGTGACGTGGTCAAGGTCAAGGTCATGGAAGTCGATATCCCACGCAAACGCGTGGGCCTGTCGATGCGCATGAGCGATACCCCCGGCGAGAAAATCGATGGCGCCCGTGGCGCACGTCCGGGTTCGGCACCGCGCCAGTCGCAAAACCGCTCGGAAAACAGCGCACCACGCAAGGAAACCGCCACCGCAGCCCCGGCAAACAATGCCATGGCTTCGCTGTTCGCCAACGCCAAGCAACTGAAGAAACGCTGATGGATCTGCCCGCCGGCCAGACCCACAGCGCCTTCAGCCAACTGCTCGGCTGCCGCCTGCAACGCCTGGACCAGGGCGTTGCCGAGGTGACCCTGAGCCTGGAGCCACACCTGCGCAACCGCGCAGGCAAGCTCCATGGCGGGGCGATTTTCAGCCTGGTGGACATTGCCATGGGGCTGGCCTGCTCCAGCGCCCATGGCTTTGACCAACAAAGCGCGACCATCGAGTGCAAAATCAACTACATCCGCGCCGTGTCCGACGGCGACGTGCTGTGTACCGCCCGGGTCATCCACCCCGGCCGGCGCACGCTGGTGGTCGAGGCCGAGGTGTATCAGGAGCAAAAACTCGTCGCAAAAGCACAAGGCACCTTCGCTGTCCTATAGCTCCCTGTGATCAATTTGGGTTAATTTCGGCGCTGCGAAAACAGCGTCGGAATTTTCTTCCTGCGTAATAGCCTAATTCAGGGAATGAAGTCGGCACTTTCAGAGCAGGTTATTCCGGCTCGAAAACCAGGCGATAACGCCAGTTTTAACTTCACCCTTGTAGACCGTCTTGCCCACCCCCATATTGGGGCGACTGACGCGTGAAGGAATCCAACTTGAGCGAACTTCTCAACCGCCGCCTGGCTCTGCTCGGCAAGCGCGAACACCTCTCTTTGCTTGAGCACTGCCTGCACGGCATCGAGCGTGAATGCCTGCGTGTCACCGGCGAAGGCCGCCTGGCTCAAACGCCGCATCCAGAGGCCCTGGGCGCCGCATTGACCCATGAATCGATCACCACCGACTATTCCGAGTCGCTGCTGGAGTTCATCACGCCGGCACTGCCAAACCCGGCAGACACCCTGCGCAGCCTCGACCGAATTCACCGTTTTGCCTACAGCAAGCTCGGCAACGAGTACCTGTGGAGTCCATCGATGCCGTGCCCGTTGCCGGCCGAGGAAGATATTCCGATTGCCTACTACGGCACCTCCAACATCGGACAGCTCAAGTACGTGTATCGCAAGGGCCTGGCCCTGCGCTACGGCAAGACCATGCAGTGCATCGCCGGGATCCACTACAACTTCTCCCTGCCGGAAGAGCTGTGGCCGCTGCTCAAGGAAACCGAAGGCTTCGTGGGCACCGACCGTGACTACCAGTCCACGGCCTATATCGCCCTGATCCGTAACTTCCGCCGCTACAGCTGGCTGCTGATGTACCTGTTCGGTGCCTCGCCGGCCCTGGATGCAGGCTTTTTGCGCGGGCGCTCCCATCAGCTTGAACAGTTCGATGCCGACACCCTCTACCTGCCGTATGCCACCAGCCTGCGCATGAGCGACCTGGGCTACCAAAGCAACGCCCAGGCCGGCCTTACTCCTTGCTACAACGATCTGGCCAGCTACACCGACAGCCTGCGTGAAGCGGTGGCAACGCCCTACGCGCCTTACGTCGAAGTCGGCACCCATAAGGATGGTGAGTGGGTGCAACTCAACACCAACATCCTGCAGATCGAAAACGAGTACTACTCCAACATCCGCCCCAAGCGCGTGACCTACACCGGCGAACGGCCGATCCAGGCGCTGATGGCCCGTGGCATCCAGTACATCGAAGTGCGCTGCCTGGACATCAACCCGTTCCTGCCGATGGGTATCGATTTGCCAGAGTCGCGCTTCCTCGATGCGTTCCTGCTGTATTGCGCGCTGAATGACAGCCCGTTGTTCGAAAACAACGAGTGCGGGAATGCCACATCGAACTTCCTCAGCGTGGTCAAGGAAGGCCGGCGCCCGGGTCTGCAATTGCAGCGTCGCGGGCAACCCGTGGAAATGAAGGCATGGGCCGCCGAACTGCTGGAGAAAATCGCCCCGCTGGCCGCACTGCTGGACCAGAGCCATGGCATCAATGAGCACAGCCAGGCGCTGGATGCCCAATTGGCGAAGATTCAGGACCCGTCCCTGACCCCGTCGGCCCAGGTGTTGGCGGCGATGCAGGAGCGCAAGGAAAGCTTTGCGCAGTTCTCCCTGCGCCAGAGCGAAGTGCATGCCGAGTACTTCCGCAGCGAGCCGTTGCCGGCGGACGAACAAGCACGCTTTGAAGAGCTGGCCCGCAGTTCCCTGGCACAACAGGCCGAGCTTGAGCAGAACGAAGTGGGCGATTTCGATGTGTTTGTCGGGTCTTACCAGGCCAGCATCCTGGCGATCAGCAACTGACACGCCCTTTGTAGGAGCGAGCTTGCTCGCGAAAAACTCAAGCACGCCGCGTTTATCCAAGCCGAACGCGTCATCGTTAAGGTTTTTCGCGAGCAAGCTCGCTCCTACATAAGCTAATTCGAAAATGTTATTTATTTTCGGATTCTTAGATCATTTAGTCTCCTCCCACGCCGACCCTCGGCCGCCTGATGAGGAGCTACACCATGAAACTGCCTTCCCCTTTGCGCCTCCTGGCGGCTGTATCCCTGGCCGGCGCGAGCCTGTTTGCCCAGGCGGCCGACGTGACTATCGCCTACCAGACCACCGTTGACCCGGCCAAAGTCGCCCAGGCCGACGGCGCTTATGAAAAAGCCACCAACGCCAAGATCGACTGGCGCAAATTCGACAATGGCGCCGATATCATCGCCGCCATAGCGTCCGGCGACGTGCAGATCGGCTATCTCGGTTCCAGCCCGCTGACCGCCGCCATCACCCGCAAAGTCCCGGTGCAGACCTTCCTCGTCGCGACCCAGATCGGTGGCGCCGAAGCCCTGGTGGCGCGCAACGGTTCCGGGATCAACAGCCCCCAGGACCTGATCGGCAAGAAAATCGCCGTGCCGTTCGTGTCCACCGGCCACTACAGCCTGCTGGCCGCGCTCAAACACTGGAACATCGATCCCGCGAAAGTCACCGTGCTCAACCTCGCCCCGCCGGCCATCATTGCGGCGTGGAAGCGTGGCGATATCGACGCTACTTATGTCTGGGACCCGGCCCTGGGCGTGGCCAAGGAAAACGGCAAAGTGCTGATCACCTCCGGCGAGCTGGCCAAGTTTGGCGCGCCGACCTTCGATGCCTGGATCGTGCGTAAGGACTTTGCCGAGAAGCACCCGGAAATCGTCAGCGCCTTCGCCAAAGTCACCCTCGATGCCTACGCCCAATACCGCAAAGACCCACAAGCCTGGCTGGCCGACAAGGGCAACGTCGACAAACTGGTGAAGCTCTCCGGCGCCAAGGCCAGCGACATTCCGTTGCTGCTGCAAGGCAACGTCTACCCGCTGGCCGCCGACCAAGTGACGCTGCTTGGCGCCCCCACCACCAAGGCTGTGACCGACACCGCCGCGTTCCTCAAGGAGCAAGGCAAGGTCGAGGCCGTGCTGCCGGACTACGCCCCTTACGTCAGCGCCAAGTTCATCACCAACTGATCGGGAGTTCACTGCGATGGCCTTGCTACAGCTGGAGCGCATCAGCGCACAGTACCCCGGCGCAACCACGCCCGTGCTGGCGGATATTTCCCTGACCCTTGGGCCCCAGCAATTGCTGGTAGCCCTCGGCCCTTCCGGCAGTGGCAAGACTTCGCTGTTGAACCTGATTGCCGGTTTCGTCGAACCCAGCGCCGGGCGCATCACCCTCGACGGCGTACCCGTCAAAGGCCCGAGTGCCGAACGTGGCGTGGTGTTCCAGGACGACGCACTGCTGCCCTGGCAGGATGTGCTGGCCAATGTCGGCTTCGGCCTGGAACTGGCCGGCGTGCCCAAGGCCCAACGGCAAGTCCGCGCCCGTGAAATGCTCGCGCTGGTGGACCTGGCGGGTTTTGACAGCCGGCGCATCTGGCAACTGTCCGGTGGGCAGAAACAACGCGTGGGCCTGGCCCGCGCCCTGGCCGCCGACCCGCGGGTATTGCTGATGGACGAACCCTTCGGCGCCCTCGATGCCTTCACCCGTGAACAGATGCAAGAGCTGCTGCTGCAAGTCTGGCGGCGCACGGCCAAGCCGGTGTTCCTGATCACCCACGACATCGAAGAAGCGGTATTTCTCGCCACCGACCTGATTCTGCTGGCCCCCAACCCCGGGCAAATCGTCGAGCGCCTGAGCCTGGATTTCGGCCAGCGTTACGCTGCCGGCGAATCGGCGCGCGCGATCAAGTCCGACCCACGGTTTATCGAAACCCGCGAGCACGTGCTGGGCAAAGTGTTCTCGCAACGGCAGGTGTACGCATGAGCAGTTATGAAATCCCGGCCACTGCCGTCAGCCAAGCCAGCCCACCGCTGCGTCGCACGTTGAGCACGCGCTGGATCAGTGTGCTGACGCTGGTTGCGCTGCTGGCGCTGTGGTGGGCCGTGACCGCCAGCGGGCTGATCGAGCCGCTGTTCCTGCCGCCGCCGGCGGCCGTATTGCAAAAAGGCTGGCTGCTGGCAACCAGCGGCTACATGGACTCCACCCTCTGGCAGCATCTGGGCGCCAGCCTGGGTCGCATCGGCCTGGGCCTGGGCTTTGCGGTGCTGACCGCCGTGCCGGTCGGCATTGCCATCGGCGCCAACCGTATCGCCCGTGGCATTCTCGACCCGCTGATCGAGTTCTACCGCCCGATCCCACCGCTGGCCTACCTGCCGCTGATCGTGATCTGGTGCGGCATTGGCGAGCTGTCCAAAGTGTTGCTGATCTACCTGGCGATCTTCGCGCCAATTGCCATCGCTACCGCCACCGGCGTACGCACCGTAGACCCGGCCAAATTGCGCGCAGCGCAGTCCCTGGGCGCGACGCGGGCGCAGTTGATCCGCCATGTGATTCTGCCCAGCGCCCTGCCCGACATCCTCACCGGCGTGCGCATCGGCCTGGGCGTGGGCTGGTCGACCCTGGTCGCCGCCGAACTGATCGCCGCCACCAGCGGCCTGGGGTTCATGGTGCAGTCAGCGGCGCAGTTTTTGGTCACCGATGTGGTGGTGCTGGGCATCCTGGTCATCGCCCTGATTGCCTTCGCCATGGAAATGGGCCTGCGTGCCCTGCAGCGCAAGCTGGTGCCATGGCATGGCCAGGCCCACTGAATAACAACAGCACTGACTACGCCGGCATCTCGGCGCCCGACATTTGCGAGAAGAGCATGAGCCGCCTGACCGTTACCCCCTTAAGCAGCGCCCTGGGCGCCCAGATCAGTGGCGTCGATATTGCCCAGCCGCTGAACCTCGAACAGCGCGACGCCATCGAGCAGGCGCTGCTCCAGCATTCGGTGCTGTTCTTTCGCGACCAGCCGATCACCCCGCAGCAGCAAGCGCGCTTCGCGGCGAATTTCGGTGACCTGCACATTCACCCGATCTACCCCAACGTGCCGGAACAACCCGAAGTGCTGATCCTCGACACCGCCGTCACCGACGTGCGCGACAACGCCATCTGGCACACCGACGTGACCTTCCTGCCCACGCCAGCCATGGGCGCCGTGCTCAGCGCCAAGCTGCTGCCGGCCTTTGGCGGTGACACCTTGTGGGCCAGCGGCATCGCGGCCTTTGAGGCGTTATCGGAACCGATGAAGGGCTTTTTGACCGGCCTGACGGCGACCCACGACTTCACTCGCTCGTTCCCTCTGGAGCGTTACGGCAACACCGCCCAAGACCTGGCTCGCTGGGAAGAAGCACGCAGGAAAAACCCGCCACTGTCGCACCCGGTGATTCGCACGCACCCGGTCAGCGGGCGCAAATCGCTGTTTGTCAGCGACGGCTTCACCAGCAAGATCAACGAACTGGAAGCGGCCGAAAGCGAGGTCATCCTCAAACTGCTGTTCGCCCACGCCACTCGCCCGGAATTCACTATCCGCTGGCGCTGGCAAGCCAACGACGTGGCCTTCTGGGACAACCGCGTCACCCAGCACTACGCCGTGGACGACTACCGGCCACAACGACGGGTGATGCATCGGGCAACAATCCTGGGTGACGTGCCCTTCTAACAGGCCCTTGTAGGGGCGAGCTTGCTCGCGAAAAACCCAAGGACGCTGCGGGGCACCAGATGCCCCGCGTTTTCGTTGGCGATCTTCACGAGCAAGCTCGCGCCTACAGTTTGTTCAGCGCACCAGATGCAGGAACTGCAGATGCCGCTCGTACTGGTCGAGGATGTCGTTGATGATCTGCTCCTTGGTGTAGCCCACCAAGTCGTAGTCCTGGCTACCCTCGCTCAGGTGTACTTCCGCGCGGTAGTAGCGACGGTTGTTCATCTCTTTGGAGCCCATGCCGCCACGGGCAAAGGACGGCGTGAAGTAGCCGCGCATCTGCACCTGGTAGACAAACGGATGCTCTTCGCCGTGGCCGATTTCCAGGCTGACGCTGTCGTTGGACGGGTCGGGCTGGGTGACGACGTTCAGGCCCTTCTCGACAAACACCGCAGTCACTTCCTCAATGGCCGGGCGTACTGTGGTTTCGAGGAAGCGGTAGACCTCGTCCCGTGAAGGGAAGTGCACCGCCTGGCTCAAGCGCTGGCGCCAGCCGCCACGGCCCTTGCGGGATGCCGATACCGGGGCCAGGGAGTGCAGTTGGGCAATCTGCTTCTGGGATTCGAGGTAGAACGCCTTGTGCAGCCCCCACATCATCAACAGCAGGATCAACGAGAACGGCAGCGAGGTCAGCACGACTGCGGACTTGAGCGAGTCTATGCTGCCGGCAAACAGCAAGGCGCTGGTCACCAGCGCGGTCATCGCGCCCCAGAACACCCGCAGCCACTTGGGCCCGTCTTCATCGGCGTTGCCACCCTTGGACGACAGGGTCGACAGCACCACGGTGCCGGAGTCGGCCGAAGTGACAAAGAACACAAAACTGATAAACACCGTGACCGCGATCACGGTCTTGCTCCACGGGTAGGTTTCCAGCAGCAGGTAGAGGCTCATCGAGGGGTCGTCGATGGCCGACTGACCCAGGGCGACCATGCCGTGGTTGAGCACCTGGTCAATGGCGCTGTTGCCGAAGATCGACATCCACGCCAGGGTGAAGCCCAGCGGGATCAGCAGCACGCCGAAGACGAACTCGCGGATGGTGCGGCCACGGGAAATCCGTGCGATGAACAGGCCCACGAACGGCGACCACGCGATCCACCAGGCCCAGTAGAACACGGTCCAACCGCCGAGCCAGTCGCTGGGCTTGTCGTAGGCGTACACATCAAAACTCTTGCTCGGCAATGCGCCGAGGTAGTCACCGATGTTCTGGATCAGGGTGTTGAGCAAATGCTGGGTGGGCCCGGCGAACAGCACAAACAGCAGCAGCGCACAGGCCAGCAGCATGTTGATGTCGGACATGACGCGCACACCCTTGTCGACGCCGGCCACCGCGACCAGGATCGCCGCGCCCATCATCAGGGTGATCAGGCCGACCTGGATCCATTGGGTGTGGGCGATGCCGAACAGGTAGTCCAGGCCCGAGTTGAGGTGCAGCACCCCAAAGCCCATATCGGCCCCCAGGCCGAACACCGTGGCGATAATGCCGAAGCCATCCACTGCATAGCCAATAGGGCCGTTGATGCGCTTGCCGATCAGCGGGTACAGCGCCGAACGCAAGGCCAGCGGCAGGTTATGCCGGTAAGCGAAGTACGCCAGGGCCATGCCGACGAACGCAAATACGCCCCAGCCGTGCAGGCCCCAATGCAGGAACAGCACCTGCATGGCCTGGCGCGCCGCGTCGGCATTCAAGGCCTCGCCCTGGGGCGGTTGCACCAGGTGGGTCAAGGGCTCCGAGACGCAGAAGAAAAACAGCGTGATGCTGATCCCGGCGGCAAACAGCATGCCGGCCCAGGACAAATAACTGAATTCGGGCTCGTCGTGGTCGGCACCGAGTTTGATCTTGCCGTAGCCAGACAACGCGGTGACCACCACGAAGACCAGATACAGGGTCATCGCCAGCATGTAGTACCAGCCGACCGTATTGGCCGCCCAGTTTTGCGCGGCCAGCAACCAGGCGCCGGCCTGTTCGGGGATCGCGATGACGGTGAGGCCAAACAGCAGGATGAAGCTCGCGGCGAAGTAAAACACCGGCGCATTCATGCGCACCAGGCCGCTTGGAGGGGCAGACGATGCACTCATGAACGGTGCACCTCGAGGGTGTTGGATGTGGCTGTATAAAACGGACTCAGCAAAGGTAAGCCTCCTGTTGTGAGCGGGCAGCGAACCACCGGTTTAACTTGAACGAACGTTCAAGTTAAACATGAATAGGCGGTCTGGGACTAATCGCAAGGCTGAGTGGTAGGTAATTCCTACACTAGCTCAAGGAAGGGTATGACGGGCGGGAAAGGCAAAACGTTCAGCGATTACTTGCCTGAATTGAAATGCTATCCCCTGTGGGAGCTGGCTTGCCTGCGATAGCGGCGGGCCTGTTGATAGAGATACAACCGACAAACCGCCATCGCAGGCAAGCCAGCTCCCACAGGGTTCGGCGACAGGCTCAGGTTCAGTGACTACTTCTGCGTCCCATCATCATGCTGCAAATTCGCCTGCGTGATGTTCGCCCCCGCCGGCACGCTGCGGGTCAGCCACACATTGCCGCCAATGGTCGAGCCCTTGCCGATGGTGATCCGCCCCAGGATCGTCGCCCCGGCATAGATCACGACATCGTCCTCCACAATCGGGTGGCGCGGATGGCCCTTCTGCAACTGCCCATCCTCATCCGCCGGGAAACGCTTGGCGCCCAGGGTTACCGCCTGGTAGATACGCACCCGCTCGCCAATGATCGCCGTCTCGCCAATCACCACACCCGTACCGTGGTCGATAAAGAAGCTCGGGCCGATCTGCGCGCCAGGGTGGATATCGATGCCGGTGGCCGAGTGGGCGATTTCCGCGCTGATCCGCGCCAGCAGAGGCAGCCCGGCGCGATACAAATGGTGGGCCAGGCGATGGTGGATCACCGCCAGGATCCCCGGGTAGCACAGCAACACCTCATCCACACTGCGCGCGGCCGGGTCGCCGTGATAGGCGGCCAGCACATCGGTGTCCAACAGGCTGCGCAACGCCGGCAAGGCCAGGGCAAAGTCCTGGATCAGGCGAATGGCCAATGCATCGACTTCATTATCGGCATGGCCGCCTTGGCGCGCGGCATAGCGCAACTCCAGGCGGGCTTGGGCGAGCAAGGCATTGAGCGCCACATCGAGGGTATGGCCGACGTAAAAGTCCTCGCTCTCCTCGCGCAAATCCACCGGCCCCAGGCGCATGGGGAACAGTGCGCCACACAACGCCTCGAGAATCTGCGCCACCGCATCACGGGAAGGTAATTCGCGACCGCCCTGCTCGCCGCTGACCCGGCCGTTGCGCGTGCGCCACTGGTCCCGGGCGCCACGCAACTGGCTGACGATGGTCTGTAATTGCCAATGACTGGAACGCTCGCTCACGGTATTCACTCCTGACGTAATGGCCATCACTTTACGGTATGCAACCGGGCCGCCCTTAAGAACCAATGGTGCAATGCTAATAACCGCAGAGCATAAGCAACTGGCAGTTGCCCGCGCAAAAAGCCCTGCCTATAGTCCTTCCCATCTCCTCTTACCCGTGCGTGACCATGATCAAACAACAGCTCGACCGTTTTAATCGTCTGGAACTGCTGGGTGGCGCCACCGCCCTGGAAAAACTCGAACGACTGTCGACCTGGCTGGGCCGTGATATCTACATCAAGCGCGACGACACCACGCCCCTGGCCATGGGCGGCAACAAACTGCGCAAGCTCGAATACCTCGCCGCCGATGCCCTGGCCCAGGGCGCCGATACGCTGATCACCGCCGGTGCGATCCAGTCCAACCATGTGCGCCAGACCGCCGCCCTGGCGGCCAAGCTGGGTCTGGGCTGTGTCGCCCTGCTGGAAAACCCCACAGGCACCGACGACCCCAACTACCTGGGCAATGGCAACCGCTTGTTGGTAGAGCTGTTCGACGCCAAGGTCGAACTCGTCGAAAACCTGGACAACGCCGACGAGCAACTCCATGCCCTGGCCGAGCGCCTGCGCAGCAATGGCAAAAACCCCTATCTGGTGCCGATCGGCGGCTCCAACGCCCTGGGCGCCCTGGGCTATGTGCGCGCCGGGCTGGAACTGGCCGCACAGATTGACGCCAGCGGCCTGCAATTCGCGGCGGTGGTCCTGGCATCCGGCAGCGCCGGCACCCACAGCGGCCTGGCCCTGGCGTTGAGCGAGGTGCAGCCGGACTTGCCGGTGATTGGCGTCACCGTATCGCGCACCGACGAAGCGCAACGGCCCAAGGTCCAAGGCCTGGCCGAGCGCACGGCGCAGTTGCTGGGAGTGGAGGTACCCGACGCGTTCAAGGTGATCCTGTGGGACGAATACTTCGCCCCGCGCTACGGCGAACCCAACGCTGGCACCCTGGCGGCAATCAAGCTGCTGGCGAGCCAGGAAGGCCTGCTGCTCGACCCGGTCTACACCGGCAAGGCCATGGCCGGGTTGCTGGACGGCATCGGGCGCGGGGCGTTCGAAGACGGGCCGATCATCTTCCTGCACACCGGCGGGGCGCCGGCGTTGTTTGCCTATGACTCATTGTTCTGACGGGAGGCATGCCTACTAAATGTGGGAGCGGGCTTGCTCGCGAACGCGGTGTATCAGTCAAACTATCCATCAATGACCCACCGCATTCGCGAGCAAGCCCGCTCCCACAATTGAATTTTCATCGCTCACATATTCCTTAATAGAATATAAAACTTAATTTATATTATTTTTAACGCTTTAAACCTCGCCCTATAGTCGCGCTCCCACACACCGCGTTTTTAGGGCAGGATACGACCACTGCGTCACCTGCTTCGCACACCACAAAAAACACAGGGGCTTGTCATGACTATTTCTGTATTGCGTCGCACATTGCTGGTTGGCACATTGGGCCTGGCCCTTGGCGCCGGGTTGCTGGGCCAGGCGGTTGCCGGCGAGCAACTGGGCAAGATCAAGAAGGCCGGCGAGATCAAGATCGGCCTGGAAGGCACCTACCCACCGTTCAGCTTCGTTGATGAAAGCGGCAAGCTCAGCGGCTTTGAAGTCGAGCTGTCCGAAGCCCTGGCCAAGGAGCTGGGCGTCAAGGTCAAGCTGCAAGCCACACCGTGGGACGGCATCCTCGCCGCACTGGAATCCAAGCGCCTCGACGCCGTGGTCAACCAGGTGACGATCTCCGAAGAGCGCCAGAAAAAGTACGATTTCTCCAAGCCCTACACCGTCTCCGGGATCCAGGCCCTGACCCTGGCGAAAAACGTCGACACCATCAAGACCGCCGATGACCTGGCCGGCAAGAAAGTCGGGGTAGGCCTGGGCACCAACTACGAACAATGGCTCAAGGACAACCAACCCAAAGCCATCATCAAGACCTA
Organism: Pseudomonas sp. 06C 126; assembly: GCF_001855215.1. Taxonomy (NCBI): domain Bacteria; kingdom Pseudomonadati; phylum Pseudomonadota; class Gammaproteobacteria; order Pseudomonadales; family Pseudomonadaceae; genus Pseudomonas; species Pseudomonas sp. 06C 126. The sequence goes on along the minus strand of NZ_MIFU01000077.1, from coordinate 13,787 downwards.
TAACGACGACCCGACCAAGTTCCAGGACCTGCGCATCGGCCGTATCGACGCGATTCTGATCGACCGCCTGGCGGCTCTGGAGTATGCGAAGAAAGTCACGGACACCGCCGCTGCCGGTGAAGCCTTCTCCCGCCAGGAAGCCGGGATTGCCCTGCGCAAAGGCGAGCCTGAGCTGCTTGAAGCGGTCAACCAGGCCCTCGACAAACTGCGCGCCGACGGCACCTTGAAGAAGCTGTCCGAGAAATACTTCAACGCTGACGTCACTCAATAATGGAAGCAGGTTTCCAACTCGCGCTCGACTCCGCGCCCTTTCTGCTCAAGGGCGCGTACTACACGGTGATCCTCAGCCTCGGCGGGATGTTTTTCGGCTTGCTGCTGGGCTTCGGCCTGGCCTTGATGCGCCTGTCGCGCTTCAAGCTCTTGAGCTGGACCGCCCGGGTGTACGTCTCGTTCTTTCGCGGCACGCCGTTGCTGGTACAGCTGTTTTTGATCTACTACGGCTTGCCGCAAGTGGGGATCGAGCTGGATCCGATCCCGGCGGCGATGATCGGCTTTTCGCTGAACATGGCCGCCTACGCCTGTGAAATCCTGCGCGCCGCCATCGGCTCCATCGAACGTGGCCAGTGGGAAGCTGCCGCCAGTATCGGCATGACCCGCGCGCAAACCCTGCGCCGGGCCATCCTGCCGCAGGCCATGCGCACGGCCCTGCCGCCTTTGGGCAACAGCTTTATTTCGCTGGTCAAGGACACGGCGCTGGCCGCCACTATCCAGGTGCCCGAACTGTTCCGCCAGGCCCAACTGGTGTCTGCGCGCACCTTTGAAATTTTCACCATGTACCTGTCCGCGGCCCTGATCTACTGGGTCCTGGCAAGCATCCTGGCGCATTTTCAAAATCGCCTGGAAGACCGGGTCAACCGGCATGACCTGGAGTCTTGACGCATGATCGTGGTTGAAAAACTGACCAAACAATTCAAGGGCCAAGTGGTGCTCAACGGGATCGACCTGGAGGTCAAGGAAGGCGAAGTCGTCGCCATCATCGGCCCCAGTGGGTCTGGCAAGACGACCTTCCTGCGCTGCCTGAACTTCCTTGAAGAACCCACCAGCGGCCGGATCAAGGTCGGCGACATCCAGATCGACGGCAGCCGTCCGCTCAACCAGCAACAAAGCCTGGTGCGGCGCCTGCGCCAGCATGTGGGCTTTGTGTTCCAGAACTTCAACCTGTTCCCCCACCGCACCGCGCTGGAAAACGTCATCGAAGGGCCGCTGGTGGTCAAGAAGATGCCACGCGAAGCCGCCGACCGCCTCGGTCGCTCTCTACTGGCCAAGGTTGGCCTGGCGGGCAAAGAGGACGCCTACCCCCGGCGCCTGTCCGGTGGCCAGCAGCAACGGGTGGCTATTGCCCGGGCCTTGGCGATGGAACCGGAAGTCATCCTGTTCGATGAACCGACCTCGGCCCTCGACCCAGAGTTGGTGGGCGAAGTACTGGCGACCATCCGCAGCCTGGCCGAAGAGAACCGCACCATGGTCATCGTCACCCACGAAATGAGTTTTGCGCGGGACGTGGCCAACCGGGTGATCTTTTTCGACAAGGGCGTGATCGTCGAGCAAGGCGAAGCCAAGGCGCTGTTTGCCAACCCCAGGGAAGAACGGACCCGGCAGTTCCTCAGCAAATTCCTCACCCACTAACCCCCCACTCACTGTAGGAGCGAGCTTGCTCGCGAAAAACGCCCAGACGACACGGTTAATTTGATTCTCCGCGTTATCGTTGACGTTCTTCGCGAGCAAGCTCGCTCCTACAGGGATCGGCGCTCATCACATAGAAAAGCACCCTACCCAAACCCGCCTTTACACCCCCTCCCAGTCAGACCCATCTGAATAATCCCAAACCCGCCGTTTAGCCTTTTGCCGCCATTGACGCCCCCTGGCCAACCCTCTTATCTAAGGCCCAGAGGATTGGATCCTATCCTGGCTTTTCAAAAAAATCGTTCCTTTCGAACCCCCCTCCGGGGCTCGGAACGATCGCTGCTGGCTGCATCAAGGAGATTATTTATGAAGCACCTTCCCCCCCTGGCCATGTTCGCCGCGCCGACAGTGCCCCAGGCCCTCAAACAAGGTATCAATGCGCACGCCGCCACCCATTTGCAGGTCGATATCGCCCCCTACCCAAACATGGGCAAGGGCGACCTGATCGAGCTGTTCTGGAACAACTGCTTTGCCGCCTCCAAGCGCGTAGGCGCCGCCGATATCGGCCAGCCCAGCAGCCTGCGGGTGCCCGAGAGTTTTGTGCAAAATGGCGCCGCACGGATTCATTACCGGGTCATGCAAGTGGGGCGCGGCCCGGCGCGCTCCCTGATCACCCGCGTGCAGGTCAAGACCGCGTGCCCTGGCGGCCAGCCATCGGTGCTGTGTGGTGAAGAAAACCAGAGCCTGGCCCCGGTCGGCCTGCCGGAAACCATTCGCCGCCATGGCGTCAACCCCAGCCAGATCCGCCGGGGCGTGCCGTTGATCATCGAACCCTACCTGAACATGGCCACCGGCGATGCAATCACCCTGCGCTGGGGCGACGCGCGCCTTGACCTGCCGCCCATCCAGGCCCATGAGGTGGGCCGGCCGGTGCATGTCTGGGTGCCTTCGGCGCTGATCCTCGACGCGGGCGACGATGCACGCCAGGAGGTCACCTACTGCGTGATCGACCGTGTGGGCAACAACTCCCGCTGGGCCCCGCCACGCACCGTGAGCATCGGCCAGGCCCAGGCCCATGGCCCGGCCGGCCATCCATCGGTGTACCAGCCACGGCGTCCTGGCTCGCCTTGCGAGCCGGGGTGACAGACCTTCTATGCATATTCCTAAAAGTTAGTTTATTTAAAAAATAAACACGCTTAGGGTATATACACCGGACCACCGGACATTCCTGATTTTTAAGCTTTCCACGGATGTGAGGTAGGTATGGTCAAAATTACCCCGGTGCACAACGCCAGGGCATTACGTGTAGCCACGCAGGGGCGCACCGATGTCTAACTTGGCGCAATCGCCCCTCCAGAGCGATCTGGATATCGCCCCGCTGCTATTGCCCGCCAAGGTGCTGCGCAACGACAGTGAAGCCCTCGCCGCCGCCCACGAGCTTGCCCAGGCTGCCCGCCTGCAAGCCGGGTTGCGCGACCGCCAGCGCAAATTGCCCTGGGCCGAACTCGAACAGTTCACCCGCAGTGGCCTGGGCAGTATTTCCATCCCCCGCGAATACGGTGGCCCACAAGTGTCGTTCGTGACCCTGGCCGAGGTGTTCGCCATTATCAGCGCCGCCGACCCGGCCCTGGGGCAGATCCCGCAGAATCACTTCGGCATCTTGCACGTGCTGCAAGGTGCGGCCAGCCAAGAGCAGAAAAAACAGCTGTTCCAAAGCGTGCTGGATGGCTGGCGCATCGGCAACGGCGGCCCGGAACGCGGCACCAAAAACACCCTGGATTTGAAGGCGCGGATCAGCGCCGAGGGTGACGGCCTTGTCATCAACGGCCAGAAGTTCTACTCCACCGGCGCGCTGTTCGCCCATTGGGTCGCGGTCAAGGCCCTGGATGACGAAGGCCGCCAGGTCATGGCGTTTGTGCGACGGGGCACGCCGGGCCTGCGCATCGTCGATGACTGGTCGGGTTTTGGCCAACGCACCACCGCCAGCGGCACCGTGCTGCTCAACAATGTGCCGGTAGACGTCGACCTGGTGGTGCCGACCTGGCGCCTGGGGCAAACCCCGGGCATCCAGGGCGCGGTCTCGCAATTGATCCAGGCGGCCATCGACGCCGGCATCGCCCGCGGCGCCCTCGACGACACCATCAGCTTCGTGCGTGAGCGCGCACGACCCTGGATCGACGCCAAGGTCGAGCGGGCCAGTGATGACCTCTACGTGATTGCCGATATCGGCAAACTGAAAATCGAGCTGCACGCCGCCGAAGCCCTGTTGCGCAAGGCCGGCCAAGTGTTGGACCAGGTCAGCGCCGCGCCCATCACCGAGCACTCCGCCGCCCGGGCCTCGATTGCCGTGGCCCAAGCCAAGGTGCTGACCACCGAAGTCTCGTTGCTGGTCAGCGAGAAGCTCTTCGAACTGGCCGGCAGCCGCGCCACCCTCGCCGAATTCAACCTCGACCGCCACTGGCGCAATGCCCGGGTACACACCCTGCACGACCCGGTGCGCTGGAAATATCACGCGGTGGGCGCTTGGCACCTCAATGGAACATTGCCGGCCCGGCATTCCTGGATCTGACGACCAGACCTCTGGAGAAAAACATGACGCTTTCCCATCCCGTCGCGGTCATCACCAGCGATGAACAAGCCCTGATTGTCGCCAGCGACCTGGCCGAAGACTTTCGCCGTGACAGCGCCCTGCGCGACCGCGAACGGCGCCTGCCGCTCGCCGAACTGGAAGCCTTTTCCCGTTCCGGCCTGTGGGGCATCAGCGCGCCCAAGGCCTACGGCGGCGCTGGCGTATCCAACGTCACCCTGGCCAAGGTCATCGCCCTGATTGCCCAGGCCGATGCCTCATTGGGGCAGATCCCGCAGAACCATTTCTATGCCCTGGAAGTGCTGCGGGTAAATGGCAGCCCGGCGCAGCAACAGCGCCTGTACGCCGAAGTCCTGGCCGGCCAGCGCTTTGGCAATGCCCTGGCGGAACTGGGTACCAAGACCGCCCATGACCGGGTGACCGCGATTACCCGTGACGGCGACGGGTTTCGTATCAGTGGCCGTAAGTTCTACGCCACCGGCGCGATCTACGCCCAGCGCATTCCCACATCGGTGGTGGACGAGCACGGCGTGCAGCAACTGGCCTTTGTCCCGCACGACAGCCAGGGCCTGACGGTGATCGACGACTGGAGCGGCTTTGGCCAGCGCACCACCGGTAGCGGCTCGGTGGTGTTCGACAACGTATGGGTCGAGGCCGCAGACGTGATCCCGTTCCAAAGCGCCTTCGAGCGCCCGACCACCGTGGGCCCTTTGGCCCAGATCCTCCACGCCGCCATCGACACCGGCATCGCCCGCGCGGCCTTTGAAGATGCCCTGCATTTTGTGCGCACCAAGACCCGGCCGTGGATCGACTCGGGCAACGACAAGGCCAGTGAAGACCCACTGACCCTCAAGAGCTTCGGCCACCTGAGCGTGCGCCTGCACGCCACCGAAGCCCTGCTGGAGCGCTCCGGCGAATTCCTCGACCGCGCCCAGGCCGACAGCACCGCGCAAACCGTCGCGGCGGCCTCGATTGCCGTGGCCGAAGTACGCGCCCTGAGCACCGAGATTTCCCTGGCCGCCGGCAGCACCCTGTTCGAACTCGCCGGCAGCCAGGCGACCCTCGCCGAACATGGCCTGGACCGCCACTGGCGCAACGCCCGGGTGCATACCCTGCACGACCCGGTGCGCTGGAAGTACCACGCGGTGGGCAATTACTACCTCAACGATGAAAACCCGCCACTGCGGGGGACCATCTGATGGCGAAGAAAAAGATCCTGCTCAATGCCTTCAACATGAACTGCATCGGGCATATCAACCACGGCCTGTGGACCCATCCACGGGACACCTCGACCCAGTACAAAACCCTCGAATACTGGACTGAACTGGCGCAACTGCTGGAGCGTGGCCTGTTCGACGGTTTGTTTATCGCCGATATCGTTGGCGTGTACGACGTCTATCAAGGCTCGGTCGACGTGCCGCTCAAGGAGTCCATCCAACTGCCGGTCAACGACCCGCTGCTGCTGGTCTCGGCCATGGCCGCCGTGACCAGGAACCTGGGTTTCGGCCTGACCGCCAACCTGACCTATGAGCCGCCGTATCTGTTCGCCCGGCGCATGTCCACCCTGGATCACCTGAGCCGTGGCCGGGTGGGCTGGAACATCGTCACCGGCTACCTGGACAGCGCCGCCAAGGCCATGGGCCTCACCGAACAGGTCGAGCATGACCGGCGCTACGACCAGGCCGACGAGTACTTGGAGGTGCTGTACAAGCTCTGGGAAGGCAGTTGGGAAGACGACGCGGTACTCAACGACCCGCAACAACGCATCTATGCCCAGCCGGGCAAGGTGCACAAGGTCGAGCACCATGGCGAGTTCTATCAGGTGGAGGGTTATCACCTCTGCGAGCCCTCGCCGCAGCGCACGCCGGTGCTGTTCCAGGCCGGTAGCTCGGAGCGCGGCCTGCTGTTCGCCGGGCGCCATGCCGAGTGTGTATTTATCAGCGGGCAGAACAAGGCCGCGACCCAGGTGCAAGTGGACAAGGTGCGCGCCAGCGCGGTCGAGGCCGGGCGCAACCCGCACGACATCAAGGTGTTCATGGGCCTCAACGTGATTGTCGGCGCCACCGAGGCACTGGCCTGGGCCAAGCATGCCGAGTACCTGAGCTACGCCAGTGCCGAAGCCGGCGTGGCGCACTTCAGTGCGTCTACCGCCATCGACTTTTCGCAATACGAACTGGATGAACCGATCCAATACGTGAAGAGCAACGCCATCCAGTCAGCCACCAAGGCCTTGCAAAACAACGACTGGACCCGTCGCAAACTGCTGGAGCAGCACGCTTTGGGCGGGCGCTATATCACCCTGGTGGGTTCGCCTGCGCAGGTGGCCGATGAGCTGGAGTCCTGGATCGCCGAGACCGGCCTGGATGGCTTCAACCTGACGCGCATTGTGACGCCGGAGAGCTATGTGGACTTCATTGATCTGGTGATTCCCGAGCTGCAAAAGCGTGGGTCGTACAAGACCGCTTATGAGACCGGGACACTGCGCGAAAAAGTGTTCCACCGCGATGCCCGCTTACCCGAACAACACACCGGCTCCACCTACCGCCACTAACCCCTGTAGGAGCGAGCTTGCTCGCGAAAATCGTTAACGATAACGCGGGGTATCTGATTCCCCGAGGCGCCCTCAGGTTTTTCGCGAGCAAGCTCGCTCCTACATTTGGAATATCAATGATGAAAAAAACACTGCTCTCCCACCCAGTCAAGGCACTGGCCCTGGCCCTCGGCCTGTTCAGCTCGGCGGTTTTTGCCGCCGATGCGCCGCTCAAAGTCGGCACCACGGCCGCCTTCGCCATTCCCCTGGAGGCCGCCGTCGAAGAGGCCGGCAAGCAGGGCCTGAAAGTCGAGCTGGTGGAGTTCACCGACTGGATCGCGCCCAACGTCAGCCTCGCCGCCGGCGATATCGACGTGAACTACTTCCAGCACATCCCGTTCCTGGAAAACGCCAAGGCCGCTGCCGGTTTTGACTTGGTGCCGTTCAAGCCCGGGATCATCAACAACGTGGGCCTGTACTCGAAAAAATACAAAAGCTTCGATGAACTGCCCCAAGGCGCCAGCGTGGCCATCGCCAACGACCCGATCAACAGCGGGCGCGGCCTGCAACTGCTGGCCAAGGCAGGCTTGATCACCCTCAAGCCGGGCGTGGGCTACAAGGCCACCGAAGAAGACATCGTCGCCAACCCGAAAAAAATCAAAATCCTGCAAGTCGAAGCGGTGCAGCTGGTGCGCGCCTATGACGATGCCGACCTGGTGCAGGGCTACCCGGCCTATATCCGCCTGTCCAAGACCTTCAATGCCGAGTCGGCGCTGCTGTTCGACGGCCTCGACCACCCGGAATACGTGATCCAGTTCGTGACCCAGCCCAAAGGCACCAGCGACCCACGGGTGATCAAGTTCGTCGAGATCTACCAGCACTCGCCGGTGGTCCGCGCAGCCCTGGATAAATCCCTGGGCAAGCTCTACCAAGTCGGCTGGGAAGGCTGAATATGAGCGCCGCCAACGCCCAACTGCGCGACCTCGGCACACCGCCCGCGGACGCCCGGCAGACAGAGCTGCATCCGGACTTGAACCACGCCCATGTGCGTTTTATCAACCTGGGCAAAACCTATGACGGCACGGTGCACGCGCTGCAAGGCATCGACCTGGCGATCCAGCGCGGCGAAGTGTTCGGCATCATCGGCCGCAGCGGCGCTGGCAAGTCGTCGCTGATCCGCACCATCAACCGCCTGGAACAACCCAGCAGCGGCCGGGTGTTGATCGACCAGGTGGATATCGGCGACTTCGACGAAGACCGCCTGGTGGCCCTGCGGCGGCGCATCGGCATGATCTTCCAGCACTTCAACCTGATGTCGGCCAAGACCGTGTGGCAGAACGTCGAACTGCCGCTGAAAGTGGCCGGTGTGCCCAAGCCACAGCGCGAGCAAAAAGTGCGTGAGCTCCTGGAATTGGTCGGTTTGCAGGACAAGCACAAGGCGTACCCGGCGCAGTTGTCCGGCGGCCAGAAGCAACGGGTGGGCATCGCCCGCTCGCTGGTGCACGACCCGCAGATCCTGCTGTGCGACGAAGCCACCTCGGCCCTGGACCCGGAAACCACCCAGTCGATCCTCGGCCTGTTGCGCGAGATCAACCAGCGCCTGGGCCTGACCATCGTGCTGATCACCCATGAGATGGCCGTGATCCGCGAAATCTGCGACCGCGTGGTGGTGCTCGAACATGGGCGGATCGTCGAGCAAGGCCCGGTGTGGGAGGTGTTTGGCAACCCTCGGCACGAGGTCAGCAAAACCCTGCTGGCGCCCCTGCAACACGGCTTGCCCGATGAGCTGCAAAAACGCCTGCAGGCCACGCCGCAGTCGGCGCATGCGGCGGTGGTGCTACGCCTGCAGTTCACCGGCGCCAGTGCCGATGAACCGGACCTCGCCGCGCTGTTCAGCGCCCTGGGTGGGCGCGTGCGCCTGCTGCAAGGTGGGGTCGAACGCATCCAGGGCCACGCCCTGGGGCAATTGCTGCTGGCGGTGACGGGCTCAACCCTGGACGCCGACACATTACGCACCCGCGCCACGCGCTGGGCACAACAGGTCGAGGTGCTGGGTTATGTGGTTTGATCGTTTATTGCAGGGCGCCATCGACACCTTGTTGATGGTGGGCGTGTCATCGTTGATCGCGTTGCTGGTGGGGATCCCGCTGGCGGTGTTCCTGGTGACCAGCGACAAGGGCGGCATCTACCAGGCCCCAGCGTTGAACCGGGTGCTGGGGGCGTTCGTCAATCTGTTCCGCTCCATCCCGTTCCTGATTCTGATGGTGGCGCTGATCCCCTTCACCCGGCTGATCGTCGGCACCACCTATGGCGTGTGGGCAGCCGTGGTGCCGCTGACCATCGCCGCCACGCCGTTCTTTGCGCGGATCGCCGAAGTCAGCCTGCGTGAAGTCGACCACGGCCTGATCGAAGCGGCGCAGGCCATGGGCTGCCGGCGCTGGCATATCGTCTGGCATGTGCTGTTGCCGGAAGCGCTGCCGGGGATTGTCGGCGGGTTCACCATTACCCTGGTGACCATGATCAACTCCTCGGCCATGGCCGGGGCGATTGGCGCCGGGGGCCTGGGGGACATCGCCTACCGCTACGGCTACCAACGCTTCGACAGCCAGATCATGCTCACGGTGATTGTGCTGCTGGTGATTCTGGTGGCGGTGATCCAACTGGGCGGCGATCGCCTGGCGCGCGGGCTCAACAAGCGCTGAGGTATAGTCGGCACCTCTCTTTGCCCTGGTGCCGACTGCCATGAAACTCGCCCCCGACGACCTCCACCAGATTACTTCCACCACCCTGGGCCACTACAACCAGGTGGCCGAGGATTTTCGCGAAGGCACCCGCGACCATGATGTGAGCCAGAACATCGACGCGTTGCTGCGGCATATCCAGGGTGATGCACCGTTTACCGTGCTGGATTTCGGCTGTGGGCCGGGGCGCGATTTGCAGACATTTACCCGCCTGGGACATATCGCCGTCGGGCTCGACGGCGCCGAGCGGTTTGCACAGATGGCGCGCCAGGACAGCGGCTGCGAGGTACTGCACCAGGACTTCCTCAAACTCGACCTGCCGGCCGGGCGGTTCGATGGGATCTTTGCCAATGCGGTGCTGTTTCATATTCCCAAGCAGGAATTGCCGCGCATTCTCAGGCAGCTGCATGGGGCGTTGAAGCCGGGTGGCGTCTTGTTCAGCTCCAACCCCCGAGGGGAAAACCAGGAGGGCTGGAACGGGCCGCGGTATGGCTCGTACCACGACCTTGCGGCCTGGCAGGGGCTGCTGACGACGGCGGGGTTTGAGGAGCTGGAGCACTACTATCGCCCAGCAGGCCTGCCGCGCGAGCAACAGCCTTGGTTGGCCAGTGTGTGGCGTAAGGTTGGGGTTGTCTGAGCGGATGCTATCGCGGGCAAGTCGAGGCTGTTACCGACTTTCTGAATAGTCAGTAAGCTCGCCCCTAATGTCACGTCGGACACTTCCGGATTTACCTCTCTCCCGCCTATTCATCCCTTGCTGCGACATAACATCTCGCCTGTCATTTACGAACAGGGATTACGTCATGCAGGAAAGCGATCTTCATGCGGCAATCATGCGAAGCCAACTTGAGCTAGACCGAAATGGCATAGATTTCGGCTCGACTGCCAGCATGGCATTTCATCTGGGAAATACGATGACAAGCTGCCCGGCAGTCATGGTTTTGCCTAATACACCAGGCTGGACCCATGGCGCCAAGTACAAGTTACTCACACCCACCCATGCCGACTCTTCTGTACCGAACACTACTTTTGAAGAGCTCTGGAAATGCACACAGCAACACTACGGTTTGACAGCAGCAACGGTTATAACCGGCATGGCGGGCATACCTATCAGCAAAATTGCTGTGGGAACCTGGGTTCACGTTGGCTCCAGCAAAACAACAAACTTGGCTAGCCTTATTGGAATGCGCTTTTCCCCTCGGACACTGATCAGGCAGCCGACATTGGCCAGCATGGCGAAAGCTACTTTTGGTACCGTCCGGGTATTTGGCATTCTCGGGCGAGGCATTCCCTTCGTTGCTGCAGGTTTGGCTGTTTTTGATCTTATTAGTATTGGTAAGTGTGCCTATGAGGCAAGAAATGGAAAGTAACCTGACCAGGGCCGAGATCAGTGAAAAAGTGATCCGGCTTTTCGTCGATATCATTGGCTTTATCGACCTAAGCCAAGTGACAGAACAAACGGACTTCATCCACGACTTTAAGATCATTGATGAAGATCTGACCTGCTTTGTCATGCAGATCAAATGGCAATTCAAATTGCAGGCAACTCAGGATGATTGGGATCACATCACGACTATCCAGCAAGTTGTCGATTTGATAGTTCAATCTCGGCGGGGAGGCAACTGACGCCATCGCGGGCAAGCCCGCTCCCACATTGGAATGCATTCCCCTGTAGGAGCGGGCTTGCCCGCGATGGACTCAAGAACACCGCTAATCCACCTGATACACCACCGGCCCTGCCCCCACCACCAACGCCGTCACACTGCGCCCCGCATATCCGTCCCTTTGCTCCTGCGCAAAATTGGCCACCAACCGCGTGCCATCGGCAAAGGTCGTCTGCTGCACCAGCCGGTCGCTGCTCAGCCAGCGGAAATCCGTCAGTGCCTGGGTCGCGAGGCGCTCATGCAATGGGCGAAAGAACCCATCCTGGCGCTGGATCATTGGCAAGCGCTGCTTCAACGTAGCGGCACTCAGGTGATAGAGCGGCGGCACGTTGTAAAGCAGCTGGGTCAGCTCGTTCTGCGCCTGCACATTGCTCAGTTTCAGGCTGTCGAACAGCCAGTGATGGGTGGTGATGACCGAGCCATGGAAGACCGCCTGATACAACGGCAGGCGCATCGCCGGGGCGAAGTACACGGTGCGCAGCGGCTCTTTGAGTGGCACACGCTTGAAGAATACCGCTGGCTGTTCCGGTGGGTACCAGGCCCCAACGTAGTAAGGCGATTGTTTGTCCTGGGTCATCTCGCGGTCGCCCCAGCCCATGACCGGCGTCTGCATGCCATGGGCGAACAACACACCCCGGGCGGTGGTGGCGTTGCCGTCTTCGGAGCCCACCGGCACCTGGAGGTGGCTGCCGATCCAGCGTGCCGCATCGACATTGCCTTCAGCGTTCTGCGCCTGGGTCATACCCAGCACTGAGCGGTAGCTGTCAAACAGCATGCCGGTGGCATAGGCATCGAGAAACCAGGCATTGAAACCGGCCGCGGCCTGCACCGCTGTCACCCGTGCCTGCAGCAACGGGCGCACGCAGCGCGGGTCGGTGTAGTGCCCGGATTTCTGGAAACCCGTCTTGAGCTGGCCGTTCTTGAGCATGATCGCGCAGTCTCGGTAGGCGCGGCTGCCCAGGTGCGCGGTGATCCAATCGGGGTTTTCGCTATCCGCCAGCGCGGTTTCATAAGAGTCATAGGGCGCCATCAAGTATCCGGCCTCGACCCCCTTGCGCACCGCCTCGGGATGCCAGAGCCCGCCTTCCCAGCCCTCCCCCAGGGTCAACAGCAGGCGTTGCAGGCCGCTGTCCTGCAGGGTCTTTATCGTGGCTGTCGACAACGTGCTGCCCCAGGCTTGAGGGGGGGAGTTCAAGGCGCTGGCAAACGCCAACGCCAGTTCCTCACGGACTGCGCCGTAGCCGGCGACGAGTGCCTGCATATCGGGCTGCACCTGGGCCTGCCAGTTCAGCCGCGCCTTTTTGTTCAGCGCCGCGTTAAGCCCTCTGAGCAGCACGCCTTGCTGATAGCGGTCCAGAAACGGCAGGGTGACTTGCACCACCTGCGCCGCTTGCGGGTCCAGCAGGCCATTGAGTTGCGCGCCCAGCCCGTCAGGGGCGCGCAGCAATGTGCGTAACTGCGCCCAATCGCGCACATCGCCCAGGCCCAGCAGGTCATTGCCCCACAGGTACACATGGCTGGCGCCCAACAGTTTTTTGCCGGCGGGGATCTGTTGCAGCTTGTCTGCCAAAGGCTCGTAGCGCCCCTGCTCTATCAGCCATTGGCGATAGCGTTTGGCGCCGGCCAGCAAGTCGGCCTCGCCCAGGTTCAGACGCAAGGTCATGGGCGCGGTGGGGTCCAGGGCGGTGAATTCATGGCGCAGCGACAAGCCCAGGCGCGAGCCCTCGGCCTGCCACTGCAAGCGATTGTTGTAGGGGTTGGTCAAAAGCCAGTTGAGGGTAAAGCGGCCATGGTCGACGCCCCATAACGGCAGGCTCAGGTCCTGGGTGCTGTTCACGTCGCCCTGCTCAAGCAGGAAGTCCTGCCAGAGACGATTGCCAGCAGGGATGTAATGCCCCTCGGCCAACGGCCAGATCAAGCCATTGCCCATGGCACTGGCGGGCTGGCGGATAAGCTCAAGCTCCGCGGCCTCGCGTGCGGTGACGGTGAGAATCAGGTCGCGCTGATCCAGTGTCGCGCTCAGGCGATAGGCGCCGTTGTCCCATTGCCAATTGGCCTGTTGCTTGGACTGTTTCAACCGGCTGACCTGATGGGCCGCCACGCCACTGGCGGCTTGCACCGGTTCGCCGCCCGCCGGGGTCACGCGCACGGCCAGGGTCGCCGCGTCGAGTTCGACGCGCCAGTGGGGGTTTTCCAGAACGGTGCTGGCCACTGCCAGGGGCGAGAGCAGCAGCAGCAGGCTGATGCACAGGACACGGCGCAGGTTACGGGTCATGACGTTGGCCTTCACAGGAGCGAAAGCCCGAGGGTAAAACAATTCGGGGATCGGAACTTTTCCAAAGCCCATTTAAAGATTTTTCCCACTGCCTGCCCCTGTGGGGAGGGGGCTTGTCCCGCTGGGTTGCGAAGCAGCCCCAGTAAGCCTCACCCAGGTCTATCAGATAGACCGAGATAGCAGGTTTTGGGGCTGCTTCGCAGCCCAACGGGGGTGTAGAACCGTAGACATCCTTTACATCTGAAACCGGGGACATCGTTTACACATTTGAAGCTTGGATGCGGCTCTTGCCGCGTCCAAGTCTGCC